>NZ_SOFZ01000016.1:0-224924 GCF_004402435.1 Cryobacterium sp. TMB1-7
GCGCGTCGGCCAGTGCGCGGGCGGCGTCGAGCTCGCTGTGCAGCCGGCCGGCCCGCTCGGTGACGCTGTCGAACCCGGCCCGCTGGGCCTGGACGCGGCCGGCGATGCCGTCGCGCTCGGTCCGGCGTTCCGCCAGGTGCACGGTGGCTTCGTCGCGCGCCAGCTGCAGCGGGGCCAGGGCGGCCTGGGCCTCGGCCTGGTCGACGCGCAGGCGGGCCAGCTCGGCCTCGAGGGCGGGCAGCCTGGCGCGGTGGTCGGCAGCCACGGCGAGGGCATCCTCTGCCTGCCGGAGTGCCGAATCGAGCGTGTCGGCATCATCGTCGCCGGCCCGGGTGCGGGCGGCGGTGAGTAGGGTATCGACGTCCCGGGACTGAGTGCGGGCGGCGTCGACGGCCCCCTGCCGGCGACTCATCAGGTCGCGGGCGTCGTCGAGGTCGTCCTCGGTGACGGGTGCGGCGTCGCCGGTCATGGGCGCCGGGTGTTCGGTGGCCCCGCAGACCGCGCAGGGCTCGCCGTCGACGAGACCGGCGGCGAGCTCAACGGCGAAACCGCCGAGCCGGGCGTCCACGAGCTGCTGATAGTGCAGGGCGGCCGCGGTGTTCTCCGCCACGGCCTCCCGTTCGGCGCGGTGTACCCCCACCAGTTCGGTTTCCAGCCGGCGCACGTCGTCGGCCGCGGCCAGTGCAGCCTCGGCCCGGGCCAGTGTCGCTTCGGCCTCCGGGGCGCGGGCGGCGCCGAGGGTCGCCGCGGCGAGGGCATCCGTTGCCGCGTCGATGCGCTCGGGCAGCGCGAGCAGCAGCAGCCTGGCGGCGTCGAGCGCCTCGATCTGGGCGGCCGTGCGGCGCTCGAGATCGGTGATCTGCTGGTCGAGGGCGGGCAGCCTGCGTTCCTCGACGAGCAGGTCGTCGAGGCTTCCGAGCTGGCGCAGCCTGTCGTCGATCAGGGTGCTGAGGCCGGCGGCATCGGCTGAGTCTGCGTCGTCGTCGTCGTCGTCGTCGACAAGCCGCTTCCAGGCGGCCCGGGCGGCGGTCGCTGTGGCCTCGGCCGTGCCGACCGCGGCGTCGGCGTCGATGCGGGCGCGCACCTGCGGCCAGACCCTGGCGGCGTGCTCGGCCAGGCGCAGGGCTACCCGGCTGCCGAGCATCTCGTCCCCGCGCTCCTCGAGAGCGGTCAGCGTGCGGGCCGCCGCATCCCGGCGGTCCTGGCGTCGGCGCCGGTCCTCGGCGGCCTGGTACTCGGCGGTGGCCGCTGTCAGGGCCGCGGAGGCGGTTTCGGCGTGCCGGGTGGCGGCCGCCAGCCGGGAATCGAGGGTGTCGAGCGCCGCGTCGAACCAGCCGAGGTGGGGGTCGGCCGGGGACTCGGGTCGGGTGTCTTCGTCGTCGTCGCGCCACAGCTGGCGCAGGGTCGCGGCCACGATCCCGTCGATCTCGTGCCGCACCAGCGTCAGCTCGTCGTCGAGCACCTTGCGCCGGGTGAGCAGCTCGGTCTCCAGCTGCTGGAACCGCAGGGTGCCGAACAGGGTGCGGAGCACGGTGAGTCTGTCGTCGGTCTTGGCCAGCAGGAAGCGCTGGAACCGGTTCTGGGCCAGCAGGATCACCTGCAGGAACTGGTCCTGCTTCAACGGCAGGATCCGGCTGAGCTCGGTGCCCACATCCACCGGGCGGGCGGCGATGCCCACCCAGTCGCCGGTGCCGTCGGTGCCGGCGCTGAGCCGCTCGAGGCGCGCATCCGGCTGCGCCGTGGTGGTGCCCACGCCGCGCTTCTTGGCCTTCTCATAGCGCGGGGTGCGGTAGACCCTGTAGGTGTCGCCCTTGAGGGTGAACTCGAGCTCGACGAAGCTCGGGTCGGCCGGGTCGCAGTGGTCGCTGCGCAGCCGCAGTTCGCTGCCGTCGAACCGGGGCACCGAGCCGTACAGGGCGAAGCAGATGGCGTCCAGGATGCTGGACTTGCCCGCGCCGGTCTTGCCGGTGATCAGGAAGATTCCGTCGGCGTCGAAGCGGGTGAAGTCCACCTCCTGCTCGGTCTTGTACGGGCCGAAGCCGGCGATGCGCAGCCGGGTGATCTTCATACGGTGGCCTCGGTGGTATCGCCCAGGACCTCGGCGACCAGCTCTCGCTCGAAGGCGCTCAGGCCCACACCGTTGCGCACGAACTCCAGGAAACCGGCCACGATTTCGGGGTCGCTCTTGTGCTTGACCCGGTCGGAATAAGTGGACTCCTCGGTCGCCTGCGTGATGGTCGGGCGGTGCTCGAGGGCCACACAGTGCGGAAAGCGCTTCTGCAGGGTACGCATGCCGTCCAGCGGCCGCACCCGGTCCGTCAGCACCGCGGCGATCCAGTCGTTCTCGAACGAGGTGAAGGCGTCGTCGTGAGCGAGGGACTCGAGCTCCCCCGTGAGCACCCGCAGGCGCCGGGGAATCGGCAGGTCGACCCACTCGGTCTCGGCCAGTCCGTTCGCATCGAGATCGACGAGCCAGCCGCCGCGGGGCTTGTCGGCCTCGGCGAAGGAGTAGTGCAGCGGGGCTCCCGAGTAGCGCACCCTGTCGGTGATCTGCGCGCGACCGTGGATGTGGCCCAGCGCGACGTAGTCGGGGCCGTCGAAGACGCTCACCGGAACGAGGTCCAGGCCGCCGGCGCTGATGTCGCGCTCCACATCGCTGGCGGCGACTCCCGCTGCGAAGCAGTGCGAGAGCACCACCGAGCGGCCGCCGCGGTCGGCGAGGTCGGCGCGCACCTGCCGCATGGCCAGGCCCAGCACCTGTTCGTGGGTCTTGAGGAGCTCGTCGGGGTAGTGGTGGCGCACCAGGGCCGGTTCGAGGAAGGGGATGCCGTAGAAGTGCACGGGGCCGTGTTCGTCGTCGATCGAGATCGGGGTGCGGTACTGGTCGAACCCGGTGACCACGTGGATGCCGGCGAGCCCCGCCCACTCCGACTGGAAGCCGAGCCGGGTGGCCGAGTCGTGGTTGCCGCTGGTCATCACCACCCGGGCGCCGGTGGCGTGAAGGCGCGACAGGGTGCCGCTGAGCAGGGCGTAACTGTCGGCGGACGGTGTGGCCGAATCGAAGATGTCACCGGCCACGGCGACCACGTCGACCCCGCGTTCGCGCACGATGCCCACGAGGGCGTCGAACACGAGCGCCAAGTGGTCAAGGGTCGGGTGGGTGTGGAAGGTGCGCCCGATGTGCCAGTCACTCGTGTGCAGGATCTTCATATCACTCACGCTACCGTCGGCCACCGACAGTGCTGGCCAGAGCCCCGCGCGTGTACATTCCCCGTCGAACTCGTTTGTCGAAGGTCGACTCGAATGGAGGAAACACCATGGCACGTGTCAGCGGCAAGGTCGCACTCATCAGTGGTGGAGCACGGGGACTCGGTGCCGCGATGGCCCGTCGCCTCGTCGAGGAGGGCGCGCAAGTGGTCATCGGGGATCTGCTCGATGAGGACGGCAAGGCTCTCGTCGCCGAACTGGGCGAGGCCTGCCGGTACGTGCACCTCGACGTGACCCGCGCCCAACACTGGGACGCCGCCGTCGCCGTCGCGGTGGACGACTTCGGCGGACTCGACGTGCTCGTGAACAACGCCGGGATCGTGAACTTCGGTCCCATCGAGGAGTACACCCTGGAGTCCTGGAACACCATCATCGCGGTCAACCTCACCGGGGTGTTCCTCGGCATCAAGGCGGCGGTGCCGATGATCATCCGGTCGAAGGCGGGCTCGATCATCAACGTGTCCTCGACCGCCGGCCTGCAGGGCTACGAGGCGCTCCCCGGCTACGTGGCGGCGAAGTTCGGGGTGCGCGGGCTCACCAAGTCCGTCGCGCTGGACCTCGGCAAGTACAACGTGCGGGTCAACTCGGTGCATCCGGGCGCCATCGCCACCCCGATGACCGCCGGGCTCGATGTGCCGCAGAACCACGTGGCGCTGCACCGCATCGGCCAGGCCACCGAGGTGGCGAACCTGGTGCTGTTCCTGGCCAGTGACGAGTCGAGCTTCTCCACCGGAGCCGAGTTCCTCACCGACGGCGGCGAGCTGAGCGGCCTGTCGCACTATCAATAAGACTCACCATCCCCGGGCCCGCAACCGCCGCGTGATCCGCGCCACCAGGGCGGCCGGGTCCAGCAGGTCGTCGTCGGTGAACTGCAACAGCGGGTACTCGGGGTAGACCAGGTCACCCCTGGCCAGGAACCGGCCGTTCTCGTCGAACACGTTGTCATCGCATTCGGGTTCCGGAAGCCCGGCGAGCACGATGATCACCCGGAGCATCGATTCCCGCGGCGATTCCGAGCGCGTGCGAAAAAGCGGGAGTGCGGCTCTGGCGCGCTGTAAACCCCTGCGACCCGAATAGCCCTCAAATGCAGCCGAGAACCAGTACACCGCGCTCGACGAGGTCGTCCGGCGCGAGCCGGAGCCGATGCCCCAGAACGGCCGGTCGAGGTCGCCACGGACATCCCGCCTTCATTTCGTCTGCGAAAGCGGGAAGTCCGCCACTCACCCCGGGAACTGTCGGCTTGCATTCAGGGATCTTTGTTTATCTGTGTTTATGTTGACAAGCAAAAACAAACGGGTCTAAAGTCAGGAATACAAACTTTTGCGCGACTCCCCCGGGCCGCGTTCTCACCGTCGAGGAGGCCCGATGTTCGCCGAAGAGCGTCAGTCGATGATCGCCGAGATGGTGTCCGACCGCAGCCGGGTCACCGTGAACGAACTGGCCGTGCGGTTCGACATCACCCCGGAGACCGTGCGCCGCGACCTCTCCGCCCTCGAACTGAGCCGGCACCTGCGCCGCGTGCATGGTGGCGCCGTGGCCATCGACCGGCTGAGCATGTCCGAGGCCAGCCTCGAAGAGCGCCAGACCCAGCGCCACGACGAGAAGGCCCGCATCGCCGACGCCGCCCTGGCCATGATCCCTGCGAGCACAACGGGCTCGATCATCCTGGACTCCGGCACCACCACCGAACTGCTGGCCGACCGGCTTCTCGAGTGGACGCCGGCCAACCCCGGCGACCAGCTCCTGGTGATCACCAACGCCCTTCCCATCGCCTACAAGCTGGCCGGCAACGAGGCCATCTCGCTGCAGATCCTCGGCGGCCGGGTGCGCGGCCTCACCCGGGCCATCGTGGGCACCCGCACCACCCAGATGCTCGACGCCATGCGCCCCGACATCGCCTTCGTCGGCGCCAACGGCGTGGCCGCCGACTTCGGCTTCAGCACCCCCGACTCGGTCGAGGCCGCCGTGAAGACCGCGATCGTGCGCTCCGCCCGCCGAGTTGTCGCGCTGGCCGACTCCTCCAAGCTCGACCAGGAAACCCTGGTCAGGTTCGCTGCTCTGAGCGACATCGACGCGCTCATCACCGATGCTCCCCCTTCCGCTGAACTTGCCGCAGCCCTGGCCGCGGCGGATGTCGAGGTCGTAATCGCATGATCGTCACACTCACCCCCAACCCCAGCCTGGACCGCACCATCGAACTCGCCGGCCCGCTCGCGCGCGGCGACGTACAGCGCGCCCTGGACGCCCATCAGGAACCCGGCGGCAAGGGTGTCAACATCTGCCGTGCCCTGGCAGCCTCGGGCATCGAGAGCCTCGCGATCCTGCCCGGAGACGCGGATGACCCGGTGCTGCTCGCGCTGACCGCTCAGGGCATCCCGCACCTCGGCCTGCCGATCGGCGCGACCCTGCGAAGCAACATCGCGATCACCGAACCGGACGGCACCACCACCAAGGTGAACGAACCCGGTCCGGTGTTGACCAACGAGCAGCAGTCCGCCCTGGTGGAGCTCGTCCTCGAGAAGGCCGAGGGCGCCAGCTGGCTGGTGCTGGCCGGTTCGCTGCCACCCGGGGTGCCGGACACCTTCTACGCCGACCTCACCCGGGAGCTCAAGACCCGCTTCGGCGCCGCGGCCCCCAAAGTCGCCATCGACTCCTCAGGTGCCCCCCTGGCCGCGGCCATCAGCGCCGGCCCCGACCTGCTCAAGCCCAACGCCGACGAACTCGCCGAGCTCACCGGCATCTCAGACCCGGACAGCCTCGAGGCCGACCCGCACCTGGCCGCGCGCGCCGCGCAGACCCTGATCACCGCGGGAGTCGGCGCCGTGCTGGCCACCCTCGGTTCCCAGGGCGCCCTGCTGGTCACCGCGGAGGGCTACTGGCTTGCCACTCGTCCCCCGATCGTCGCGGTTTCGACCGTCGGCGCCGGAGATTCTTCGCTGGCAGGTTTTCTGCTCAGCGACCTGGCCGGAGCATCCGCCCCGGACTGCCTGCGTCAGGCCGTCGCCCACGGCGCCGCTGCCGCATCCCTGCCCGGCTCAACCGTGCCGGCCGTGACCCAAACCGACCCCAGCGCCGTCACAGTGACGGCATTTGCTACACATCCAAAGGAGGATGACCAGTGAGTGCACTGATTACCCCAGAGCTCGTTGCTTTGGACCAGAACCTCGGTGCCGCGCCGGCGACCGTGATTCGGCACCTCGCCGAGCTCGTCGTCGGAGCCGGCCGAGCCACCGAGATCGACGGGCTGTACGCCGACGCCCTCGCCCGCGAAGCCAAGACCTCCACCGGCATCCCCGGCGGACTCGCCATCCCGCACTGCCGTTCGAGCGCGGTCACCGAGCCGACGCTGGCCGTTGCCCGTCTGTCCCAGCCGGTCGACTTCGGCTCGGCCGACGGACCCGCCGACCTGATCTTCATGATCGCCGCCCCCGAAGGCGCCGACCAGGACCACCTGAAGATCCTGTCGAAGCTGGCCCGGTCGCTGATGAAGGCCGACTTCACCGCAGCCCTCCGCGCCGCGAAGACCCCTGAGGAGATCGTGACCCTGGTCACCGACATCGTCGCACCGGTCACCGCGGCGACCACAGCCGGAGCGCACTCCACCTCCGCCGCCCCGAGCGTCACCGCGGCGCCCACCGGAACCGGCACCGAGGGCACCCCGGCCAACGGGGCCCGCCGTCTCGTCGCCGTCACCGCCTGCCCCACCGGCATCGCCCACACCTACATGGCAGCGGACGCGCTCGTCGCAGCCGCCAAGGAGATGGGCATCGACCTGCAGGTCGAGACCCAGGGTTCCGCCGGAGCGACCCCGCTGGCCGCCTCGGTCATCGACTCCGCCGACGCCGTCATCTTCGCCGTTGACGTCGATGTGCGCGACAAGGGCCGGTTCGCCGGCAAGCCCCTCGTGCAGTCCCCCGTCAAGCGCGCCATCGACGACCCGAAGAAGATGATCCAGGAGGCTCTCGCCGCCGTGGACAACCCGAACGCCCGCCGCGTCAGCGGTGGCGGCGCGGCGGCATCCGACTCGGTGTCCGAGAACGAGCACATGGGCCAGAAGATCAAGCGTGCCCTGCTCACCGGTGTCAGCTACATGATCCCGTTCGTCGCCGGTGGAGGCCTGCTCATCGCCCTGGGCTTCCTGCTCGGCGGCTACGACGTCACCGGCGTCGCCGACGACGTGGTGCTGCAGAACAGCCTGTGGAACCTGCCCGAGGGAGGCCTGGCCATCTACCTGGGCGCGGTCTTCTTCAAGATCGGTGCCCTGTCGATGGGCTTCCTGGTTCCGGCCCTGGCCGGATACATCGCCTACGGCATCGCCGACCGCCCCGGCATCGCTCCTGGCTTCGTCGCCGGTGCGGTCTCGGGCTTCATGGGTGCCGGCTTCCTCGGCGGCATCGTCGGTGGTCTTCTCGCCGGTGTTGCGGCGGCCTGGATCGGTTCGTTCGATGTTCCGCGCTGGCTCCGTAGCCTGATGCCCGTCGTGATCATCCCGCTGCTGGCCTCGATCTTCGCCTCCGGACTGATGTTCCTGGTGCTCGGTGGACCGATCGCCTGGCTGACCGTCGCCCTGAACGACTGGCTCAGCGGCATGACCGGCGCGTCGGTTGTCATCCTCGGCATGATCCTCGGCCTGATGATGGCGTTCGACCTCGGTGGCCCGGTCAACAAGGTGGCCTACTCCTTCGCCGTCGCCGGCCTGGGTGCCGCAACGCTGGCCAACCAGGCGCCGTGGCAGATCATGGCCGCGGTCATGGCCGCCGGCATGGTGCCGCCGCTCGCGATGGCCCTGGCCACCGTGCTCGACCGCAAGCTGTTCAGCCCTGTCGAACGCGACAACGGCAAGGCAGCCTGGCTGCTGGGTGCGTCGTTCATCTCCGAGGGCGCGATCCCGTTCGCCGCGGCCGACCCGCTGCGTGTGATCCCGGCGAGCATGCTCGGTGCGGCCACCACCGGTGCGCTGACCATGGCCTGGGGTGTCACGTCGAAGGCGCCGCACGGTGGAATCTTCGTGTTCTTCGCCATTGAGAACGTTTTGGGCTTCATCCTGGCGATCCTGATCGGCACCGTCATCTCGGCCATAGCGGTAATCGTGCTCAAGCGCTACGTCCGAAAGACCCCGACTTCGGGGTCCATCCAGCAGAACAACACCCTGGTGACCGCCTAACATTAGTGGGCACCATTAACGCCGAAGAATAGAGGAAGTTCCGTGCAGAGTTTCACAGGAGTAGGGGTCAGCCCCGGACGAATCGTAGGATCCGTCCGGCAGATGCCCAAAGCCGTGAGCGAGCCGCCAGCAGGAGAACAGCTGGCCTCGTCGACGACGGCAGAGGATGCCGCTGTCACACTGCGCGCAGCCGCGAAGGCGGTGCAGGCCGAGCTCAAGCAGCGCTCGGTCAGCGCCACCGGAGCGGGTAAGTCGGTTCTCGAGGCCACCGCACTGATGGCCGCGGACCCCATGCTCATCAAGGGCGCCGTGAAGTTGATCAACACCGGCACCTCCGCTGAGCGGGCAATCTGGGAGTCCGCGGCATCCGTGGCCGAAATGCTGCACAACCTCGGCGGCTACATGGCCGAGCGGGCCACGGACGTCCTCGACGTGCGCTCCCGGATCGTCGCGGAACTGCGTGGGGTGCCCGCACCGGGCATCCCCGCCTCCGACGAACCATTCATTCTCGTCGCCGACGACCTGGCGCCGGCCGACACGGCCACGCTGAACCCGGCTGTCGTGCTGGCCTTGGTCACCTCCGGCGGCGGACCGCAGTCGCACACCGCGATCATCGCCCGCGCCCTCGGCCTGCCGGCCGTCGTCGCCGCGGTCGGTGTGGAAGCCATCGCTGACGGCTCCCAGGTCTACGTCGACGGCGCCGCCGGCAGCATCAGCGTCGACCCCGACGCCGACCAGCTCGAGGCCGCCACGGCTTGGGCCGCCAACGCCGCCACCCTCGCGGTGTTCTCCGGCGAGGGCGTCATGGCCGACGGTCACCTCGTGCCGCTGCTTGCCAACGTTGGCGGTGCAGCGGATGCCGTCAAGGCCGCCGCCGCCGGCGCCCAGGGCGTTGGCCTGCTGCGCACCGAGTTCTGCTTCCTCGACCGCGACGAAGAACCCACCCTCGACGAGCAGGTCACCGCGTACCGCGGTGTCTTCGACGCGTTCCCCGGCAAGAAGGTCGTCGTACGCACGCTCGACGCCGGCGCCGACAAGCCGCTCCCCTTCCTCACCGACGCGTCCGAGCCGAACCCGGCTCTCGGCGTGCGCGGCTACCGCACCGACTTCACCTCGCCCGGCGTGCTCAAGCGCCAGCTGGCCGCCGTCGCGACCGCCGCAGAGGGCACCGAAGCGGATGTCTGGGTCATGGCCCCGATGATCTCCACCGCCGAAGAGGCCGCAGACTTCGCCCGCATGTGCGGCGAGGCCGGGCTGAAGAACCCGGGTGTCATGGTCGAGGTTCCCTCCGCCGCGTTGACGGCCGAGACCATCCTCGGCGAGGTGAACTTCGCGAGCCTCGGCACCAACGACCTCACCCAGTACGCCATGGCCGCCGACCGCCAGCTCGGCCCGCTCGCCGCGCTGAACACGCCGTGGCAGCCCGCCGTGCTGCGCCTGATCCAGCTCACCGTGGCCGGCTCCGTCGCCGAGGGCAACAACAAGCCCGTCGGTGTCTGCGGCGAGGCCGCGGCCGACCCGGCTCTGGCCGTGGTGCTCGTCGGCCTGGGCGTGAACACCCTGTCGATGACCGCTCGCGCCCTCGCCGCTGTCGCTGCAGTGCTGGCGAAGGTCACCGTCGAAGAGGCCCAGCGCCTCGCCGGCATCGCCCTGGCTGCCCCGAGTGCCCTGGAGGCACGTGCCCGGGTTCGCGCCGAGCTGCCCATTCTCGACGAACTGGGGCTCTAAGCCCCACACGTCAACCGTGCGATGTGCTGCCGCCTCATGGCGTGTGCACATCGCGCGGGCAATACAGTTGTAATCCGTACAGTTTCAGGAGGAACCATGTCAGAACGTACCGCCACCATCGCCAGCCGCGTCGGCCTGCACGCCCGTCCCGCAGCGATCTTCGCTGAGGCCGTCGGCGCACTGCCGATCGAGGTCACCATCGCGCTCGAGGGCGACCCGGCCGACGACGCGATGGACGCGTCGAGCATCCTGTCGCTCATGAGCCTGGGTGCCGCAAACGGCCAGGTCGTCGTGCTGCGCGCAGAGGGCGACGGAGCGGATGAGGCCCTCGAAGGCCTCGTCAAGATCCTCGAGACTGACCTCGACGCCGAGTAGAACCCGCGTCACCGAAAACAGCTCGCTCGCCTCCGGCGGGCGGGCTGTTTTCACATGTGCTGCCAGGTGCGCCGTGATTTAGGCAGATACCCAGTTCCGCGCCGCCGGCCCCGGCTATCGTGTCCCCTATCCTCAACGACGAGCGAATAGGACCTGCCTCATGACCGATCTGCAGAATGACCCCGCGCCGGCCTCTGGACCAGACGCACACAGCATCCAGGACTGGACCGACCTGGGCAAGGAAATGTGGTCGTACCTGACCGGCAAGAGTGCCGTCATCGACTACAGCTTCATCGACATGACGGTCGAGGTTCCCCGCGATATCGGGCCAGACGCGCCACGGGCAATCTGGAAGCTCAATGGCACCCTGAGGGTGACCACGAGCGAGAACCCGGCCGACTAGACCCATGGGCAGCACCCGGCTCGATATCGATCTGGTCTTCTCGATCGACCCGGCCGACGGTGAACCGGCCGAGGACCAGGCCCACGGCACCATTCGTGCGAACGGCCTGGAGATCGAGGTGTTCCTCAGCGATCCCGAACGATTCGTGCGTGCTCGGATGTCATCGCTGCCGGCCCTCCGCAGCCTCGCCGCCGATCTGGCCGAACGCGGACTCGTGGTCTCGGTGAGCGGGCCCGACGGGGTGATCGCACGGATGGGCGCCGTGCAGGCACCGCTTGCCCAGCGTCTGGTCACGAAGTCTCCGCACCTCATAGTGGGCAGCACCGCCGCGGTAAGCCCGTTGCTGCGGCGCTGGCGGCAGCCCACCGCACCGGAGCGGACGCTGCCGCTTCCTCCCCCGACCCCGTTCCCGCTGGTGCCCACCCTGGCCCGGCGCATCCGGCGGCGCGTCACAACCACGCACTACGCCCCCGGAGCCGGCCGGCCGCGCCTGATCTTCGTGGTGGGGTCGGAGTACTGGAATGGCCAGCCGCCGCGGGAATTCGACCTTTTGCCCGGCGTGACCCGGATCGGCAGCGCTGAAGACGCAGACCTGCGTCTGGAGGGGCTGGACGCGTTGCACGCCGAGATCCGGCACGACGAGAACGACGAGTATCTCCTCGTGGCACTCGGCCCTGTTGGCGGCGGCGCCCGAACGGATGACCCGTCGTCGGGCCAGATTCTGCGCACCGGCGCCCGCCTCGAGATGGGTAGCTGGCGCATGGGGTTCTTCCGGGAGGAATACGCCGACCACGGCCGGCCGTTCGGTGGCCGACTCGGCGGGGAGCTCTCGGTACAGAAACCGCAGCCGCCCCGGGACCGGACTACCCGGCGACCTCCGCCGTGACCGGCAATTCTTCGCGTTCGAGGGGCCTGCCCGTCAGCCGCAGGCTGGCGAGAAGCCCCACAACCAGGAACCCGGCGGCCGCGTACGCCGAGTAGCGGGTGCCTTCGCTGAATGCCTCGCGGGCCGCGTCGGCCACTGCCGGGCTCTGGGCATCCAGCGACGGGATGGCTGCTCCCGCGCTGTCGACGACGACATCGACGATCTGCGCGCTCGTCGCCGCCGGCACCTCGAGTTCGTCGAGCCTGGCGTCCAGGGACAGCCCGACCGAGGTGAACAGCACGGTGCCGAGCACGGCGATGCCGAGAGCCGAGCCGATCTGCCTGGCCGTGCTCGAGGTTCCGGAGCCTTGGCCGCTCTGGTCGACCGGCACGTCGCCGAGCACCACGCCGGTGAGTTGGGCCGTGGCCAGGCCGACGCCCATGCCGTAGACGAACAGGAACGGCACGATCGACAGCCACGTCGCGTCCACCGTGATGACGGTGCCGAGGCCCGCCACCCCGAGGATCTCGGCGACGATGCCCACCCGCACGATGGTGAGCGGCGAGACCCGGTTGCCCAAGGCCCCAGCGACGCCGCTGGCCACGAACGATCCGATGGCCAGGGCCAGCAGCACGAACCCGGTCTGCAGGGCGTCGTAGCCGAGCACGTTCTGCAGCCAGAGCGGCAGTGACAGGATGATGCCGAATTCGCCGAGCGACACGATCAGCGCGGCGATGTTGCCGTTGCGGAACGACGGGATGCGGAAGAGCGAGAACGCCAGCAGGGTGGATTTGCCCTGCCGTTGCCGGCGGAGGCCCCACCGGATGAAGGCGGTGCCTGACACCAGGGTGACGAGGAAGGCGACCGGGATGATCGACAGGTCGAACGGCCAGGTCCAATCGCCCAGGGTCGGTGCCGTCTCGGTGAGCCACCAGCCGTAGGTGCGGCCCTCGATGAGGCCGAACACCAGGGTGGCGCTGGTGATCACCGAGAGCACCGCGCCGACACCGTCGATCCGGCGTGGTTCGCCGGCGTCGCGCGATTCGGAGACGAAGACCAGGATCCCGGCAACGATGAGGATGCCCAGCGGCACGTTGATGCCGAAAGCCCAGCGCCAGGAGAAGTAGGTGGTGAGCCAACCGCCCAGCAGCGGGCCGACGGCGACCATACCGCCGATCGTGGAGCCCCAGATGGCGAAGGCGATGCCGCGGTCCCGACCGCGGAAGGTGGCGTTGATCAGCGACAGGGTGGTGGGCAGCACCATGGCGCCGCCGATGCCCTGCACCAGCCTGGCGGCGATGAGCAGGTCGCCGGTCTGGGCCATCGCGGCCAGCACCGACGCCAATGCGAAGATCACTACTCCGGTGAGGAGGATGCGCCGGCGCCCGTAGCGGTCAGCGAGGGTGCCGAAGACCAGCAGGAGGGCGGCGAACACCAGGGTGTAACTCTCCTGCACCCACTGCACTTGGGTGGAGGTGATGTCGAGGTCGTCGATGATCGAGGGGATCGCGACGTTGACGATGGTGGAATCGACGATGATCAGTGCGACGGCGATGCTGATGAAGACCAGGCCCAACCAGCGGCGGCGTGCCCCGGTCATGCGGTGGCCGATGCGGTGGTGTTCAGCCGGCGCGGCGCGCGGATGCGGAGGACCAGCGTGACGACGAGCACCACGACGACCGCCACGATCGCGGTGATCGCTGTGGGGGTGGAGAGCAGGTCGCCGCTGAGCCTCGCGAACGCCACCCAGCCCAGGCCCCAACAGAGGGCGAGGGTGGGGGTGAGCCTGCCGCGGCCGACCACGGCCAGGAGCACGCCGACGAGCCCGGCCACCGCGACGATCAGGACACCCCAGGCATCGGCGGCCAGGCCGAACCCGTCGAAGCCGGCGGCGACGAGGGCTGCCGTGATGTTGGCGGCGGTGGCCACGCAGACCCAACCGAGGTAGAGGCCCATGGTGCCGTCGACCAGAACGGTCTCCAGCAGGGACCGCGGGCGGGTGTGAAGGATGATGAGGAACGCCCAGACCAGCACAGCCAGAAGCAGGACTATCACCGGAACGCTCAGCCAGAGCAGGTCGAACTGCACGCTGAGGATCCAGGCCGCGTTCAGCAGCAGCGAGGCGGCCACGGGGTAGCCGAGGCGGCGCTGGCGGGGGTCGGTCTTCTGCCTCGGCAGGAACTGCCAGATGGCGTAGAGCACCAGCCCGGCGTAGATCGGCGTCCAGATGGCGAAGGCCGGTCCGCCCGGGGCGATCGGAGTGGCATCGGCGGCCAGCGCTCCCCCGGAGGCGTTCTGGATGGGCGTGCCGCCCGCGGCGCCCGAGCCGATGAACGATCCGACGAGGGCGAGGATCGCACTGATCAGGACGGTGCTCTGGCGGAGCAGATCGCGAGATGTGGACATGGGGTTCTCCTCCGTCGCGGCGAATTGGTCAGCTAGCTGACTAACTCACGGTAGCAGTACATTGAGGGGGTGACCACTCCCGATGCCATGGCCCAGTGGCCGAACGGTCGACTGCTTTCCACGGCTGCCCGGCTGGTGGAGCATGCCTGGGTCGAAGCCCTCGCTTCCCTCGGCCTCACCCATGCCGGCCTGATTGTGCTGCACCTGCTCGGCGACGGAGCCCGAAGTCAGACCGAACTGGCCCGGCAGGCACGGGTGCAGACTCAGACTATGTCGCGCACCCTGGACAGGCTGGAGCGGGAGGGTCTGGTGGCACGCATCCGGGACGAGCGCGACGCCCGGCGCCACCTGGTGACCCGCACCGACGCGGGCACCGCCGCGTGGCAGCAGGCCCGCACCCTCGAGGCCGACGTGTTTCCGCCGCTCGAGAACGCCGACGAGCTGCGCGCAGCCCTGCTGCAGATCATCACAGCGTCGTCCGCAGAGCGCTGGTAGTCCGGCTCGCTCTGTCCCTGCTGGCTCAGAGCCCGCCGACGAGTCGCTTGAGCTGCTGCACCGATCGAGCAGTGTCGTCGAGGACAACGGGGACCGTGGCGTCGCTGCGCTCGGACCGGGCTACGAGCAAGCCGTAGACCAGGGTGTTCTCACCGCTTTCGTGGGCCGCCCGCGCGGCCTGGCCGAGCTCCTCGATGTAGAGCAGCCTGTCGTGCCGGTCGCCGAGCCGCTTCACCAGCGGTTTGGCCGCCCGGGCGACGTGCGCGTAGCGCCGACGGAGCTTCGCGAATCGGGCGGCAGCGTGGGCGCGCTTCGCGGCCGCTTTCTTCGCTGCCGTCCTGGCCGACTTCTTGGCGGCCGACTTCTTTGTGGGTGGCTTCGTCGCCGTCGCCTCGGCCACGGGGGCGGCTGACGCCACGGCGGCAGCGGCGTAACGCAGCCGGCGGGCGGCCTTGCGCACCTCGTGCAATGCCGGCTCGGGCTCATCCGCGTCGGACACCGTGGCGGTGAGCTGCTCAAGCGCGGCGACGGCCCTGCCGAGGTCCCGCTTGATCTCGGCGGCGGCGGGACGCTCCGCCTTCGGGGTGATCGGCGGCCAGGCCGTGAAGCTCTCGAGGGCATCAAGAAGCCGGTAGTAACGCGTACTCAGGAGATACTCCCGCACCGCGGCGAGGCCCTCCGCGTAGTCCCGGCGGGCTCCACCGACGAGCCGGGTTCGCGCATCCTCGGTGGGGTATTCGGCGACGCCGGCAAGTTCGTCGACCAACCGGGCGGCGCGCACTTCGGCGTCGCGGGCTCGACCCAGCTCGACTCCGAGGTGCTTGAGCTCGAAACGCAGCTCCTTCACCGGGGCCTTGTCGAACAACCTCGCGTAGACCGCGAGGACGCTGCGCAGGCGGCGCACCGTGGTCCGCATGTGATGGATCGCGTCCGGGGCATCCGCTCGCGCCCGGGGATCGGCGTCGACGAGGGTCGCGGTCAGGTCGCGGAGCGCTCCGACAACGACGGCACCAGCGGAGTCCGGCTGCTGCAGGGCGGGGGCGGGGAGCAGCCCCGGCAGCACCTCGGCGCCGTCGAGCTCGGTCAGGGACTCCACGCCCACGGCACGAGCGATCTTGGCCGCACTCGTGGACGGGGTGGCTCCGGCGGTGAGCAACACCTGTTCGACCGAATCGAGCAGTCTGGTGCGCTTCCTGCGGGTGTCGGGAGCGCCATCCAGAAGTTCGAGCTCCCATTCGCGCCACTTGCGGTACGTTCCACCGCGCACATCGGAGGCGGAGACGAGGTCGTCGGCGATCTCGGCGAGAGCCTGACCGTCGGTGTCGGTGAGTCGCACCGTGGTGCGCACAGTGCTCACCCGGGCCAGCGGGGTGAGCGGCCGGTCGCGCACAATCGCGCGAACGGGCTCGAGTACCTCGTCGGGGATGTGTTCAGTACCGTCGGCGTCGCCGATGTCCAGTGGCCAGTGCACCTCGATGCGCCCCTCGGCAGCCGGCATCTTGAGGTGCCAGCCGGCATCGCCGCCACCCTCACGGCGCCGCAGAACAATGCGGTGGCGGGCCAGGTCATGATCGGCAGTGTCGTAGTACACGGCCGTGAGCACAAAAGGCACCTCGGCCGGGTCGGCGGTGATGCCGTCGAGCCCCTGCAGCGACGGAACGGGCCGCAACCCCTCGACGTCGTACTTGCGCTCGATCTCGGTCTGCTCTCGCCCTGTCATGTGTCCTGTCTACTCCCTCGGCTCGGTCTGGAGAACAAAGACCACGCCGTGATCGTGCAGTTCGATGCTCAGGCGGTCGAGGCTGGACACAACGAGGTCGGCGTCCAGTTCGTCGGCCGAGTGAGTGCCGACAACGCCGATGGTTGCGCAGCCGGCTGCGCGACCCGCGGCGAGTCCGGCGGGAGCGTCTTCGACGACCACGCACTGGCGGGCGTCGAGGCCGAGCCTGTCGGCGGCCTCGAGGAACGGATCGGGCGCCGGCTTTCCCTTGACCGTGTCTTCGACGGTCACCACCGTGGCCGGGGCCGTGAATCCGGCGGATGCGAGACGGGTGCGGCACAGCTCCCGAGGACAGGACGTCACGATCGCTCGGCGTTCTTCGGGGATGACGGCCATCAGCTCGGCAGCACCGGGCAGGATGGTGATGTCGTCGGTGTCGCTGAGTTCGAGCTCGTTGACCCGGGCGAACGACGTTTCAACCTGGTGAGCCGGGACCAGATCGGCGATCATCTCGCGGCCCGGACGGCCATGCTGCACGCCGGCGAAGAGCGCACCCAGACCCATTTCGTCGGCCCACTGCTGCCAGGACCGGTTCACGGCCTTGGTCGAGTCGACCAGGGTGCCGTCCATGTCGAAAAGTACGCCCTGAAAGACCCGCCCGAGCACGGCGTGCGCCTCACTCTCGGCAGCAGGCTCCGGAACCGCCTGCAAAATGCTCTGGAGATCGGCCTCGATATCAGCGCCGGCCATCCTTTCGCCAATGGTGCCGGCCGAGTTTTCGGAGGTCGTCATGGTGATTCCTTTTTCCGAAGCACCTTCGTGGTCACTGTCATGCTTCTCCTTCGACCCTAACGAAGCCGGTTGGCGGGCGGTAATTGCACGAGTGCCGACAGGCTCACGCGACCGGCGGACTCTCAGGCGGTGGCTCTACTCGTTCTGTCGTCGGGTTTTCGGGTCGTGGGCGCGGTGTTGGGGTGGTGTGCGCCAGGTGCCGGTGGGGTCGATCCAGTGTGGGGCTTTGACTTCGGGCATGCCCAGGACCATCCGGATTTTCCAGCCGCCGGCGTTGTCGATGCCGTGATGGTGGCGCCAGCACAGCAGTACCCCGTTCGAGACGTTGGTCGGGCCGCCGTGCTGCCACGGTGTCACATGGTGCACCTCGGTCCATTGCGGTGGGCAGGTACAGCCCGGGATGATGCAACCACCATCTCGGGCGGTGATCGCCCTACGTTGCAGCGGCGTGAAGCAGCGGACTGTGTCGCCGAGGGCGAGGACGGCGCCGGTGCCGCCGAAGAAGACCGGCCGGAAGCCGCCGTTGTCGATCATCTGGTTGATCGTCTTCATCGAGATCGGCCCCTCGACGCCGTCGATCCAGCCGACCCCGACCCCGGTGTGCAGGTCGTGCGCGTTCACGTGCACCATCACCGTCGGCGGCATCCCGCCCATGGTCGGGGTGCGAGGGTCTTGGGCGACCTGGACCAGGATGCCGCGAAGGATGTCGGCACGTTTCTGGCCACCGTCGCGTTCGTCGAGGATCTCACCGGGCACCAGTTCGCCGGCCTCGATGCGCTGCTGCTCGTCCGCGGACGGGAACGCGGGGGCGCTGCGCGCGGACAGGAACGTGTCGAACAGGTTCTGCATGATGCCCTTGAGCTCCGGCGTCACCCCACCGCGCAACGGATGCAACCCCTGGGCGAGCTTGCCGAACGAGAACGTGGACTTCGCCTCGAGGATCTCCGCGGTGGGCGCGGCCCCGTCCGGGTTCAACACCGCCTGCCACGTCGCCGCCATCTCCCGAATCCGGTCCGCCGGGAACGTGAACCCCGCCGACGCACCCAAACGCCGGACCGGTCCCGTGCAGACTTGTCCGGCGCCGGTGTCGGCGTCATCGGCATCGGTGGCGGTGGCGGTGGCGGTGGCGCTGTCGCCGGGTCCGGGGGTGCGGCCGAACACGGACCCGGTCGCGGACTCCACCAGCTCGGCCTCACCGCCGTCCACCAGCGACTGGTCCGCATCGAAGCGGCCGTGCACCTTGTAGTCAGCCAAACCCTTCACAATGTTCTCCGCCGCATCAAGACCGATCTCCCCGGCGCTCAGTGCCGCGGCCACAAACGGGAACTCGGGCTCCAGGACCATGCCGCCCAACATCCGCGGAGCGACCTTCTCACCCAGGCTCACGCGTCGTTTCATCTCCGGCACCGACGTGCCGGTCAGCCCGATCAGCAGATCATTCTGGTGCGACGCCCCCAACCGCCAGGCCAACGACTCCGCGCCCAGCCCAATGCGGGACCGGTAACCCACCACGGTCGCCGTGGCCACCCGGGCCGCATCCACCGGCCGACCGGTGCGCTCGACCATCTGCGTCAACGCGACCACCTCCGGGTCACTCAACGCGTTCACATCAATGGAATCCATCACCGCCATCACCGTCCGGGCCGCATCATCCAGGGCCTGGAGCTTCTGACCGAACGCACCGGTATGCGCGCGCTGCACCCCCGGCAGCTCGGCCGGATCCCGCCACTCGGGCCGCGGCTTGGAGCGGCCCCGACCAATCTGGCCGGGACGGGGCGAGCCTTTGGTGGGGCCAGCCGCAGTGTTCGTGGAAGTGTCGGTCGTGTCGGTGAAAATGGTGGCATCCAGTGCCGGGAGGGGATCCGGACCGGCCAGACCGGTGTTCCAGTCGTGCAGGTTCGGACCGGTGGGAGTCATTCCCGTCGGTGCGGTGGAGCCACTATCCAGCTCGTCGTCCATACCCCCATTCTCTCACGAATCGCACCTATATGCGAGGAAATGTCAGCAAGTTCCGGAACGGGTATCGAAAACATTTCCTAACTGCAGAGGATGGCTCGCGGGGTCTCGACAGGCTCGACCGACGGGGATGGGCGCGTTGTCGGGGACGGGTTGCGGGGTCTCGACACGCTCGACCGACGGGGATGGCGCGTTGTCGGGGACGGGTTGCGGGGTCTCGACACGCTCGACCGACGGGGATGGCGCGTTGTCGGGGACGGGGTGCGGGGTCTCGGCAAGCTCGACCGACGGGATGGGCGCGTTGTCGGGGACGGGGTGCGGGGCTGGTTCGACGAGGCCAGCGCGGCGTCGACGGCGGTTCAGGGCACCCCCCGAACAGGAATCCCGCGCGCGGCGGCTGCTGCTGCGGAGTTCCACGGGACATGGTCGGACGAGATGGCTACGCTGAGTTCATGAACCTTCCTCCCGTCGCCGCCCGGAAGCCCACGCGGCGCATCCACCACAACGATGTGTTCGTCGACAATTACGAGTGGATGCGCGACAAGGACGCCCCGGAGGTCATCGCGCACCTCACTGCCGAGAACGCATACACGGATTCCCGCACCAGCCATCTTGAGCTGCTGCAGGAGCAGATCTTCGAGGAGATCAAGGACCGCACCCAGGAGACCGACCTCAGCGTTCCGGTGCGCCGTGGGCAGTGGTGGCACTACACCCGCTCGGTGGAGGGACAGGAATACGGCATCCACTGCCGCGCGCCCATCTCGGGTCCGGATGACTGGACTCCCCCGGTCATCGAACCGGCGACCGGCACAGACGCGACCGGCACCGACTCGACCGGCGCACACACGGGTGACGCCGCCCCCGGCCTGCCCGGCGAGCAGGTGCTGCTTGACGACAACGCCGAGGCCGCGGGCCACGACTTCTACTCCCTCGGCAGCTTCGACGTGAGCGACGACGGCAGCACCCTGCTCTACGCCGTTGATATCGAGGGCGACGAGCGCTACACGGTGCGGATACGCACCATCGCCACGGGCGAGAACCTGGCCGACGAAATCCCGAACACCAGCGCCGGCGCGCTCTTCGACCCGAGCGGCCGATACGTGTTCTACACGACCGTCGATGACGCCTGGCGCCCCGATACGGTTTGGCGCCACGAGGTCGGCACCTCGGTCGAGGCTGACGTGACGGTGTTCACCGAGCCCGACGAGCGTTTCTGGGTGGGCGTCGGCCGTTCGCGCAGCAACCGATACCTCATGATCGAGGCCGGCTCCAGCGTCACCAGCGAGACCTTCCTTCTTGACGCCGCCGACCCCACCGGCGAGTTCACGGTGGTCTGGCCGCGGCGCGACAACGTGGAGTACGACGTGGAGCACGCCGTCATCGACGGCGAAGACCGCCTGCTGATCGTGCACAACCACAACGCTGTGAACTTCGAGCTCGTCAGCGTGCCGGCCGCCGATCCGAAGGACCCGGGCCGGGTGGTGCTGCCGCACAGCGAGCGCATCCGCCTGGAAAGCGTCGACGCGTTCCGCGACTTCGTGGTGGTTGAATATCGCAAAGACGGCCTCACCCGGGTGGCCTACGCCACCAAACGCGGCGGCGGCCTCACCGAGATCACCTTTGACGAGGAACTCTTCTCGGTGGGCACCGGCGGCAACCCCGAATGGAACCAGCCGACCATCCGTCTGGGCTACACAAGCTTTGTGACCCCTTCGACGGTCTACGACTACGTGGTCGCCACCGGCGAGCTGCGCCTGCTCAAGCAGCAGCCGGTGCTCGGCCACTACGACCCGACCCTGTTCGAACAGCGCCGCGAATGGGCCGTTGCCGCCGACGGCACCCGGGTACCCATCTCCATCGTCTACCGTTCCGACCTCGTCGAGCCCGGCGTCCCGGCCCCCACCCTGCTCTACGGCTACGGCTCCTACGAGATCAGCATCGACCCGTCCTTCAGCATCTCCAGGCTCAGCCTGCTTGACCGCGGCATGATCTTCGCGGTCGCCCACGTGCGCGGCGGCGGCGAGCTCGGCCGGCTCTGGTACGAAAACGGCAAGACCCACCAGAAGCGCAACTCGTTCACCGACTTCGTCGCCTGCGCCGAGCACCTCATCGACTGCGGCTACACCTCGCCGGACAAGCTCGTCGCCGAGGGCCGCAGCGCCGGCGGACTACTGATGGGCGCCGTGGCGAACATGGCGCCGTCCCTGTTCTCCGGCATTCTCGCCGGGGTGCCGTTCGTCGATCCGCTCACCTCGATCCTCGACCCGAGCCTGCCGCTCACCGTGATCGAGTGGGACGAGTGGGGCGACCCGCTGCACGACGCCGAGGTGTACGCCTACATGAAGACCTACTCACCGCTGGAGAACGTGCACCAGACGCACTACCCGCGGATCCTCGCCGTCACCAGCCTCAACGACACCCGGGTGCTCTACGTGGAGCCGGCCAAGTGGGTGGCGAGACTCCGCGAGGTGGGGGCGGATGCACTGCTGAAGACCGAGATGTCCGCCGGCCACGGCGGCGTCTCGGGTCGCTACGCCGGCTGGCGCGAGCGGGCCTTCGACTACGCCTGGCTGATTGACGCGGCCGGGGCGCATCCGTCTGGTGAGGGCGAATTCGCCTCCCTCAGCGGCGCAGACGGCGGTACTGCATAGCCTGCCGATGGCCGAATGGGGGGAACCTGGTCGGCGACGGTGTGTGACCCAGTAAAGTGAGCAGGTCGCGGCAGTGTGTCCGCAAGCTACTTGGTCTCGGAGGGGGGACTCGACAGTGACGTCTGTGTCGGCCATCCCGCGTCCTCGACCGCGGCTGTCGCGTGCCGATTACGTCGTGTTCGGTGGCATCGGCGTGGTGCTGCTTGTCAACCTCATCGACCTGGTTTTCCACGGCGTCGGATCCAACCCGCTCGTTGACGGCTGGTTGGCCGTGCTCAGCAACTGGGCAGCCGTGGTTCTGGTCTGGCTGGCCGTCAACCGGGTACGCCTCACCCGGCCCGACATCCTCCTCGCCGCGGCAGCGGTGACCGCACTGGCCGTGGGTGACACCGCGTACAGGCTGCTGCCCGACGATGCCGGCGCCGAACTCATACCCTCGCTCGCGGACACCTGTTATCTGATGTTCTACGTCTTCATGGTGGGCGTGCTCGCCGTGATCGCCCACCGTGGGTTGCGCGCTCAGGCCTGGCCGGTGCTCCTTGACAGCGCCGTCGGCGCGTTGGGCGCCGCCTCGGTGCTCGCCGTGCTGCTCTCCCCCGCCCTGGAAACCGGCGGCCCGTTTTCGGTGACCGTCTTCCTCAGCATGGCGTTCCCGGTGCTGGACCTGCTGCTCATCGCGGCCCTCGCCGGCGTCGCTGCGATCCCGGGCCGGGTGTTAGGTCGCTCCGGGCTACTGCTGACCGCCGGTCTGCTGCTCTTCGCGGGGGCCGACACCGTCTACGCCGGGCAGGCGCAGGTCGAGTCGGTGCTCATCGGATCGGGCCTTACCGGCGCATGGGCGATCGGCTTCGCTCTCATCACAGCGTGGGTGCTCGCCTCGGTGCGCCGCCGCACCCTGCCGGGGCACTCGTCGATCACCGCCGTCGCCGACGGCACCGTCTACGCCGCCACCTCGGTGGCGGCCCCGATGTCGGCCACGGCCGCCGCCCTGACCGTGCTGCTGCTGGCCAGCCAGACCCACGTCTCGGTACTGGCCGTCGGCCTCGCCGGCGGCACTCTGGCACTGGCCGCGATCCCGCTGGCCTTCAGGCAGCGCCAGCTGCACTCGCTCTCACGTACCGACGACCTGACCGGCCTGCCCAACCGCCGCGCCCTGGCGGTGGATGTCGCCGCCCGGCTGCATGACGTCGACGCCCGGCCGAGCGCCCTGCTGGTGCTGGACCTGGACAGGTTCAAGGAAGTGAACGACAGCCTCGGCCACGAAGCGGGCGACCAGCTGCTCGGCCAGATCGGCGCCCGGCTCTCCGCCGCCCTCCAGGCCGGTGATCTGCTCGCCAGGCTCGGCGGCGACGAATTCGCTGTTCACCTGCACCACGCCGACCGCAAACGCGCCACGGCCATGGCTCGCCGGTTACGCCTGGTGACCGCACGGCCCATCGTCATCGGCGGCCTCAGCCTCGAGGTCGGGCTGAGCATCGGCATCGCTCTGGCACCTGAGCACGGTTCAGACCTGAGCGGGCTGATGCGCAAGGCCGACATGGCCATGTACACGGCGAAGTCCAGCCGGGTAGGCCAGCACGTCTACTCCCCCGGCGACGACAGCAACGACGAGGCCCGCCTGCGCACCCTGCACGAACTGCGCATCGCGCTGGCCGAGAACCAGCTCGTGCTGCACTACCAACCCAAGGTGCACCTGGCCACCGACACCGTGCCGGGCGTCGAGGCACTGGTGCGCTGGAACCACCCCACGCGAGGACTGTTGTACCCCGCCGCGTTCCTGGATGTGGCCGAAAACGGTGGCCTGATGCGCACCCTCACCCGGGTGGTCCTCGAACTCGCCCTCGACCAGGCCGTGCTCTGGCAGGCCCAGGGGCGCACGGTGACAGTGGCCGTGAACCTGTCGTCGCGGTCGCTGGCCGACTACCAGCTCGCCGGGGTGGTCACCTCGATGCTCACCGACCGGGGGCTGCCCGGCTCCGCCCTCATGCTCGAGGTCACCGAGGAATTCCTGCTGGTGGACCGCGACCGCGCCCGCAACATCCTGCTGCGCCTGCGGAACGCCGGCGTACTGATCGCCGTCGACGACTTCGGCACCGGCTACAGCTCGCTCGCCTACCTGCGGGACTTGCCGATCGACGAACTCAAGCTCGACCAGTCCTTCGTCATCCCGATGCTCGACGACGACAGGGCGTCGGCGTTGGTCGCTTCCTCGATCCACCTCGGCCACAGCCTGGGCATACGCATCGTGGCCGAGGGCGTGGAGACCGCGGAGGTGCTCCACCAACTGGAACGCTTCGGCTGTGACGTGGCCCAGGGCTATCAGCTGTCCCGCCCGATTCCCGCGGCGGAGCTGGAACGCTGGCTCGACGCTCGCACGGCGCTGCCTGCCGGGATGCGGGCCATCCGGTAGCCGGCCGCTGCGGGTGTGCCCGGCGCGCGAGTGGGAATAGAGTGACCCCGAGCGAAGGAGCACACCATGCAGATCGACAGGGTCGAACTTGAACCGCGCACCCTGCTGGGGGTACACGAGAACGTGAAGATGGCTGACCTCACCGAGTACTTCGGGCGGGCCTTCGAGGTGTCCGCCGCGGCCATGGCCGCCCAGGGGCTGACGCCCGCCGGGCCGCCGCTGGCGCTGTATCACGGCATGCCCACCGACACCGTCGACGTCACGGCGGGCTTCCCCATCGCCGGGCCCGCCCACGGCACGGCCGATGTCGTCGTGACCGAGCTGCCGGCCGGATCAGCCATCGCGAGCGTCTACACGGGGCCGTACGACGGGATGACCCGCACCTACGACGAGATCGCCGCCTGGTTGCGGGAGCAGCACCTCACCCCCGGCATGGACATGTGGGAGGAATACCTCAGCGATCCCGAGACGAATCCCGACCCCGCGACCTGGCAGACCCGGATCGTTTTCCCGCTGACCTGAGCGGACGCCCCGGCCCGGCTGTCGGCGGGTGCGTGAGACCATTGAGCCATGCCGCCCACCCCGCCGTCGCCTGGCGCCGCCGACTGGAAGTCGGCCGTTGAGGCCCTGACCGGCCCGGCCGCGGCGGAGCCGACCCTGCCGCCCGTCGCCGAGCCCGGCGACGGCGCCCGCACGGCCATGGGCCTGCTCTTCGAGTTGCGCGAGCAGACCCCGCGCAGCAACGACCGCTGGCGCGGGGCCACCGCCGTGCGTGCCTCGGCCGGCCGGGCCAGGACCGGCGCCATCCGGCTCGGCGTGCGTCCGGTCCTCCGCAGCGACTCCGGCAAGTGGGTGAAGTCCACGATCACCTGGAGCAACGTGGGCTACCAGCTCAATCGGCAGAACCTCAATGTGGCGCAGCACCGCTGGTTCTGCCAGTTCGTGCCGCTGCACAGGGTCGACCGGCCGGTCTACAACGGCCAGGACACTGAGTGGCTCTACCTCGACGAGTTCGAGAGCCCCCTGCTCTGGCACCTGCTCGCCGAGGCCCAGCGGCTGGGCATCGGCCTCACCGGCAGCCACAAGGACGCTGCCGTGACGGTGGCCGCCACGGCGAGTGTGCTGCTCGATGCGGTGCAGACTACTGAGGCCCTGACCCTCTCCCCCGTGCTCAGCATCGACGGGCACCGGCATCCGGTCGGCGACGCCGGCGCACTCGGCGACCACGGCGTCTACGCGTACAGGCTCGGCGCCGACCCCGCCATCGTGCTGGCCCCGAGCCTCGAGCCGCTCAGCGCCGAACAGCGCCGACTCCTCGGCGGCACCGGCGACCGGGCCGCGGTGCGGCCCGGCCTGGTGGTGCCGGCCGGCGAGGTCGACGAGTTCTTGCGCGAGTATTACCCCACCCTGCGCCGCAGCCTGCCGATCGTCAGCACGGATGCCTCCATCGAGTTCCCGCCGCCGCCCCCGCCGGTGCTCGTGCACACCGTGAGCTTCGAGCCGAAGCAGGCGGTGCGGCTGGATTGGCAGTGGCAGGGCGACCGCGACGAGCAGGCCGAGACCGAGGTGCTGGACCGGGTGACGACCGCCGTGCCCGACCTGTCGGCGCCGGCCGATCCTGACGCACCAACCGTGACCCTCAAGGGCCTCCCCGCCGCTGAGTACACCGACCGAACCCTGCCCAGGCTCGAGACGATCGCGGGGGTGCGAGTGCAGCTGGTGGGCGACAAGCCGGACTACCGCGAGCTCACCGGAGCCCCGCAGCTGATCGTGACGACGGTGGAGACCGAGAAGCGCGACTGGTTCGACCTCGGCGTGATCGTGCGGATCGACGGCCGCAGCATCCCGTTCAACCCGATCTTCACGGCGCTCGCGAAGGGGCGCAAAAAACTGCTCCTGGTGGACAACAGTTACCTCTCGCTCACCCAGCCGGTGTTCGACAGGCTGCGGGAGCTCATCGAGGAGGCCAGGGCGCTGTCGGAATGGGAAACCGGGCTGCGCATCAATCGGCACCAGGCCAGCCTGTGGTCGGACTTCGAGGACCTCGCCGACGAGACCGAGCAGGCCGTGTCATGGCGGGCCGCTGTGGGCGGGCTGCTTGCCCTCGACCGCGGTGCCGCGGATGCCGCGGCCCTGCCCAGGGCCACGCCGCTGCCGGCCGGGCTGACCGCCACCTTGCGCCCGTACCAGCTGGCCGGATTCGAGTGGCTGGTCTTCCTCTGGGAGCACGGCCTGGGCGGCATCCTTGCCGACGACATGGGGCTGGGCAAGACTCTGCAGGTGCTGGCGCTGCTCAGCCACGCCGTGCAGACCCCGGCCGACGAGCCTGCGGAGACTGCGGAGCCCCGCCGGCCGTTCCTGGTCGTGGCGCCCACCTCCGTGGTCTCCAACTGGCTCGCTGAAGCGGCCCGGTTCACGCCGGGCCTCCGCGTGCGCTCGGTGACCAGCACCCAGGCCACCAGCGGCCGCAGCCTGGCCGACCAGGCCGAGGGCGTCGACGTTCTCGTCACCTCCTACGCGCTGCTCCGCCTCGACTTCGACGCCTACCAGGCGCACGGTTGGTCGGGGCTGATCCTCGACGAGGCCCAGTTCGTGAAGAACCGCACCTCTCAGCTGCACCGCGCGGCCCGCGACCTGAACGTGCCCTTCAAGCTGGCCGTCACCGGCACACCCCTGGAGAACAACCTGCTCGAACTCTGGGCGCAGTTCGCCATCGTGGCGCCGGGCCTGTTCCCCTCGGCCCGCCGCTTCACCGAGGAGTACCTGCGCCCGGCCGAACGCAAGGTGCGCTCCCAGCGCGAGCTGATCGACCGGCTGCGGCGGCGCATCCGCCCACTGATGCTGCGGCGCACCAAGGATGTCGTGGCCAGGGACCTGCCGGCCAAGCAGGAACAGGTGCTGCGCATCGACCTCGACCCCGAACACCGCGAGATCTACGACACCTTCCTGCAGCGCGAGCGGCAGAAGCTGCTGGGACTGATGGACGACCTCGAGGCCAACCGGTTCATCGTGTTCCGCTCGATCACCCTGCTGCGGATGCTGAGCCTGGATGCCTCGCTGGTCGACGACCAGTACGCCGGAGTGCCCTCGAGCAAGCTCGACGCGCTGTTCGAGCAGCTCGACGAGGTGATCGCCGAGGGGCACCGGGCCCTGATCTTCAGCCAGTTCACCTCTTACCTCGCCCTGGCGGCCGCCCGTCTGGACGCCCGCGGGGTGCGGTACAGCTACCTCGACGGCTCGACCGCCGACCGGCCCGGCGTCATCGACCAGTTCAAGGCCGGGGACGCACCGGTGTTCCTGATCAGCCTCAAGGCCGGCGGCTTCGGTCTGAACCTCACCGAGGCCGACTACGTGTTCCTGCTCGACCCCTGGTGGAACCCGGCCAGCGAGAACCAGGCCATCGACCGCACCCACCGCATCGGCCAGACCCGCAACGTGATGGTCTACCGGCTGGTGGCCGCCGACACCATCGAGGAGAAGGTGATGGCGCTCAAGGAGTCCAAGGCCAAGCTGGTCGAGGCGGTCCTCGACGACGACGCGGTCTTCGCACAGTCCCTCACCCCCGAAGACATCCGGGGCTTACTCGAATAGGGTCCTCGGGGTTACTTGACGAGGGCGAAGCCGCCGGTCCAGCCGATGGAGGAGCCGGCCGCGAGGGTCAGCTGCAGGAAGCCGAGGGCTTCGAGCTCACGGGCGCGCTTGAGGGCGCCGGCGTCGAGGGCGAGTACACCACCGGCGATCAGCAGGGCGATCAGGGCGTCCTTGGCGGATGCGTCGTCGCCGGCGACGAGCACCGTGGTGGGGGCGACGCCGTTGACACCATTGGTGGCCAGGGTGGCGGCGAAGGTGGTGTTGAAGGCCTTGAGCACCCGGGCGCCGGGAACGGTCTCGGCGATCACCTGCGCGGCCGAGCCATCCGCCGGCACGACGAGCGAGTCGAAGGTGGCGAAGTCCAGCGGGTTGCTGATGTCGACCAGGATCTTGCCGTCCAGCTGGCCGGCGTACTGTGCCAGCACCCCGGCGACCGCCGGGTACGGCAGGGCCAGAACTACGATTTCACCGGTGAGGGCATCACCGGCGACTCCCGACGTGACGGATTCGCCGGCCAGAGCCGCCGCCGCCGCGGTCTTCTCGGCGTCCTGTGCCAGCAGCTGAACCGAAGCGCCGCCCTTCGCCGCGATCGTCGCGATGGCGGTTCCCATGTTGCCGGCTCCGATGATGCTGATGCTCGTCATGACATACTCCCTCTCGCCTTGCGGCGGATAATTAGTTGTTGATACAAGTAACGTACCGGCTTTTAGTTGTCGCGTCAACCAAAGCGGGACCTGCTTGATAAGCTATCCCCATGGACACGAACGAAACGCCCGCCGTGCAGGGACTCAACCAGGCCCAGCTGCACGCCTGGCTGCGCTTCGTTGCGGTGGTGGAGCTGGTGCCCGGGCTGCTCGACTCCCAGTTGCAGCGCGACTCCGACCTGAGCCACTTCGAGTACTACGTGCTCGCGATGCTCTCCGAAGCGCCCGACCACACCCTGCGAATGACCGGGCTGTCCTCGATGACCAATTCCAGCCTGCCCCGGCTCTCGCACGTGGTGCGCCGGCTCGAAGACCGTGGCCTGGTCAAGCGCACACCGTGTCCGAGCGACCGGCGCGCGACGAACGCCAGTCTCACCGAGGAGGGCTGGACCGTCGTGCAAGCCGCGGCGCCCGGGCACGTGCGCACGGTGCGGGAGAACGTGATCGACCCACTCACCGACGAGCAGGTGGCGCAGCTGGACGCGATCTCGAACCAGCTGCTGATGAAGCTCGACCCCACCAACCGTCTCAACCCCGGGGCCCCGAAAGGAGTCTGAGCCATGCGGATCACCCGACTCGAACCCGGCGAGGTCTTCGTCTTCGGGTCCAACGCGACCGGGCTGCACGCGGCCGGTGCCGCCGCCCTGGCGCACGAGAGGTTCGGCGCGGTTTGGGGCCAGGGCCACGGGCTGCACGGTCAGTCGTATGCGATCGACAGCATGAGCGGGTTGGCGGTACTGCAGCACGAGGTGACCGGGTTCGTTCGGTTCGCGGCCGAGCATCCGGAGCTCAGGTTTCTGGTGACCGAGATCGGCTGCGGCATCGCCGGCTACACGCCCACCGAGGTCGCCCCGTTTTTCGCGGAGGTCGGCGCCAATGTCGTGCTGCCGGAGCGGTTCGCGGCTGAGCTCGAGCGCTAGACAGCGGGCCCCTCGACGAGGTCGATGAAGGCACTCAGCTGCGCGAGAGTGCCCGCGTTGTGGGGCAGGGCATCCGTGAGCGCGGGCGAATAGAGCAGGTACGCCGCCCACTGCGCGCGGGAGATGGCCACGTTGAGCCGGTTGGCCAGGAGCAAAAACTCGAGCCCGCGCGGCACCTCCTCGGCGCTGGATGCGGCGAGCGACACGATGGCCACGGCCGCCTCCCGGCCCTGGAACTTGTCGACGGTGCCCACGCTGACCTCGTGCCAGCCGTCCCTGGCCAGCCGCTGCCGGATCACCTCGACCTGCGCGTTGTACGGGGCGACGACGATGAGGTCGTGCTGGCCGAGCGGGGTGCTCTCACCGTTCACGGTCCAGGGGCGGCCCAGCAGCGAGCCGATCAGCTCGGCCACGGCGTCGGCCTCTTCGGATGACGAGGTGGAATTGAGGGTGTGCGGCACGGGCAGCGGATGCAGGCCGGGCTCGACGCCGTCGAGGTGCCGGGCGGCGGCCCGGGACTCGAGTTTGCCCTCGTAGGAGAGCCTGGAGACGGGCGCACACACCGCGGGGTGCATGCGCCAGCTCTTGGCCAGGAAGTAGCCGAACTCGGCCGGCAGCACATCGTGCCCGTCGGTGAGCCAGCCGAGCGCGGATACGTCGACGGGCTCCGGATGCGAACCCTGGCTCACCTGCGGCAGCTGCTGAGGGTCGCCGAGCAGCAGCAGGCGCCGCGCAGACACCGCGGAGGCGATGGTGCTGGCCAGCGAGAACTGGCCGGCCTCGTCGATCACGAGCAGGTCGAGCGAGCCCGGTTCGATGCGGGCGGCGTTGCTGAAGTCCCAGGCGGTGCCGCCGAGCACGAAGCCGCCGGCCTGACCGGTGAACTCGGCGAAGCCGGTGGGTGCGAGCGCGATCCAGCCGTTCTCCCGCGGTTCCTCCCCCGCCTTGGCCTTCTTTCCCACGTGCCCGGATGCGAGCCCGGCCTTGAGCACGGCGCTGAGCATGTTCTCCACTGTCGCGTGCGACTGGGCGACCACGCCGATCTTCCAGCCGTGATCGCGCACGAGCTCGGCGATCACCCGAGAGCCTGTGTAGGTCTTGCCGGTGCCGGGCGGGCCCTGCACCGCCAGGTAGGACCTGTCGATGCTGAGCAGGCTGTCGCGGATGGCGGTGGTGATGTCGCCGTTCACCGGTGGAAGCGATTCGTTGGTCGAGCTTGTCGACGCCGTGCTGAGCCTGTCGAAGTAGACCGAGCGCCGCGGCGGCACCCTCCGCAGAACGTCCAGGGCCGCATCCGGCAGCATGGCCGGCAGGGCGTCGAGCACCCGCTGCCCCCACTCGGCGATCGCCGGCACCTGCGTGCCGGGCGGTGGCGGCGTGGCCGGGGACAGCGCCATCGGCAGCTGGTCGTAGGCGTCGACGCCGCGGCCGAGCTTCTCGGTGACGTAGAGCACTTCTTCACCGGTGGCCTCATCGACCAGGCCGGTGATCTCGGTGCGCTCGTGCGCCAGCCGGGAGCCGGGCTCGCCGGTCTGCGCGAGCGGCGGGTAGGGCGCGTCATAGAGCAGGAACGGTTTCTGGCCGAGCTTGAGCGAACTGCCCGGCGCCGGCTCGCCCTCGATGCGCAGCAGCCTGGACAGGTTGCGGTCCCGGCCCACCAGCGCCCAGTCACGCTCGACCGTGACCTGCGCCACGATCAACACGTCCCGGGTCGCCGACCACTCGTCGACGGGGTTGCGCAGCCTGTCGAAGTGCTCCTGCCAGAACTTCTTGCCCTCCCGGCGGTGGTAGTCGATGGCGGCGGAGGCCAGGGCGATCGCGGTCTGGTCGGCCGTGCGGTCGCCGGGCGGAGCATCCGCCACCTCGGCCGCCAGCGCCAGGTAGACCGGGCTGGGCTCCCGCACCGGGATGGCCAGCTCCAGGTCGCGGGCGGCGGCGCGAGGGATGCCGGCCTCGTCGGCGCGGGCGAGCAGCCAGTCGCGCAGGCGCAGCGTGGAGAGGCAGTCGTATTCGTTGTAGTCGGCGATGGCGTCGAGCTTGGTCTGGGCGGCATCCGTCTGTCCGGCCCGGAACAGGTCGCGGGAGTCGGCGTATTCGGTGATCGAGTCGGCGGCGTTGTCGACGCCCTCGCGGTGGTCGTCACCCATGTAGAGCGGTTCGAGCTTCTTGATCGAATAGCTGCGGGAGCCCACCCGCAGGCTCTTCTTGACCACGGGGTAGAGGTCCACGAGCACATTGCTCTGGAGCAGATCGTCGACGGCGTCTTCGCCGACCCCGTGCCGGGCGGCCAGGGCGAGCAGGTGGGTACGTTCGTAGGCGGCGTAGTGGTAGATGTGCAGGGCCGGGTGCTGGACGCGGCGCTCGGTCACGTAGGCCAGGAAGTCCATCAGCGCCTGGCGTTCCTCGGCATAGTCGTGCGCCCAGAACGCACGGAAGGTGCCGTCGGTCTCGATCAGGCCGAAGAGGTAGTCCAGGCCCCAATCCGGGCTGTCGGTGCCCGCGGCGGTCTCGCTGTAGAGCGGGTCACCCTCGAAGTCGAAAAAGATGTCACCGGGGTCGGGCTCCGGCAGGGCGCCGAGCGCCACCGGGTTGTAGACCTCGACCGCGGGGGCGTCGGCGTGGCCTGGCTGCCCGGTGGCGAGCTGGCGGGACTGCAGCTGCAGCCGGGCCTGGGCGCGCAGAGCCGCCACGGTGGCGTCGACCAGTCCGTCGACCGGCCCGGTGCTCGCCGCCAGGGCCTCGATCGTGGTCAGGCCGACCTCCAGCAGGTGCCGGCGCTGGGTGAGCCGCATGCCGGCTACGAGCAGCACGTCCCGGTGCGCCTCCACCTCCACGGAGCAGGCCGCGCAGCGCCCGCAGGCCGTGTAGCGCGGGTCACCCCACGGGGTGGGCTCCGGGTCGGCGATTCGTTCGTCGATGAGGCGTTCGAGCCGCGCACGGCGCTTGCGGTACACCGGCAGGATGTCGCGCAGCCGGTGCGAACTCGTGCGTCCGTCGCCGAGCAGCAGGTGCACCTGCTCGCCGGTGCGGATGCCGAGCCTGTCCAGCTGGTCGCTGTACGCGGCCACCTGCAGCAGCGCGGTGATCTTCGCGGAGCGCGCCAGCTTGGTGTCGTAGACCTCGTAGGCGCCGTCGTCTGTGCGCATGATGAAGTCGGCGAACCCGACGAAGCGGCCGTCGAAGAAGGTGGCCTGAAAGAGCACGTCGGACCCGGCCCGGAACGCGTCGGCCGTGACGGCGGCCGCCTCCGGCAGTTCCCTCATCGACGGGCGGGCGAACTCGACCACGTCGCGGCTTTGCCGCAGCCGTTCCAGGTAGCGCAGCTCGTGTGCGTCGCCGAGCGCGCCGGCACGGCGCAGCATGGCGTCACCCTCGTCGGGCACGGTGTCGATGCGGCCGAGTTTGCCGTCGAGCTTGCGCATCAGCGCCCACTCGCAGCCCGCGGCGGCGCCGAGGTCGCTCGCACTGAAGATGACTGTTTTGTCGAGCGTCGAATCGAGCAAGAACACTGGTGCGCCTCCACCTGCTGGGATCTGGTCAGGTTACCGGAGGCCACCGACACCGGCCCGCACCCCGCAGCGCGCCCGCCGGTCTACGCTTATCTGGTGACCACAGTTCTCGTGCACGAACCGGATGCCTCCCGCTACGCTCTCTACATCGACGGCGAGCTCGCCGCCCTGGCCGACTACCTCGTGCGGGGCGACACCGTGTCGTTCAACCACACATTCACCGATCCTCGCCGCCGCGGGCAGGGCCTGGCCGGGCAAGTTGTGTCCTTCGCGATGGACGACGTGGAGGCGACGAGCACCCGGGCTGTGTCCCCAGACTGCTGGTACGTGGGCAAGTGGTTCGCGAAGCATCCGGAGCGGGCGAACCTGCTGCGGGTGCGCGGCTAACGGACCTGTTCGCCGCCGTCGCCACGCTGCCGCGCTCGAGGCGCATCCGCGCGCCTCGCGGCACACCTTATGCGTCACGGCACACCCTGTGCCTCGCGGCACACGAAACAACCTGTGCCGCCGGGACTAACCTGTGCCGCCGGGACCGAACCGTGCCGCGCGACCCGTAGTCGAGCGGATCAGGCCCCGGCGAAGCGGGCGCTGGACAGCCGGGCGAGTGTGGCCTCGTCGACGATGGGAATGCCGTAGTCGCGGGCCTTGCGGGCCTTGCCGGAGAGTGAATCGGCGTCGGCCGCCACGAGCAGCTTGACCTTCTTGGTCACCGCCCGCCACGGCACCAGGCCGAGCTCGCGCAGCTCCCGCTCCAGTTCGCTGCGAGTGCGGCTCATCTCGCCCGTCAGCACGACCAGATCGCCGGCCACCAGCACGAAGTCGGCGCCGGCCGGCGCCGCGCCGGCCGGAGCCGGGGTCTGCTGTCGGGTCTCGTCGAGCGCCGCGGCGATGGTCGCGGTGGGAATCGCGAGGAGCATTCCCACGCTCACCAGGTCGGCGAGCTCGGCGCCGGTGAGGATGCCGTCCGACCAGGCGAGCGCGGTCAGCGCGGCGAAGTACTGCCGGTGCAGCGCCTCGCAGGTGGCCCGGTTCAGGCCGAGCTCGCCGGCCAGCCGCACCAGCGACTGGGCCTCGTGCACCGACAGCGCCCGGTCGAGCAGGCACCGATCGAGCAGGGCCAGATAGTCGACGTATTCGGCCGGGCCGGCCACATCCGGCAACCGGGTGGTGATGCGCTCGAGGAAGGAGTCCGCGGTCATCGGGTGCGACGAGACAGTGCGGGCGCACCACGCCGTGGAGGACACCGCGCCGGCCGGCCAGGCCGCGGCGGCGGCAGCGGCGAGGTGCGCGAACCAGAACTCCGGCGCATCCGCCGCCTCGATGTACGCGGCGAGCAGCCGGGCGGTGGCGAGAGCGTCGACGGAGGCCCGGTGGGCGCCGTCCAGATCGATGTCGAGGGCCGCGCAGCAATCGGCGAGGGAGCGCCCTGCCCCGGGCAGGAAGTCCCGGGCCAACTGCATGGTGCACAGGCTGACGATCTCGGCGGGCGCGCCATGGCCGGCGCGGCTCAGCTCGGCCAGCAGAAACCGGATGTCGAAGCTCGCGTTGTGCGCCACGAGCACGCGGCCGCGCAGCAGCTCGATGAGCCGCGGGGCGATCTCGGCGAAGGAGGGGGCGTCGAGCACGTCGGCCGCGCGGATGCCGTGGATGTCCTGTCGGCCGAGGTCCCGGCCCGGATTGACCAGCGTCTCCCAGCGGCCCTCGATGCGGCCCCGATCGCTGACGTGCACCACGGCGAGCTCGATGACCCTGTCGTGGTGAGCGGGAAAGAGGCCGGTGGTTTCGAAATCGATCACGGCGAAACCAGGACCGGCCATGGGGCTCCTTCGCAATCTGTATGCCTGACTCTAGCCCGCGGGCAGGGTCGAGTGCGCCGCGGATGCGCGGCAGTGGACCGGCCGGTGACCGGACGGGGTGTGGCGGGTGCCGGTTAGATCGAGAACTCGCCGTCGACGGGGGCCACGGTGGCCTCCTGTGAACGCTCGGTCGGTTCGTTGGAGTACGACGAAGTGACCAGGATCGGCATGTGGTCGGAGGTGCCGCGGGGCAGGGTCTCCACGTTGTCGATGGTGAGTCCCACCGAGGTGGCCAGGTCGAAGTGGCCGCGGAAGAACTTATACCGCGTGTAGGTACGGCTGTCGCTCAGGGTGAGGTCGTAGCCGGACTCCTTGACCTCTCTGCTGAGGTGCTTCTTGAAGATCGGGTAGTTGTAGTCGCCCACCATCAGGGTCGGCAGGTTGGGGCCGAGCACCGCCAGTTCCTCGTGTGCCGAGCGGATCTGGTTGCGCCGCAGCGAGTTCAGCGCCGTCAGCGGTGCGGCGTGGAATGACGCCACGACGAGCTCCCGCTGCGCGGCCATGTCGAACAGGCGCGTGCCGATCAGGCGTTCGTGCGCCGGCGTGAGCACCAGGTCGTGCAGCGACTTCTTGAGCGCGAAGGTCTGCGTCTTCTGGGCGGTGAACCGGTCCCGCCGGTAATACACGGCCAGTCCCAGCCGGTTGCGGGTGGTGGAATCCGCCAGGTGCAGCAGCCCGACCTCTGCCGGCAGGGCCAAGGTGTCGCACTCCTGCAGACACAGCAGGTCGGGGTCGTATTCTTCGGCCAGGGCGATGAGTTCCCCGCTGGCACTGTTCTTGCGCAGGTTGTAGCTGATGACCTTCACGTCAGACCTATCTCTGAATCGGTGGTAGACATCCAGCCTACTTTCGCTCGGCGGCGAATACCGCATCGAGCGACCGTGCTGGGGCACGCTGCTACCGTGTAGTCAGGCCGGCGCCCGAAACTCCGACCGCCACAGAATGGACTTACCCATGAAATCCTGGTCGTTCACCACCTATACGGTCGCCGCGTTCGCGTGCAGCGGTTTCGCCGTAGCCCTCATGATCGTCAACGCCGCCACCGGCAACACCATGCTGACGACGCTGCTTCCCGTGGCGATCGGTGCGCTCGTGCTCGGCGGCATCCTCTCGGTTCGGGCCCGCGTGCTCCGCTACCGCGGCAGGGACATCACCAAGCGCTGACTCTGCGGCCATATCGAGGCGCCCGCAACCCTGCTACCGTCCCGAGCACGGATGCCTCGCGCGGCAGTTCGGCGCGCCCGGCGCCGTTGACCCGGGGAGCCTGCCATGACCGATACCTCAGCAGCGCCGACGCCACCGCCGACGCCACCGGCCGGGAAGAGCCCGACTCCCCGGTGGCGCACCCTGCTGTACATCCTGATCCCGATCGTGGGGGCGCTGCTGCTTATCGCGGCGTTCGTGGCAGCTCTGTGGGGCCGCAGCGGTCCGGTCGACCAGAGCGCCAACCTCGAAGCGGGCACCAGCCTGAGCGTGGAACTGCCCAACGCCGTGATCATCCTCGAACCGAGCACCGACGACGAGGTGCACGTGCGCATGACGGGGTCCTACTTCGGCAACGAGCCCACCCTCTCCGCTCGCACCGACGGCGGCGTGACCGAGGTGCGCGGCGGCTGCCGCGCCCAATTCTTCTCCAGATGCTCCGTGACCGTGACCGTGCAACTGCCCACGGCGCTGCCGGTCACCGCGGCGGGTGAGAACGGCCGCATCGCGGCATCCGGGCTCTCCGGCCGGGTCACGCTGACCACGACCAACGGTGACATCGAGACCGACGGCACCGTGGGGCCGGTCGATCTGCAGAGCACCAACGGCGACATCCGGGTGACGGATGCCGTCTCCAAGTCCGTGGCCGCCGCCACCACCAACGGATCGGTCTCGCTGCAGTTCGTCGATGCCCCGGAGTCGGTCGAGGCCGGCAGCACGAACGGGGCGATCACCGTGTTGGTTCCCGTCGGCGGAGTCACCTACCGAGTCACCGCGCAGACCACCAACGGCACCGTGACCGACGACACCGTTCCCACCGACAGCACCTCGCGGCGCTCCATCACCGCGCGGACCACCGACGGCAGCATCACCGTCGAGGGCACCCGCTAGTGCGGTCGCCGGGCCGGATCTGGCAGGATGGCGGCATGAGCGAGCAGGCGGGCACGGCCCAGCGGGATGGCGGCACGAGCGAGCAGAAGACCGGCACGGTTGTCGCGGTGAGCCGGGATGACAGGCACCGGTTCAGCAAGCCGGTGGTGCCCAGCATCCGTCTGGTGGCCGGCTACGGCATCGAGGGAGACTCGCACGCCGGGGCCACCACCCAGCACCGGTACCTGATCCGCACCGACCCGACGCGGCCCAATCTCACCCAGGTGCACCTGGTGCGCTCAGAGCTGTTCGCCGAGCTCGCCGCCGAGGGGTTCGACGTCTCCCCCGGCCAGCTCGGCGAGAACGTCACCACCGCCGGCATCGATCTGCTGGCGCTGCCGTTGGGCACCCGGCTGCACCTCGGCTCCGACGCCGTGGTCGAGGTCACCGGCATGCGCGACCCGTGCTCGATGATCGACAAGTTCCAGTCGGGCCTCAAGAAGACGCTCAAGCACACTGATGAAGCGGGCCGGATCCTGCGCAGAGCCGGAATCATGGGCGTCGTCGTCGCCGACGGCAGCGTGGCTGCCGGTGACGAGCTGCGCGTGGAGCTGCCGGCCGGCGAGCCGCTTCCCCTGGGCGTCGTCTAGCGCCGGTTCCCCGCGCGCCGAGTTGCCGGAAAGTGCCGCTTCACCGCTCCCGAAAGGGCGATGTGCGGCAACTCACGAGGGAAACCCGGGCGGCTAGAGCTCTTCGGTGGGGTGGAACCACGGCGGGTACACGGCGACCTTGGGCGTGTGGCTCAGGGTGGCCAGGATCGGCTTGACCGCATCGCGCACGCGGTCGTTGGCCACGCCGATCAGCGTGATCAGGCCGAACGGGACCTCGCCGGGCACGAGCAGCTCGGCCTTGAGGATCGCGTCGGAGTCGAGGTCGGCGCGGAGCATCTGCAGCATCCGGTCGGCCGACTCGGCCGTGGCACCGAAGCGGGTGGCGGTGAATGCGGCGTCGCCATCCGTCACGGTGAAGTGGCTGGCGGTCGGGTCGGCCGCGGCGTCGACCTGCGCGTCGAGCACCTTCTTGACCGTCGAGACCAGGATCACGAAGTCGTACGCGGCGGCGTCGTGGGCGTCGTCGGACAGGCGCGGGTCGAGCGACTGCGCGCGGATGTTCTCCCAGACCAGGGCGTTCGGCGACAGGAAGAAGGGCACGTGGTCGGCAACGGCGAGGCTGTCGGCGCCGGAGACGCGGACGTCGCGTCGGGCACTGCGGTTTTCCGGCGACGAGATGTCGACGACGGGACGGTCGGTCCAGTCGGCACTGGTGTCGGCCAGAAGCCGGCCGGTGGCGAGAATACCGGGCAGGTTGCGGATGTGGGTGAGGTGGTAGATCCGCTGCTCACCGACCTTGTCGTCGTGGCGCTTGGTGCGAGCGGTGCCCGTGGTGATCGGGGCGACGATGGTACGCAACGCCGTCGGCGCTTCGGGGGTGCGGGCTCGGCTGGCACGCGGGGCGCGGGCAGCGGGCACGGTCGGTGCGACGGGGGCGGCGGGTGGGAAACACAGGGCGCACAGCTCCCCGTCCAGTCCGTGGATGCATTCCTCGTTCACAACTCAACCTTTCGTGTGCGCAGGCTCGACCACGTCGGGTTCGACGGACATGTTCCTACCTATCTAAGTTACGGTCATTTCGGCGGTCTCGGTGACACATCAAGGGCCATCCGGGGGTGATCCGGTGTCGATCCGGAACCAATCGGGTCACTGACGCCCTGACGAGGGCGCAGAACGGCTGTGCCGGCCCGGATCATCCCACCGGTGCAGGGAATCGTCCCTCTGACCGACGCGAGCGGGATCGGGCTCTCCCTACCGTGAGGACATGCCTGTTTTTGATGCCCTCAACGACCTGGTCCTCACCCTCGCCGGGTCGGCTTGGGTCTACCCTGTCGTGTTCGTCTTTGTGGTCATCGACGGCTTCTTCCCCCCGCTTCCCAGCGAGACGGTGGTCGTGGCGCTCGGCGCCCTGGCCGTCTCCACCGGCACACCGCACCCCGTCGGGCTCATCGGCGTGGCCATGGTGGGCGCGGTGCTCGGTGACAGCATCGCCTACCTGATCGGCCGCCGGATCGGCCTGACCCGCTTCGGCTGGCAGCGGCGTCCCGGCGCGGCGCGGATCGCCTACAGGGCGCGCGCGGCCCTGCTGAGCCGACCGGCATCGCTGCTGCTCACGGCCCGGTATATCCCGGTCGGTCGGGTGGCCGTGAACATGACCGCGGGCGCCACGGGCTTTCCGCCGCGCCGGTTCGTCTCGTTCGCGGCTCTCGGCGGGCTCTGCTGGGCCACATACTCGGTGCTGGTCGGAATGATCGCCGGAGCCTGGCTGCGGCACAACCCGCTGTTGGGAGCACTGCTGGCCGTGGCCGCCGCCCTGCTTCTGGGCGTTGTCATCGACGCCATCGTGCTGCGGATCGTGCGTCGGCGCACCGACCGGCGGGCCGGCATCCGCAGCTGGGGAACGCCGGCGCCGACACCACATCGGGAGCTACTCCATCGAGAAGTCGGCGAAGTCGAAGCCGGGTGACACCAGGCAACTCACCAGGGCGTCCTCCTCGCTCGGCACTGTGCGCTGCCAGACATCCGCCGGGATGATCACCTGGCTGTGTTCGCCGCGCAGCAGCCGGCCGCCCAGGACCGGGCTCGACTCGGCATCCGGCTCATCGCCGTCGCCGCCGAGTTCCAGCTGCACGGCGCCCTGGCCGTTCCAGATCCAGATTTCGCTGGAGGACAGCCGGTGCCAAGCGGAGAACTCCCCTGCCGGCAGCAGGAAGTGGATGAGCGTGGCCGCCGGCCGCACCCGTTCGGAGCCGTCGGCATCCGTGAGCGTCACCGGCACCGGCGACGTCCAGGTACGCCGGTACCAGCCGCCCTCCGGATGTGGTTCCAGACCAAGTTCGATCGCCAGCGCCGGGCGCTCCAGACGTTCGATGAACTCCCCGGCGGCCGTGCGGCGGGTGGCAAGTCGGCTGTTTCGGTCCTGTGCGGCCATCAGAAGTCTCCCTGGTGTCGAGGGTGCGGAGGATGCATAACTCCTGCAATTCTCCCCGCCCGTCGACCTCCGCCGCGTCAGTCCACTGATGCCGGGTCGGCGCCTGGAATCCAGCAGGAGTTCTGCTCAGCGCAGCAGCTGGCCGGCATACTCGCTGAGTCCGGCCAGCACCAGGAACACGCCCAGCAGCAACACCGTGATCACCGTGATCACCGGCATGTTGCGCACCAACCAGCCGCGCAGGCGCACCAGCTTCTCCCGCACCGCGGGGCCACCGAACGCGTACGCCAGCACCGGGCTGAGCATGGTGATGGACGCCAGCGCGGTGAACAGGGCCACCGAGACCACGATGCCGGTGGGGTCGCTGTGGGCGCCCAGGATCACCACCCCGGCGGCAGCCGCCATGACCAGGTTCTTCGGCCGGAACGCAGCGTAGCCGACCCCGATGATGGTCGCCCGTGCCGGGGTCAGCCGGTCCAGCGCGCTCAGCCAGCGCGGCAGCGGCACCTCCGCGTCGCGCCGCGGCCGGTCGTGCCACTGCACCAGGCCCAGCACGATCAGGGCGATACCGAGCAGCAGCGGCACCGCCACCTGCAGGGTGCGGGTGCCGGCCGACCTGTCGTGCGGCAGCAGCGATGACAGCAGCGCCAGCAGGGTGGCCGAGAACAGCACCCCGAGAAACCAGCCGATGCTGAACCCCGCAGCCGCCTTGAACCCGTCGGGGGCGAGCAGGATCAGCAGCAGCCCCGCCAGCGGCAGCGGGCTGAGCGCGATGGTCAACGCCAGCGGCAAGAGCTGTGTCCACTCGTTCACCCGCGCTCCTCCCCTACTCCAGCTATTGCAGTGACGAGGTCAGCCGGGCCAGGTTGTCGAGCACCTTGGCGCCGGCCGGCCGGTGGAGCCAGTCGGCCAGCTCGACCTTGCTGCTGTTGGCCCGGTAGCCGTCCTGCACCACCCGCATCCGCTTCACGAATTCGGTGCCGTGCACCAGAACCGAGACCTCCATGTTCAGGCTGAACGAGCGGATGTCCATATTGCTGGACCCCACCACCGACACGTCGTCGTCGATGGTGAAGTGCTTCGCGTGCAGCACCGTGGGCTCCGCGTAGAGGTAGATCGACACTCCCGCCCGTAGCAGTTCCTCGTAGTAGGACCGCTGCGCGTGGTAGACCAGCGCCTGATCGCCGATGTGCGAGGCGAACAGCTCCACCTCCACCCCGCGCGATGCCGCCGTGACGATGGCCAGCATCGTCGATTCCTCGGGCACAAAATAGGGGCTGGTGATGCTCACCCGGCGCTCGGCCTTCTGGATGAGCATCGCGTAGAGCTTGAGGTTGTTGTCATTCTCGAAGCTCGGACCGCTCGGCAGCACTTGGGCGTCGAGCAGATCCGGGGCGGGGTCGAGCACGATGGGCGACGTGTCGAAGGGCAGCATCTCGTCGGTCTCGCTGAACCAGTCGGCGAGGAACACGGCGTTCAGCTCGCGCACCGCTGGCCCCTCGATGCGCATCATCAGCTCGTGCCAGCGCAGTCCGCGCTTGAGGTTGCCGGGCTTGAGGTAGGTGGCGTCGATCATGTTCTGCGAGCCGCTGAAGCCCAGCCGCCCGTCGACGACGAGGAGTTTGCGGTGGTTGCGCATGTCGGGCCGGCGCCACTGGCCCTTCCAGAACCGCAGCGGCAGCAGCGCATGCCACTCGGCGCCCATCGACGCAAACGCCGCGATGGTCTCCTTGCGGCGCGGCAGCATCAGGCAGGCGAGGTAGTCCGAGAGCACCCTGACCTGCACGCCGCGCTGGATGGCCCGGGCCAGGGCGTCGAAGAACGGCTGCGTGACGGTATCGAGCACCAGGATGTAGAACTGCACGTGCACGAACTCGGTGGCCTCGTCGACGGCCTCCACCATCCGCTCGATCGAGCCCTCATAGTCCGGCAGCAGCTCCACCCGGTTGCCGCCCACCATGGGCAGCGCCCCGAGGTTGCGGTTCAGCTGCACGGCCGAGCCGAGCCAGGGCGGCCACTCGTCGCGGTGGCTCACCAGGTGCAGGCCCTCGGTGCGGGCCAGGATCAGCTCGTTCACCTCGCGTTGCTTCTCCCGCCTCCGCCGCGGCAGCCGCCCCACACCCACCAACAGAAAGATCAGCACGCCGAGGTAGGGGATGAAGATGATCGCCAGCACCCAGGCGATGGCCGCGGATGGCCGCCGGTTGGCGGAGACGTACACCGTGGCGATGAGCACGAGAAGGGCGTGCAGCGCCACCAGTAGCCAGGCACCGAGCTGAAAATCCACCATCGTTCTCCCTTGACCTCGTCGTGAACGTACACCGGCATCGCCGGCGGCGGTTGGCGCAGCTTGCCGGAGCCACCGTGACGCACTACATTGCGGTGTGCGGCGAGCACCGCATCATCGTCTGCTGCGCCGCACGCTGCACAGCATTCGCCAGGTCGAGAGGTGACACGCATGGCAACCCATCCCCCCACCCGATTCCTGGTGGCCTCCGCTGCTGTGCTACTGCTCGTCCTCGCCGGCTGCAGCATCCAGACGCCGAACTCGGCCTCCAGCTCGAGCACCGTTCAGGCCGGCGCCCTCGTGGGCACCTGGGTTCTCGAGGAGACCTTCGACAGCCCCGAGCAGCCGTACATCTCCTTCGTGCAGGACAACACCTGGAGCGCCTCCGACGGCTGCAACCGGGTGCAGGGCACCTGGGAGGTCGACTCCGACGGCACCCTCACGACGACCTCCGGCCCGCAGACCATGATGGCCTGCCCCGGCGCGCAGCTGCCGCTGGCGGTCACCCGCGGCACCCGGGTGGAGGTCGACGGTGACACCCTGGTCATCCACAGTTCGTTCGACTCGACGGCGACAACCCTGGTGCGGTCCACCGACAGCACCGTCGGCCCGCAGGGTCTCCCGATCGGCTATTGGGTGGAGTCGAATACTCCGACGGCGCCGTTCCTGTCGATCGAGGCCGACGGCACCTACTCCGGCAACGACGGTTGTAACGTGCTCACCGGATCGTGGGAGCAGGCCGATGACGAGGCGATCCTCTTCACCGGCGGCGTTACCACGCTGATGGCCTGCGAGGGCGTGGATCAGTGGCTGAACCAAGCCGCCCAGGGCCGGGTGCAGGCCGGCGTGATGACCCTGCAAGCCGCCGACGGCACCGTGCTCGGCCAACTGACGGCCCGCTAGGGAAGAGGCGACGCATGGGCACCTATCCGCTCACCATCGTGCTCATCGTGGGAGTCGCGATCGCGCTGGTCTTCCTGCTGCGGTTCGGCATCCGCCAGAACGCCGCCGCGGCCGCCGTCGACCCGGACCCGGATGCGACGGGCGCCCTGGCCGTGCTCAGTTTCATCCTGGCGCTGATCCTGCCGGTGATCGGGGTGGTGCTTGGCCATGTCACGCTGTCCCGCATCGCGCGCGGCCAGGCCAGCGGGCGCACCTTCGCCTATGCGGCGCTGTGGGTGGGCTACCTGTTGCTGGCCCTGGAACTGGGTGTGATCATTTTCCTGTACCAGAACAACTACTGGGCTTGACCGGCGCAGGGGCGCGGGCTGATCAGTACCAGTTCATCGCCTGCGAGTGCGACCAGGCTGCGCACGGGGTGCCGTAGGAGCCGTTGATGTACTCGAGTCCCCAGGCGATCTGGGTGCTGGCGTTCGTGGCCCAGTCCGAGCCGGCCGAGGCCATCTTGCTGCCGGGCAGCGCCTGCGGGATGCCGGTGGCCCCGCCGTTGTCGTTGTAGGCCGTGTACTTCCACTCGGATTCCTTCTGCCACAGCTGAGCCAGGCAGGAGAACTGGGATTCGCCCCAGCCGTAGCGCGACGAGGCCAGGCTCGCGGCGGTGGCCTTCGCACCGGCGGGGGTGTTGCCGGCGGCAACGGCGTCGGCGGCGGCCTGTGCTTCGGCGGCGGCCTGAGCGTCGGCGGCGGCCTGAGCGGCTGCGGCCTCCACGGCCACCCGGTCGGCTTCCACGGCGGCGGCCTGCACTGTCGCGGTCTGCTCCTTGGCCTGGGTGGTGAGCTCGCTGACCTCGGACAGCGGCATCGAGTAGTAGCCGGCCAGCGTGCTGGACGTGGCCGACAGGGCCGACGCGTCCACCTTGTTCGCGGCGGCTTCGAGTGCGGTGTCGGCGTCGACGAGGGCCACGGATGCGGCGAGGTGCGTCTTGCTGATGGCCGCGGCCTTGGCAGCGGCACGGTCGTCGCGCTCCTGATCGGCCTGCTGCTGCTGGTCGGCGACGGCGGACTGCACGGTGAAACCGGTGCCGGTCACGACCCCGGCGAGCACGAGGCCTCCGGCGAGGAGGGTGAGGCGTTTGCTGCGCGAGCGGCGGTTCTTGCGCCCAGCGCGGGTGCTGGTGCTGCTGGTGGTGCTGGTGCTGGGAATTTCGGGCGTGGCGTTCTGGGTGTTTTCGGGGCGCATAGACTTCCAGGTCGTGTCGGGGTGCGCTCCATCGGGCACGCTCACTGATGGGTGGGCCCACGCGCGCAGAATCGGCGCGGGCAAGCGGCCTAGCCTGCCTAAACTCCCTGAACGGAACCTCAGTTTTTCCTGCCAAAGCCATGTGAACGGGCGCCACACCGCCACGTGAAGGTGCCCAGGTGGCGACCAGAATGCCCGGCCAGACGGATATTCGCACCGCGCATTGCGGCGAGCGCAGGTTGTCCTGTGGGGTAGCGTAAAAAGATGCCCACCACAGACCCCGCTTCGCAGGCCGCCGCCGATCACTCCTCAGCTCCAACCGGGGCTCCCACCAGCGCCGACCGTCTCATCGCGGCAATCGAGAGCATCAACGACGTCGACGTCGCCAACTCCCCCGAACCCGACCGGGCGGCCGTGCTCGAGCTCATCGACATCATCAACGATGAGCAGCGCTCCAGCTTGCTGTTCGCCCTGCTCCTGGAGCGCATCCGCACCGGTGCCTGACCTCTCCCGGACGCCCGTCGAGCAGCGCGCCCTCGACCTGGAGAAGACCGCCGACTGGTACCGGCGCTTCCGACTGTTCGAGACTCCGGGCCAGTCCGGGCTCTACGCCGACTGGGCCGGCGGGGTCGAGGACGATGCCGAGGTTCTGGCGCTGATCATCACTCTGCCCCGGCCCAAGCGCCAGCCCAACCTGGTCTTCGCCTGCGCACGTCTGCTCGGCGCACCGCTGGCGGGCTATTCGGTCTTCCGCCGCTGGCTTCTCGAGCACTGGCCGGCGGTCGCCGCCGAGGCGCTGGTGCGCGCCACCCAGACCAACGAGCCCCGCCGCCTCACCGCGGTCATGCCGATCCTCGCCTCGATCGGCCCGCGGGTGGCCTTGATCGAGGTCGGCGCCAGCGCGGGACTCTGTCTCTATCCGGACCGGTACAGCTACGACTACTCGGGTCGGCGGGTGGATCCCGCCGACGGACCCAGCCCGGTGCTGCTCTCAGCCGAGACCACCGGGCCGGTGCCGTTGCCGGAGCATCCGCCCGAGGTACTCTGGCGCGCCGGCCTCGATCTGAACCCGCTGCACGTGCACGACCCTGAGGACGTTCGCTGGCTCGACACACTCGTCTGGCCCGAGCAGGCCGCGCGCCGCCGGCGACTGGATGCGGCGATCTCGATCGTGCGCCGGGACCCACCGCTGCTGGTGCGCGGGGACGCCGCCCACGACCTCGAGGCGCTGGTCGCCCGCGCGCCGGCGGGGGTGCCGCTGGTCATCGTCAGTCCCGCGGTCCTGGTCTACCTGGCCCCCGAGCAGCGGGCGGCCTTCGCGGATGCCGTGACCGGCTTCGGCCGCTGGATCTCGCTGGACGGCGTCGGAGTGCTGCCCCGGGTGGACGCGTTGCTGCCCGAGACGCCGGTGCCGGGCGACTTCACAGTTTCCCTCGACGGCCGGCCACTCGCCCGGTGCGGTGCGCACGGACAGAGCCTCGACTGGTTCGTCGGCTAGGTCTCCCCGCAGGGGGCGCTTCTAAGATGGCTGGATGCGTGCACTCGTGGTCCACACCCCAGGCGGCCCGGACGCCCTCACCCTCGATACCGTCCCCGACCTGGTCGTCGGCGCCGGCGACATCCGTATCGCGGTAGCCGCGGCCGGCGTGAACCGGGCCGATGTGCAGCAGCGGATGGGCCTGTACCCGTCGCCGGCCGACGCGCCCCAGTGGCCGGGCCTGGAGGTCTCCGGCACCGTCACCGAGATCGGAGTCGCCGTCACCCGCTTCGCCGTGGGCGACAGGGTCTGCGCCCTGCTGGCCGGCGGCGGCTACGCCACCGAGGCCGTGGTTCATCAGGACCTGGCCCTGCCGGTTCCCGACGCCGTGGACCTGATCGACGCCGCCGCGCTGCCGGAGGCGCTGGCCACGGTGTGGTCCAACGTCTTCATGAGCGCGGGACTCACGACCGGCCAGACCCTGCTCGTGCACGGCGGCGCCAGCGGCATCGGCACCACCGCGATCCAGCTGGCCCGGCTGGCCGGGGCCCGCGTCCTGGTCACGGCCGGCTCCGCCGAGAAGTTGGCGGTGTGCGGGCAACTCGGCGCAGACGTGCTGATCAACTACCGCGAGCAGGACTTCGTGGCCGAGGTGCTCGCCGCGACCGGAGGGCACGGCGCCGACGTGATCCTGGACATCATGGGCGGCTCGTACGCGGCCCGCAATGTGGCGGCGCTCGCCCTGGGTGGAACCATCATGGTGATCGCCAACCAGAGCGGTGAGGACGCCGTCTTCAACCCGTTCCACCTCATGCAGAAGCGCGGACGCTACTGGGGCACCACGCTGCGCGCCCGGCCCGCCGTGGAGAAGGCGGCCATCATGGCCGACCTGCTCAGCCGGGTGTGGCCGTGGCTGGACTCCGGCGCACTCAAACCGGTGATCGACAGCAGGTTCTCGTTCGCCGCCGCGGCGGAGGCGCATCGCAGGCTGGAGGCATCCGCGCACGTGGGCAAGATCGTGCTGGTGCCCTGACCCGACGCCCGGTTCGGGTGGGGCTTATCGTCAGGTCCGGGCGGCGGCGAGCTCGACCCGGTTGCGGCCGGCGGCCTTGGCCTCGTACAGGGCGGCATCGGCACGGCCGAGCCAGCGGGAGACGCTCTCCCCCTGTTTGAGCAGAGCCACCCCCACGCTGGCGGTGCAGCGAAGCCCCTCGGTGACCGCGCCCCACGGATGGTTGCGCACCTCGCCGAGCAGGCGCTCACAAATCTGCGCGGCCTGGTCGAGGGTGGTGTCGCCGAGCACCAGCAGGAACTCTTCGCCGCCGACCCGCACCGCGAGATCACTGTCGCGGGTGGACTCGCCGAGGATCTCGGCCATGGTGGTGAGCACCCGGTCTCCGGCCGCGTGGCCGTGATCGTCGTTGACCCGCTTGAAGTGATCCATGTCGACCATCACCGCGCACAGTGGTTCCGCACGTTCCCGGGCGAGGCGCATCATCTCGGGCAGCTGCCGGTCGAGGGCCCGGCGGTTGGGCAGCCGGGTGAGCGGGTCGGTGTGTGCCTGCTGGTCAAGCTCCTCGGCACGGATGCGCTGCATCTCCGCTTCCAGCTGCGAACGCTGCGCCTCGTGGCGGGCCTGTTCGATTTCCAGCGAGTTGATCAGCATCCGCGACTGCAACCCGGCGGTCTGCCTGGTGAGTCCGAGAATCAGCACGTGCAGCCGTTCGTGATGGTGCAGGGCCTGCTCGAACCGGCCGGCGCCCCGGTGCATCTCGTAGAGCGACCTGTGCAGCTTCACGTTCAGGGCCGCGTCCTCGGCCACCGACGGGTCGGCGAGCTGGGCGTCCATCATGGCGCAGGCCAGGTCGACGCGGCCCTCGGCCTGGGCCACCTCGGCCAGCTGGGAGTCGTTGTTCACGGCCAGGTTGCGGTAGCCGTTGGTGACGGCGATGGTCTTGGACCGGCCGGCCTGCCGGCGCGCTTCGGCGTATTCGCCGCGCTCCATGAGGAACCCGACAAGGTTGGTGCGCGCGATGGTCTCGTCGAACGCGTGCCCCTGCTCGACCGCCCGCGCCACGGCGGCACGGATGATGGCGATCCCGTCGGTCAAGGCCACGTGGGCGTCTTCGCCCCTGGCCCGCCGCGCCCGGGCGATCTCCAGGTAGCTGTCGCCCAGATTGTTGCGCGCCGCGAACTCGGCCTGAGAGTCACCGAGGGTGTCGGCCAGGGCGAGCGCCTGCCGGCCCAGCTCGATGCTGCGATCGGCGTCGCCGAGGGCCTGGTGCACCATCGACGAACGCGACAGCGCCCAGAACTCCGCCGTGCGGCTACCGCAGAGCCGCGCGGCTTCGAGGGCGCCGAGCACGTGGCCGAGCGCTGGTTCCTCCAGCGCTGTCTCGTGGAACGCGAGCGCGAGGGTGCAGTGCACCATCGACTGGCCGAGCAGGTCACCGCTGGCGGTGAGGTACTCCAGGGCGAGCAGACCGTGCCGCACGGATGCCTCGAACTCGCCCAACCGCAGCCGGTGGCCAGAGAGCAGCTGTCGGGCGCGGGCCTCCTGGCCGGGGGTGATGAACGGGTCGGCGAGCACCTGTTCGGCCTGTGCGGCGCCGGCATGGTGTTGGCCGTCCTGATTGGCCTGGGCGCTCTCGGCGAGCAGCCTCTCGATCGTGGACCGACGGGCGAGCGAGGCCGGCAGACCGGCCGTCCGCAGCGTCTCGTGCAGCTCATCGTCGGAGGCCGGGTTCGGCAGGTCGACGAGCTCCACAAAGCCGCCGGGCAGGGTCGTGTCGCGCCCACCGTCGGCCAGACTCAGGTCGGCGATGCCATCGGCCACCGAATCCACGGAGGCCAGAAGGGCGTCGGATGCCGGCTGTTCGGACGGCACCGTGGCGCCGGCCGGAAGCGGGGCCACCAGGTCATCGAAGGTCGTCATGACGACTCACAGGCCCGGAAATTACCTGGAGACAGGCCGAGCGTCCTGCCCGCTCGTCTCAGCGGGAAGTGCTGTGTTGGTACGCCAGGTGCCTGCACGGCTCAGTCCCCAAACTGCTCGTATCTCCGAACCTAGCAGCGCCGCACCGGCCGCCGGGGCTGTGTTGCGCTGTCCTGAGCCCCCGTTCGCGGGTGATTTCACCGCGAATGATCGCGCTCTCACGAATGTCGACACACGAGGCGGTGCGTGGACCGGAGCCGCGCTCCGGTCACCGCCAGCCCAGGCCGGGGGCCACGAAGCGCAGCACAGAATCGAGCAGCTGCGCGTTGTAGTCCACACCCAACTGGTTGGGCACGGTCAGCAACACGGTGTCGGCCGCCGCCACCGCCGCATCCTGCGCCAGCTGCTCGACGAGCAGGTCGGGTTCGCCGATGTAGCTCTTGCCGAACCGGGCGAGGCCACCATCGAGGTGGCCGACCTGGTCGCGGTTGTCGGCCTGCGCGCGCAAACCGAAGAAGCGGCGGTCCTGCTCGGTGACCAGCGGCATGATGCTGCGACTCACCGACACCCGTGGGGTACCGGGGTGCCCGGCGTCCGCCCAGGCCTGGCGGAAGATTCCGATCTGTTCGGCCTGCAGGTCGCCGAAGTCGGCGCCGGTGTCCTCGGTGAGCAGGGTGGAGCTCATCAGGTTCATACCCTGTTCGCCGGTCCACTTCGCGGTGGCGCGGCTGCCCGAGCCCCACCAGATGCGCTCGGACAGTCCGGGCGACTGCGGTTCGATGGCAAGCAGGTTGCTGTGCCCGGTGAACTGTGGGTTCGCGGCAGCGATGCCGGCCCCGCGGATGGCGCGGCGGAATTGTGCGGTGCGCTCGCGGGCGTCATCCGCGTCGCTGTGGCCGGGGCCGGGCACATGCCCGAACGCCTCGGCGCCGCGCAGGGCGGTCTCGGGTGAGCCGCGGCTGAGGCCGAGCTGCAGCCGTCCGTTGCTGATCAGGTCGGTGATCGCGGCCTCTTCGGCCATGTAGAGCGGGTTCTCGTAGCGCATGTCGATCACGCCGGTGCCCAGCTCGATCCGGCTGGTGCGGGCGGCCATCGCGGCCAGCAGCGGGAACGGCGAGGCGAGCTGCCGTGCGAAGTGGTGCACCCGCACCGACGCGCCGTCCACACCGAGCTCCTCGGCCGCCACCGCGAGCTCCACGGTCTGCAGGAGGGCATCGCGTGCGGTCCGCACGAGCGATCCCGGCACCGCCTGGTAGTGGCCGAAGGACAAGAACCCGATCTTCTTCATGGTTCGTGCAGCGTTCCCCGGCTGTGACGTATTCCCGATCTCATCCGCGGTTCTGTGCCGCGGGGACGCAGCTGTGCGGGGTAGGCGCCGGTGTGCGGGTGGCGCGCCACCCGCATACCGGCGCGTGACCCGCAGAACGGCGCCGGGTCGTTAGCCGGACGATGCCCCGCATCCTGCCAAGCTGAGGACATGCGGCATCTGTTCCTCGACTTCTTCGGCACCCTGGTCAACTACGCGGACTCCCGCGCGGGCCAGGGCTACGCCGACACGCACGCGAGCATGCGGGCCTTCGGCGCACGCGGCACCGAGCAGGAGACCGCCGATGCCTGGCTGGCTGCCTTCCACCAGCTCAACACCGAGTCCGACGTCGACCACCGCGAGTTCACCATGGAAGAGCTGTCGCGGCGCGCGTTCGTGCGGCTGCTCGGCCGGGAACCCGACGCAACCGAGATCGCCGCCGGAGCGGCGAGCAACATGGCGGACTGGGAGCGGGGGGTGGTGCTGATCCCCGGCATGGCCCAGACGCTCCGGGAACTGGGCCAGAGCTTCACGCTGACCATCGTCTCGAACACGCACAGCGCATCCGTCGTACCCCGCCAGCTGGCGGCCATGGGGGCCACCGACCTCATCGCCAACATTGTGACGTCGCTCGAGGTGGGTTTTCGGAAGCCCCATTCGGCGATCTACCAGGCGGCCCTCGACACGGCGGAGGCCGATCCGGCCCGGGTGATCTTCGTCGGCGACACCTGGGATGCCGACTTCGACGGCCCGCGGGCGCACGGCATGGAGGCCGTGCTCGTGGCGCCCGCCCCGCGCGACGGGGTGCCGGAGACCCGTCGGGTCACCTCGGTGCTCGACCTGCCCGACCTGCTCTCGTTCCGCTACCCGAGCACCCGCCCCATCAGCACCCGCGGGGTGGCCTAACTCCGGCGGTTCCCGGCGCCGCGTCCACCCGCGCAGCGGGGCCGCTCGGCGTAATCGGCGAGCAGGGTGTCGTAAAAAGGTGGGCCCGCCACGTCATCCAGGCCGTGAACCACAGGACCGCGGTGTGCGCAAGGCCCCCGGGCGGCGACCTGCGCGCGTGACTGGGTAAGCTCGGCGAATGATTACCGAGGGGTTCAGCATCCGCGCCACACGGGTGGACGACTGGCGTGAGGTGCGCTCGCTGCGCCTGGAGATGCTGCAGGACACCCCGATCGCGTTCGGCGAGACCCTGCAGGACGCCCTCGGCCACACCGACAGTGAGTGGCGGATGCGCGCCGCCCGCGGCACCGCCGAACGCGGCACGGTTATGGTCGCGATCGACCCCGCCGGTCGCTGGGTGGGCACCATGGGCGGGTACGTGCCCGACGCGATCACCGGCGCGTTGCTCGTGGGCGTGTACGTGTCGCCGGACCACCGCGGCCGCGACTCCGGGGTCTTCGATGCCCTGCTCGTCGCGATCCAGGAGTGGGCCCGTGGCGAGGGCGACCGGCTGACCCTGCACGTGCACGAGGACAATGCCCGCGCCCGCGCCGCCTACCTGCGCCGGGGATTCACCGAGACCGGGCACCGGGTGAAGTACGTCCTGGACTCCAGCGCCATGGAGATCGAGATGGTCAAGCCGCTCTAGCGGCCACCGCCGCCACCGCCACCGCCACCACCGCCGGAGAAGCCGCCGCCACCGGATCCGCCGGAGAAGCTGCCGCCACCGCTGCTCGACCACGAGGACGTGGGCGTCTGGGTGGCGTTCATCGAGTTGACCATGCCGCCGAGGGCCGTGGCCAGGTGGATGCCACTGAACGCGTTCTGCGAGAGGAACCAGTCCGGCGCGGTCGTGGCCTGCTCGTAGTACACCTCGAGCTCAGCGGCCCACTCCTTCTCCACACCCCAGAGCACCGCGAACGGCAGGAGCTTTTCGTAGAGTTTCACCAGTTCCACGGTGTCGAGGGTGGATGCGGCGGGTTCCATCCCGGGCACGGTACGGGGCACGGTCACTCGCAGGGCGCCATCCGGGCTCTGCAGCATGCGGAACCTGTCCGCCTCGGCCAGGGCGAGATACAACTTCATGCCGGCGAGGTAGTCGCGCCGTTCCAGGCCGGCCGCGGTGAGCAGCAGCGGCCGACTCCCCGCGACGATGCCCACGATCACGGCGGACGCGGCGAGGAGCAACAACGGAGACCACCAGATCGCGGGCGGGTCGCCGATCACGAGAACTGCCACGACCAGGGCGACCAGCGCGCCGAGACCGACGAGCAGACGGATCCTTGCCGGGGTCAGGGCCGGTCGAGCGCGCCAGCCGCGGGCGGTGTTGCGAACCGTCGCATCTGCTGTGGCGGCCTTGAGCCCGCGGGCGAGCGGGTCGTTGGTGACCCCGAGTTCGCACACCGCACCAGCCGGCAGGCCGGGGAAGAAGGTGGCGAGCACGGCGAGCTCCTGATCGTCGACGCCGTCGGTGCGGAGAAGCTGCAGCGTGTAGTCGCCGCCGTCGGCGCTGACCGGGTAGTCCAGGATGCGCACGCTACCGCGCACCGCAAAGCTCACGATTTGCGCGGCCATGGCCGACTTCGGCCGACCGATGAGGTCGGCGGCCTCGAGGAGGTTGTAGCCGTCCGGAACGCTGTACTGGGCGATGATGGTGTCGCCCTTCGGATCGCGAGGGCGCGCGAAGCTCCGGGCGAGAACGAACACCCCGCCGAGCATGGCCATGCCCAGCAGCCCGAACGGGAACCCGCCGAAGCCGGACGAGTTGTCGGCGTCGGACCGCGCCTCGGCGGGCACCTGCACGAAGGTGCCGAGCGTGAAACCGATGGCAATGGTGAGATTCTCGCCCGGGCCCAGATCGGCGGCCTCGGCGGTGAACATCTGGCCGGCCGGGGCGGCGGCATCCGGGTCAGCTTCCTGCACGATCTGGCAATCGCCGCTCTCCCCCTGAGCCCCGGTGTAGCAGGCGTTGTTGCCGGTCAGGAAGGGGGCGATCACCGGATCGACGTGCACCCGGGCGGCGACGGTACCGAACTGCTGGTCGAAACCGGTGCCATTGGTGTCCCAGTAGAACTCGTCGTCGTTGGTGTCAGCGAACGCGCGCACCACGTTCTGCTGGGTGTAGCTGATGACGTAGGTCTGGGTGCCGCGCACGAACTCGTCGGTTCCGAGCGCAAGCTCGGTGAAACCACCGTTGATCTCGGTCTCGAAGTACACCGGCTCGCCCTGAGCATCGGTGACGGACTCTACCGTCGTGTTCAGCGGCACACCGTCATAGTCGTTGGGGATGGCGCGGATGATGCCGCGGTTCTGGTCGAAGTCGGGGAACTCGGCCACGAAGGTCTCGACAGTGCGCAGGGTGGAGAGCCCGGCATCGTCGCGGCCCAGGTAGTACTCCCCCGCGTACAGCGCGAAGGTGAAATCCGAGGTGTCGGCGGGCACAGCCGCGCGCACGCTCCCGACCACGTTCGAATGCGCAGCCGGAGCTGCCGATGCCGCCGTTACCGGGCTCAGCGCAGTGGCGTTCGCCGCCAGCGGGGCGCCGAGCGCCAGCACAGCAGCAACGACAACAGCGGACAGGACCTTCAGAAGACGCGTCACGCCCCCGAGCCTAGTGACCACCTCACATTGAGATCGAAGGCATGCCGCTCCACGACTGTCCCCTCGGGCAGGTCCCCGGCCACGGCTAACAGCCAATCGACGAAGTCAGCCACCGGAAAGCCGCTGCAGTCCGGGCACCATCCCATGAGCTCGAGTCCCGCCATCGACGCGGCCAGGTACTCCTGCCGAGTGAGCCCGGGGATGTCCCGCACCAAGGCTGTGGTCGTGTGCCTGGTAGAGCTCAGGCCGGAGAACGAGCGTCCGCACCCGCACGCTCCGGACGGGTTGCGCTCGCTCGCCGAACACACCCCATGCAGCCAAACAAGCTCGCCCTCGATGCAATACGCAAAATCCGTTGCCCGCGCGCCCTGGGTTGCCGATGTCGCCACGAGTACCCTCATGATCTGCTCCGTTTACTCGGCACGAGGGTGAGTGAGTAGGTGCCGTCAGGCTAGACGGAGCCACCGACATCCGCGGGCCTAGAAGCCCTCGGGCGTGTGCGGCCGGTAGGGGGCGGCCAACCGGGCCAGCTCGTCGGCGCTGAGGGTGAGGTCCACGGACGCGACGGCATCCAGGAGGTGGTGTGCCTGGGTGACGCCCACGATGGGCGAGGACACGGCCGGCTGCTGGCGCACCCAGGCCAGCGCCACCTGGGCGCGGGGCACCCCGCGCTCTGCGGCCACCTGGGCCACGGCGCCCGCGATCTCGCGGTCGCCCTCCTCCTGCTGTTTGTACAGGGTCTGGCCGAAGGTGTCGGTTTCGGAGCGGTCGGTGGTCTCATGCCAATCGCGGGTGAGCTTGCCGCGGGCCAGCGGGCTCCACGGCAACACGCCAACGCCCTGATCGAGACAGAACGGCAGCATCTCGCGTTCCTCCTCGCGGTTGAGCAGGTTGTACTGGTCCTGCATCGACACGAAGCGGGTGAAACCATGGAGATCGGCGGTGTACTGAGCCTTCGCGAACTGCCACGCGTACATCGACGAAGCGCCGATGTACCGGGCCTTTCCGGCCCTGACCACGTCATGCAGCGCCTCCATGGTCTCTTCGATCGGCGTCAGCGGGTCCCAGCGATGGATCTGATAGAGGTCGACGTGATCGGTGCCCAGCCTGGTGAGACTGTGGTCGATCTCGGCCAGGATGGCGCGGCGCGAGAGTCCGGCACCGTTGGGGCCCGGCCGCATCCGCCCGTGCACCTTCGTGGCGAGCACGTACCGGTCCCGCGAGCTGAAGTCCCGCAGCGCCCGGCCGAGGATCTCCTCGCTGCTGCCGTCGGAGTACACGTTGGCGGTGTCGAAGGTGGTGATGCCGGCTTCCAGCGCCTGCCAGATCAGCGGGCGACTGGTCTCCTCCGGCAGCGTCCAGGAATGATTGCCGCGCATCGGATTGCCGAAGCTCATACAGCCCAGCGTGATCGCCGACACCTCGAGTCCGGTGCTGCCCAGTCGCACGTATTTCATGGCGTTCCCTTCGTTGCGAAGCCGAGCCGCTTAGAGGCCGGCGCCCCTGCCGGTGTTCCGAATCTTCGGGCTCTGGGCCGCTTCGGTCTCGCTGCGGGAGTCGTGCTCGGCGCGCTCCTGGGCGGAGAGCGGAGCTGAGCGAGGGCGGCGGGAGATCACGTAGAGGAACACGGAGACGGCGATCGCCACCACCAGGATGAGGATCCCCAGGATCAGGCTGAACGTTTCGGACACTAGGTCCTCCAAGCGTTGCGGATGGGTCACTCGGGCCGGTTGGGCCTTCACAAAGGTCTACCGTCTGGGCGCGCCGGCGTCAATTGTGCCGGCGCGGATGACCCCACGGTGCCGGCACTCCCGCGGTACGCTCCGTTCATGGTCGATCGTTATCGCTCAGTGGAGGAGTACCTCGCCGCGCAGCCCGCAGAACGACTGCCCGTGATCCAGGCGCTGCGGCAGCTCGTTCTGGAGGCCAACCCGGCCGCAGAGGAACACATCAAGTGGAATTCCCCCAGTTTTGTACTCGCCGGGGTCGACCAAGCCACGATCAGCGCTCAGGGCAAAAACGGGGTGCGGCTGGTGCTGCACCGGGGCGCGACCACCGCCGAGAACCCGGATGCCGCATCTGCTTTCATCGGTGACCCGAACGGCCTGCTCACCTGGCACTCTGATATCCGGGCGAGCCTGCTCGTCACCGATCTCGCCGATCTGGAGCACAAACGTGCAGCGGCCGTCGAAGTCGTGCGCGCTTGGCTCGCCGAGGGCACCGACTCCCCGTGACCGGAGGTCCCGGTGCCGTTACGGGCTGGGTTGGATAATCCAACCAAAGGTAGACTACGCACATGACAACGGGACCCTCCGATGCTCGTGCGCACCCCGTCTCGTCGAAACGCTCCGGCGACGACCTGCGTTGCTCCATCGCGCGCACTATGCAGGTGCTCGGCGACCGGTGGACGATCCTGATCGTGCGGGAGGGTTTCCGCGGACACACCCGGTTCAGCGACTTCCGACGGGTGCTCGGCATCCCCACCGACATCCTCACCTCCCGGCTGTGCTCGCTCGTGGCCGCCGGGGTGTTCGAACGCCGCGGCTATCGCGAGCCGGGCGCCCGTGAACGTTTCGATTACCACCTCACCGCCGCCGGCGATGCGCTGCTCCCGGTGCTCGGCGCGCTTGCCCAGTGGGGTGACGACTACCGGCCGTCCGGTCACGGCCCCAGCCGGCTCTACCAGTACGCCGACACCAGCGAACCCACCTCGGTCGCGTTCGTCACCGCCGCCGGCGTCGTGGTGCCGTTGGCCGACATCGCCATCGTGCCGGGGCCGGGCGAGAACGACCCTGACATCGGACCCACCCGCCCCCTCGCCGCCGCGCACCCCTGATCGCCGGGCTCGGCTGGGCCGCCGGCGGCCGGCGCTGCGGTCAGTTCGGCGGAAGGTTGACCGTGTCACCCTCGGAGGTGAGGTCGGCGCCCTCCCGCAGCTCCAGGACCTCGATCGTGGGATCGGCGACCAGCGCGTCCACGAGGGCCCGGGTGCCGGCGATCACCGTGGAGTCGAAGTCGATCTCGCTCACCAGCACCCAGGCGTGGTCGTCCGGCCAGATCAGGTTCGGCGACTGCGGCCACGTCGAATGGGTCCATGGCGCATCCGTCAGCCAGGCCGGGTCGACGAACCGGCGGATGCCCGCGTCGAACAAGACATAGTCCCGCCCGGGCAGTCGCAGCCGAGCACCGGACGACACCTCGGCGGGCAGCAGGCCGGGGCCCCTCGAATCGTCGGGCTCGACCATCGCGGCGAGCGCCGCCTGCCGGAGCCTCGCCTCGCCGGCCTCAGTCTCACGATCGGCCGCACGATCGGATGCGCGGTCGGCCGCCTCTTCGTCGCGCACCATGATCACGGAGACCCCGGTACCGCTGACGAGTCCACCCCAGCCCTCCCACACGGCCGCGATTCCGGCATCCGGGGTGCCGGTGTGGGCGGCCAGGTGCAGGGCCACGGCGGCGAGTACGGCCACGTCGAGTGTGCCCACGGCGGATTCGGAGTACCGCCAGCCGTCGGCATCCACCAGTTCGTTGTACTCGTTGGGCACCCCGCGGTTCAGCCGGCCGAACTGCGCCAGCGGATGCATGGTGGCACCCCCGACCTCGGCCACCCGCGCCCACGGCACGCTCCGGTAGTCGATGCCGGACGCAAACCCCCGGTTGGGGCCCGACCAGGTGCCGGTGCCGGTGGGCCGGTCAATCGTGACGGGGTGGAACACCCGCGCGTACGCTTCGAAACCACGCGGCACCGCAGAGTGCATGTTTCGCCACCGCACGTCCAGCCGCTCGCGCAGCCACTCGCCGCGCCCCACGTCGCCCACCCAGTCCATACCTCACCGTAGGACCTGCCCGGCCAGAACACACTCCCCCGATCAGCCGCGGGATGCACAACTCCTGCTATTTCTTCCGGCCGGCCGGTGGTGCCCCGGATGTCAGCGGACGCCCCGCCGCCGTCCCATGGCTCTGCAGGAGTTATACCCCCGATCGGGTGGTTTCGCTGGGGGTGTGGGCGTAACTCCCGGGCACCTTCCCCGGTCCCGGCCGCGGCAGTACCGTGTCGGGCATGAGGCGGATGTGCCCCTCGCCGATGACACTGAATGGAGGCCTACCTTGAGCAGCACGCCCACCCGCCGCCGCGGTTACCTGCCGCCCAGCCGCTTCATGCGGCACGTCGTCAACCCGGTCGCCCGGGCCTGCGGCACCCCCACCCTCATCGTGCGTGGTCGCATCAGCGGCCGGGAGATCAGCACCCCGGTGGCACCGTTCCGGTTCGAGGGCGACCGATATGTCATCGCCGGCCGCGGCGAGACCCAGTGGGTGCGCAACCTCCGGGTCGCCGGTCGCTGCGAGCTGCGCATCCGGTGGCGCCGACACCCGTACCGGGCCACCGAGCTGCGGGGCCTCGAACACGACCAGGTCGCCGCCGACTACCTCGAGAAACTGGGCCGTCGGGCCAGGCCGTTCCTGGCCGAGCTGCCGGATCTGGTCGACCATCCGATCTTCAGGCTGGAACTCTGCGAGGCACCGGTGCGCAGCTAGACCCGCCGCTCACCGCACGGGCAGCCCCACCAGGCGCAGCCACGCGGCGAGGTGCGGTTCGTCGAGCACCGGAGCCCGCAGCCCGACGTAGCCGTCCGGTCGCACGACGAGGATGCCGGTGCCGGGCCTGTCGTCGAGCCGGTAACTGTGCACCAGCGGGCTCAGCATCCGGTCGGGCACCGGTCGCGCGTTCGCCTGCAACAGGATGTGCACCCCCGGCCGCGCGAGCAACGCGTGCAGGCGCACCCGACGGCCCTCGCAGCGCACCAGGGTGTCGGGCACCCGCGAGCCCGGCCGCAGCACCCGCCGGGCCAGCCCGCCGCGCACCGGGGTGAGTGACGCGCGCACGTCCATCGACAGCGGGCTGTGCGGGTACCGCAGCCGGAACTGCGAGAGGGTGCGGAGGCCCACCGCGGTCAGCCGGCGTTGCCGGGCGAGCCAGGGCAGCACCGGCCCGGCCACAGGCACCAGCACCGCCCGGCCGAGCTGGGCCAGCGGATGCAGACTCGCCTCGGCCCAATACATGGTGTGCGTCAGCCGCAGCACGGCCCGGTCGGCGGGGCGACGCTCCAGCGCGTACGAGTCCAGCAGCGCCGACCCGGGCCGGGCGGCCAGGGAGCCGCCCGGCCGCGTGTCACCCGGGGTGTCCGCCGTCTCGGGCAGCCGCCGGACGGCCGCGGCTGCGAACGCCAGCTTCCAGCCGAGGTTCACGGCGTCGTGGATGCCGGCGTTCATGCCCTGCGCGCCCGCCGGCGAATGCACGTGGGCGGCATCGCCGGCCACGAACAGCGGACCCCGGCTGAACCGGCTGGCGATCCGGTGTTGCAACCGCACCTGGGCCGACCAGGCCACCTCGATGATCTGCGCCGGCAACCCGGCCTCGTCGACCAGCCGCTGCAGTTGCTCCTGCGGTACGGGCGGACCCGGCTGGCCGAACGGCTGCCGGTCGTCGCCGGCCCGTCGGGTGGCGAGCATCCGCCAGGTGGCCCGTTCACCGATGTTGAACAGGAATACCAGCCCCTGCCGCCCGACGACCACATGCGCGACCCCGGTCTCGAGCATCACCGGCGCCACCGCCCGCGATCCGGCGCCGGCGGGGCCCAGCTCCACGTCCGCGAGCACCACCTCCTGGTCGTAGTCGCCGCCGAGGAATCCGCCGACCGACCGGCGCACCAGGCTCGCCGGCCCGTCACAGCCGGCCAGGTAGCGGCACAGCACGTCCTCGTCCGGCTCGTCGTCCGCGGTGCGCAGCACGGCCCGGGCGCCGCCCTGACGCAGCCGCGCCAGCCGCACCACCTCCGCACCGCGCTGCACCAGCACGCCGCGTTCGGCGAGCGCGGCGGCCAGCACGGCCTCCACGTCGGACTGCCGCACCAGCAGCGGGTGCGGGAACGCGGTGCCGGGCAGATCAAGCTTCTCGATCGACACCGACACCACCCGCGAGGGCAGGTGCAGCCGCACCGACGGCGCGGAGTCGCCGAGCGCGAGCAGGGCATCCGTCACCCCCAGCGGACGTAAGAGTTCGAGGGTGCGCGGATGCATCACCATCGCCCGCGACGGCCGGAACGCCTCCGGCCGGCGTTCGACGACACGCACCCGGGCGCCGTGGTCGACGGCCTGCAGCGCAAGGGTGAGGCCGGTCGTGCCGGCACCCACAATCAGAAGATCGGTGTCGAAATCGGTCATGCGGGTTCGCGCACCCGGCGCTTGGCCGACATCGGCTCGGCCGGACGCCACCAGTCCCCCACAACGCCGACGGCCTCGGCCGAAAACCGGTACGGATCGCGCAGGAACTCGTCCCGGTGCACCCCGGGCAGCACCGCGTAGTGGATCGATCCGGGTTCGCTGCCCAGCGCGAGCACCCGCCACAGGGTGCGGGCGTAGGTTTCGGCGAGCTCCGGGCCGTCCCACTCGTAGATGCCCCGGTACAACCCGTTGATGTCGTGGGTCAGCCACAGCTTCGACACGTAGCCGGGAAAGCCGACGAACAGCGGGGTGTTCATGATGCTCTGCACCCGAAACCAGCGGTGCGCCCGGCCGCGCAGCAGCCGCAGGCGGAACCCCACCACCAACACCGTGGGGGTGTGGGCCGCCGCGCGGTCCACCACTGTTTCGCGGTAGACCACCGCGCGGCTGCCGTCGGCGAACGACAGTCGCTTGCCGGCGTTGCCCCGCGGCAAGTGGATGCGCCGCTGCACGAGCAGCAGACCGGTGCGCGCCACGCAGGCGGCCAGGCCCCGCACCGCCGGGCCCAGCGGAAGAGGCGGTTTCTCGCTCATCATGGTCGCTCCTCCCGATACCAGCGGCGGCCACCGTCGCCGGCGGCCGGTCCCCCGACGGTGCCAGCATAGGCAGCCGGTCCGTTTCGGGGAAGGCCCGGCCGGGGCACCTGGATGGGTACCGGTTGTGGCGCGGGAATCGCCGGGTAAGCAGATGCGCCTGCACAGTTGCGCCTCTTCGTGGGTCCGGGTGGCCGGAGGCGTCCACGGGGCCGACGTCGGTGCACGATTGAGCGAACTCCGGAAAAGTCCTCGAGAAACCCGGGCGCTGAGCGGTAGCCTCAGGTGCGCGCGCTCGGAGCGGCCACGGCCGCCGTCGATACCGCGTTCGCCGCCCGAACCACCAGGTGGCCCGTCCACCATCAGTCCCACCCGGAACGGCCCCGAAGGACCCATGATCTCTACCTCCTCGCTCGACGACCCGTGGCCATCCACCGTGGCGCCCACCGTGCACCTCGTGCAGTTGAGCCAGGTCACCATCGATGCCCTCGCCGAGGAGGACCTCGACCTGGCCAACGAGCAGGCAGCGGTGGAACTGAGTCCCTTCTTCGTGCAGGCGGCCAGCGCCAACACCTGGCGGTACCGCAGCCGGCAGCTCGCCGCCTCGCCGGGCGACGCCAGCTGGATCACCCGAGTCATCTTCGACCCCGCCCGGCGGCTCGCCGTCGGTCAGTCCGGCTACCACGGCCCGCCGGACGACACCGGCATGGTCGAGGTGGGCTACGCCGTGGATGCCGCATACCGGCGGCAGGGCTATGCCCGCGCCGCACTCACCGCGCTGCTGGAACGCGCCCGCATCGAGCCGGCCGTCACGGTGGTCCGGGCCACCATCAGTCCCGACAACCTGCCGTCTCGGGCTCTTATCGCCCAGTTCGGCTTCGTCGAGGTGGGCGAGCAATGGGACGACGAGGACGGCCTCGAAACCATCTTCGAGCTACCCCTCGGCTGAGTCGGGCCACCCAGGCACCGCCGCGAGGCACTCTCGCGGCACACCTTTGTTCTTGCGGCACACTTTGATTCTCGCGGCACACCTTTGTTGTCGCGGCACGTGCTCTAACCTGTGCCGCCGTGAACAACACCTGCCACGAAGCACAACACCTGCCGCCGCACCGGATGCCCGCCGCGGCCACCCGGGTGCGGCGCCACCGGCATCCGTGCCAAGCTTGAAACCCGTGCCTCGCGCTCACCAACGGGACCCGCACGACCACTCACCACCACCAGAAAGTCCGCTGACGCAATGACGCCTCCCGCCCGCTCCGCAGAACGCACCGCTGCCCGCCCCGACGTGGCCGTGCGCCGCGCTCGCTTCGCCGTTGCCATGCTGTTCTTCACGAACGGCGCCCTGTTCGCCAACCTGATCCCCCGGTATCCCGCGATCAAGTCCGAGCTCGGGCTCAGCAACGCCGAATTCGGTTTCGCGGTCGCGGCGTTCCCGCTCGGCGCCCTCATCGCCGGGCTCGCCGCAGGCATGCTGATCCGCCGGTTCCGGTCGTCGCGGGTCGCCGTGGTCTCGACGATGCTCACCGCGGTGGGCCTGATCCTGGCCGGAATCGCCCCCAGCTGGGCTGCCCTGGCCGCCGGTATCTTCCTGGCCGGAGCGATGGACTCCATCACCGACGTGGCCCAGAACTCGCACGGCCTGCGCGTTCAGCGGCTCTACAAACGCTCCATCCTCAACTCCTTCCACGCCGTGTGGAGCATCGGCGCGGTCACCGGTGGCCTCCTCGGCGCCGCCGCCGCCCAGCTCGACATTCCGCGCGGCCAGCACCTCATCGTGTCCGCCGTCACCTTCAGCCTGTTCGCGCTGTACAGCTACAGGTTCCTCCTCGCCGGCCCCGAGCCCCTCGAACCCGAAGCAACCGCCCCGGAACCGCACGCCGACGCACCCACCCGCTCGGCCGGCCGCTGGGGCAAGTGGCTGGTGCTCGGCGCGCTCGTGGTGATCGCCGCCTCCGGCGCCGTCGTCGAGGACGCCGGCGCGTCCTGGTCGGCCATCTATCTCTCCGACGCTCTCGGCGCATCCGCCCTGGTGGCCGGGCTCGGCTTCATCGCTTTGCAGGGCATGCAGTTCATCGGCCGGCTGCTCGGCGACGGCCTCGTCGACAGGTTCGGCCAGCGGGCTGTGGCCCGCACCGGCGGCGCGATCGTGTTCCTGGGTATGGGCACGGCCCTTGCCTTTCCGTCGATCCCGGGCACCGTCGTGGGCTTCGGCCTGGCCGGCTTCGGCGTCGCCACGCTGATCCCGGCCGCGATGCACGCCGCAGACGAGCTGCCCGGCTTCCGCGCCGGCACCGGACTCACCATCGTCGCCTGGCTGCTGCGCCTGGGTTTCCTGTTCTCGCCGCCCATCATCGGCGCCATCGCCGACCTCTCCCAGTTGCGCTACGGGCTGCTCCTCGTGCCGCTGGCGGGCCTGCTCGTGGTGTTCTTCGCACCGGTGCTGGCCACCCGGGTACGCACTCGGTCCGCGGATGCCGCCGCAGCGGATGAACCGGACCTCACCGCAGCGCCCGCACCGACGGCGCCCTGAGCACACTCTGAACGGTCGCCGGGTCGCCGGGGCCGGTCGGCCCAGCTGGGCGTGCGGGTGGGCTAGACGCGCGGTGTCTCGTCGTCGGCCGGCATCTGGTCGCGCATCGGCTCAGCGGGCCGCAGCACCAAACCGAGGAACACCGCCAGGCCCAGCACCCCGGCGAGCAGTCCGCCGCCGCCCAGGTAGATCTCGGCCGGCGTGGCGAAACCGCTCGGCGCATCCGGTTGGAGGCCCACGTAGATCAGGTACCCGGTGAACCCGACACAAAATCCGGCACTGACGACCAGACCGATCACGGCGGCGCTCGGGCGCTTCATGGGGTACTCCTTCGGGTGGATCCTAAGCTGAGTCAACCACAGTTTCGCTCTGATCAGCGTATTATTTCGCACGGGGACTCGTGCGGGGTCTCCGCGACCCCCGGCACCCGGCATCCACTCAGCCGACACCCGCCTAAACTCGACGGATGACCGCACCTACCGCATCCGCCGCCGCCACCATCACCATGTTCGGCGCCGAGTGGTGCCGCGACTGCCGTCGCTCGAAGAAGCTGCTCGACGGCCTCGGTGTGGTCTACGACTACGTCGACCTTGAGGCCGTGGCCGACGGCGCCGACCGGGCCAAGGCCATCAGCGGCCGCACCCAGATCCCCGTGATCGTGTTCTCCGACGACACCCACATGGTCGAGCCCAGCGACGCCGACGTGCGCGCCAAGCTCTCCGAGCTCGGCACCGTCTAGCCTCCGGGCCGGAGGGCGTTCGGGCAGCACGCGGGGGTCTCACCGTCGAGGCACCCCGAGCATTCCCGCCAGCGTCTTCAGCGCCGCGGCCACCTCCCCGCTTCCCCGCCTGCCCCTGGCACCCGGCGGCGCGCCCTCCGTGGCGGTGCGCGCCACGTGCTCGGCCACCCGGAACAGCCAGGCCCGGAAGGCCGAGTCCATCGTCGGCGCCTGCGCCTCGACCAAGGCCAACGCCCGGGCCAGCTCGCCCAGCACCCGGGCCTGGTCATCGGCGGCGCCGTCGATCACGCCGAGGTCGCGGGCGAGTACCTCGGCCACCAGGTCTGCGTCGATTTCCTTGACGATGGGCAGCGCGTCCGGGTGATGCGCCTCGCGCGTCACGGCCTTCTCCGCGGCAAGCATCTCCGTTACGACCACCATCGGCGCTCTGGGCGACGCCCCCACCATGTACAGTCCCACGAGAAACGGTGCGGCCCCCACGGCCTGCCATTCCTCGGCGGTGAAGGCCTCCCTGACGGCCATCTCAGTTCCTCCTCGAGCGCCGACCCCCGCGAGAGGTGCCCGAGCGGCACCAACCGCGCCCGGCCCGAGGCGCCTCTGTTTCGTCCCACCGTCCCGCTACGCCCACGCCGCGCCGCGCCCGCGCTTCGGCCCGGCTAGCGCTGTGCCAGGCCTCCCGGTCCACGCTACGCCTGCGCCGCCGGCGCCCGCTACGCCTGTCGGGCAGGATGCGGTCGACCGAGGTGTGCGGGCAGGATGCCGTCGGCCGAGGTGCGCGGGCGGCGCGCCGCTATGCGGGTGGCGCGCCACCCGCATAACGGCGCCTGACCCGCGTAACGCATCTCCCCGCCGCACACCCGCACCCGCCCCGCGTCACCACCCGGCCCATCCGCCCCCACGCGCCGGCGCACCCCCTCACCTGCCCGGCGCATCAGCCCCGTTGCACCCCACCCCTGCCGGGGGTACCGTAAACGCAACATCGCACCCGGCCCCGACCGTGGCCGGCTGACCTCCGTTGCCGCATGGAGCGGTAGCCGACAGCGCAACCTGAAAGCCAACCCGCCGCGCATCCCCGGCCCCGGGTCACTCGTAACGACGTCCGCACCACTCCACGCACCGGTAGTCTTCCCCCCGGGGGTACGTACAGATGGACACGACACAGCACAACACCGCAGAGCGGAACGCGCCGGAGGCCGACGGGCTGACGATCTTCGACGACGTGCACGAGGTGCGTGACGAGCCCGTCGCTTTTGTGGGATTGCAGCTGATGGCCGTGGTCCTCAGCTACTCCTTCGCGCTGGGCGTCCTGGTGATCATCCTGGTCCCGGTCGTGCTGGCCCTCACGCTGTTCTGGCCGTACCTGCCTGGAATGCTGTTCCCGGAGCTGGCGGGCCGGTAGCCACCCCTGACTCCGGACCCCGGGCCCACCCGGTCGACATCCGGGCGCATCCGCCTATTTGACCAGCGCCGCCCGGTACCGCTCGTACCGTGACCTGCCCACGAGCCGCCAGAGCAGCCGCACCGGAGCGGGCAGGTGCTCGTGTTGCCAGTCGTCGCCGCCGTCCGGTTGCGCGGCGAGGATCGTGCCGAGCTGAACGAACATCTTGCCCTTGGGGGTGGCCTTCCGACCGTGTTCGGAGAGCGCGTCGATCTCCCTCGGCGTGATGACGGTCTCCATCACGGGCACGATGTGGGTCTCCTCGTCGGGCAGGTGCACGGCGAGCGCCGCATTGATGCCGGCCAGGGCTGTGGCAACGGATGCCGCATCCGTTGCCCGGCCGCTCGCCCGCCAGGCCGGCAGGGCCGCATCGAGTTCGTTGAGGTGCACGAGCATCAGCGCGTGCTGCTCCTTCATGCGCGTCACGTGGGCCGCGCAGGAGGGGGCCCGGCTCTCGAGCCGGCCCCACAGCATGGTGTCTTCGCCTTCGTGGTGTGCGTGCAGCCCGGTGGAGAGCATCGCGAGGTAGTCGCCGACGAGGTCGGCCTGCTCGGCGTCGCTGTCGGGCACCGCACCGACCAGCGCCGGGGCCTCACCGAACCCGGCCCGGAACATCCGATGGATCTCGACCATGCCGCGGCCGTCGCAAATCTTGACGGCACCGGCGCCGTCGTCAGGGTTGTCGCCGCTGGAGGGCAAGGCGGTGGCTGGCATGGGGCCTCCTTCGTGAGATGTGCACGCTGGAACCGTATCCGCGTGGCTGTGCCCCTTCAAGGGGGTTGCCACGGTCGGACTCGCCAAGTGGATGTGGGAGCGCCGCGCGGGTTTGCGGGAGCTACGTGGGGTTAGCGCATCCGCCGGATGCCCGGCCCCGCATCCGCCGATCGGTGCCACACTCGCGACAGCCGCCGTGGTGCACGCTGACGCGGCGACAGCACCGCCCCTACGATCGAGACAGCGCCCCACCCCACACCGAAGGAGATCACCATGGAGCTAACCGGTCGAGACGTCGACGAGTTCCTCGCGACCCTGGACGGCCCCTTTGTCGACTCGATGCGGGCCCTCGACGCCATCATCTCCGAGGTCTTCGCCGGGGTCACCCGCGAGCTGTGGGAGGGCGTCTTCTGGGGCGGCACCGAGCAGCAGATCATCGGCTACGGCCACACCGTGATCGCCCGGCCGGGCAAGCCCACCGTGGAGTGGTTCGTGGTGGGACTGGCCAGGCAGAAGAACCACCTCAGCGTGTACGTGAATGCGGCCGACGAGGACGGTTCCCTCGTGCAGCAGTACAAGGGCCGGCTCGGCAAGGTCAAGGTCAGCTCCGCCGCGATCACGTTCGCGTCGATCGACGCCCTCGAGCTGGACGAGTTCCGGGCCCTGCTCCAGGATGCCGCGCGGCTCACGCCCGACGCCACCTGAGCCAGCGCGCAGCCACATTGCCTCGGCCCGGGCGTGGCCGCCGAGGTATGCGGGCAAGGCGCCGTTATGCGGGTGGCGCGCCACCCGCATAACGGCGCCTGACCCGCCTAACGCCCCGAAGGCCACGCCGGCCGCTCCTCCGCCGGCGGCCGGACCCGTCCCTCCGTAGGATGAGCCCATGCCTGCAACCCCCGAACTCGAAACCCCGTCAGCGGATGACCGCGAACTCATCGAGCTCGCTCGTGCGACCATCGACGCCAACACGGATGCAGGCCCCGACGAGGACGGCGCCCACACCATGGGCGCGGCCGTCCGGGCCGCCGACGGCCGCATGTTCGCCGGCGTGAACCTGTTCCACTTCACCGGCGGTCCGTGCGCCGAGCTCGTCGCCCTGGGCACCGCCCGCGCCGGTGGTGCGCGGGAAATCACGACGATAGTTGCCGTGGGCAATCACGGTCGCGGCGTGGTCGGCCCGTGCGGGCGGGACCGCCAGGTGCTCTTCGACTACCACCCCGGCATCCGGGTGTTGCTGCCCACCGCCGAGGGGGTGCGGGTGGCCCGGATCGAGACCCTGATGCCGTTCGCCGCGGCGTGGAGCCTGGCGGATGGCGTGCAGCCGTTCGACGACGACCGCTTCCGCTGACGCCGGGCAGTCCCCGCTGCCCAATGTTCGGCAACTGTTGCCGATCCGGACAATTGCGCCCGGTGTGCCGGGCACAATTGTCCGCACGGGCAACAGTTGGTCCGGTTGCGGGCGACCGGCACCCGATCCGCCCCCGCCGGTGCCCCCGAGGGTGGCCGCGTGGGTGGCCGCGGATGGCTCGATCGGCGGGAGAGAATTGCGGTATGACCGCGCGGAGGTCGCCGTCCGGCGGCCCCGGCTGGTGGCCCGCTGAACCCCTGCGGTCCCTGATGCTCCGCGCCCGACCGACCGGAATTCGCGTTATGCGGGGTAGGCGCCGTTGTGCGGGGGGCACGCCACCCGCATAACGGCGCATTGCCCGCGCAGCACCCCGGAGCAGGCATCCGGCACCCGAACCACCCCTCCCGCGGCCGAGCCGACACCAGGCCCAGGGGCCGAACCGCTACCGAGCCAGCCGCCCCCGACTCCTCAGCAGCTCCACCAGGGCATCGAGAACCGGCACCTGCCCGCGCACCAGCTGCACCCGGGCCTGCTCCAGACCCACCCATCGGGCATCGTCCACCTCGGGGAACGACCGCAACCGGCCGGACCCCTTCGGCCACTCCAGCTCAAACGTGTTGCTCACCACGATGTCGACCGCGAGGTCGGCCTCCGCCGCGAACACCGTCACCACCTTGCCCGACGGCTGCCGAAACTCACCCAGCTCGACATACTCCACCGCTGGTGCCGGCACCCCGATCTCCTCCTCGAACTCCCGCCGCGCAGCCGCGAACGGGTCTTCCCCGAGCCCGTACTCGCCCTTGGGGATCGACCAGGCCGCGGCATCCTTGCGCGCCCAGAACGGGCCGCCCATGTGCGCGATCCACACCTCGGGCTCCGCCGCATCCGTCAACCGATAGAGCAGGATGCCCGCGCTCAACACCACCATGGACCCACCCCTCAGGATGCGGCCAGCCTGGCCCGCTCGGCAGCCACGTCGAAGTCGGCGGGCGGCCAGGTGAGCACCATGTCGTTCAACGCCTTGAGCAGCAGCTCTCGAACCGCGAGGCGGGCGAACCATTTGCGGTCGGCGGGCACGACGTACCAGGGCGCGAACACCGTGGAGGTGCGCTCGAGCGCGGTCTGATACGCCGCTTGGTAGCCGGGCCAGAGCATGCGCTCGTCGATGTCACCCGGGTTGAATTTCCAGTATTTGTCGGGCCGGTCGAGCCGCTCGAGCAGGCGCTTCTTCTGCTCGCCGGCGCTGATGTGCAGCATCACCTTGATCACGGTGGTGTCATCGTCGACGAGCTCCTGCTCAAAGGCGTTGATCAGGTCGTAGCGTTCCTCGATCTCCTCTGGCGACGCGAGCTGCCTGACCCGGCCGATCAACACGTCTTCGTAGTGCGACCGGTCGAAGACTCCGATCATGCCGGCGGTGGGCAGCTCTCGGCGGATGCGCCACAGAAAGTCGTGCCGCAGCTCAACCGGGGTGGGTGCCTTGAACGCCACGTGGCTGACGCCCTGGGGGTCGACAGCGCCCACCACGTGGCGCACGATACCGCCCTTACCGGAGGTGTCCATCCCCTGCAGGATGAGCAGGATCTTGCGCGAGTCGCCCTCCCGGCTGTTGGCGAAGAGCATCTCCTGCTGGTGCGAGAGTGCCTCAGCGGCGGCGACCCCGGCGGTCTGGGCATCCGTTTTGCTGCCGCTGAAGCCGGGCGTTGAGCCGGGATCGACGGTGCCGAGGACGAACCCGCGGGTGACCTTGAGCAGGTTGCTGGATGCGTCCGTCCAGGCGGAAGCGGATGTCGAGGCCACAGTGGCTCCCTTCGTCGGATGTTGCCATTCTGCTCCGACGGCTGCCGAAAACGGTGGATTCCGTGACGAATTGCCGGTTTCACGCCACTCATAGGTAGGGCGAGTCATCCGCTCGGCACCGTGGCCGGTCAGCTCGGCCGTACCCGGCCCGGGCTCGGACGCCTCGCCTCAGTCCCCAACCAGAAAGCAGGCCACCATGACCGCACTTCGTCTTCTCCTCGCCGCCGCCGTGGCCTTCGCGTTCTACCTCATCGGCGCCAAGGCCGGCCGAGGCCGGTACAAGCAGATCCGCCGCAACGCCAAGAAGGCGTGGAACGACCCGACCGTGAGGAAGGCCCGCGTCGGCACGAAGAAGCTCGCCCGCCGCAACACGAAGAAGATCACCAAGGCCGTTCACCGCTAAGCCAGCACCCCCTTCGAAAGGAATCTCATGACTGACAACACCGCACAGCAGGCCCACGACCTCGTCGAGGACACCGTCGCGAAGGCCGGCGAGCTCGCCGACCAGGCCCGCCACGCCGTCGACGACACCGTCGCCACCGCCACCGCGGCCCTGCGCGACATCGACACCACCGCAGCCATCGCCTCGGCACGGGAGTTCGCGACCGACACGTTCGGGAAGCTCACCGACGCCTACAAGCGCAACCCCACCCTGGTCCTCACGCTCGGCTCCGTCGCCGTCGCCGCGGTGACCGGCCTCGGCGCCCTGCTCGCCAAGCGCCGGTAGTCGCGGAGCCGACCCGCGCGGGCGCTACCTGAGCGCAGCCGTCATCCCCTGTCGAGCACCGCCGCGAGCGTGGTGCCGAGCAGTCGGGCCGATTCCGTGTACTTGGCCGTGAGCCGCCGGCTCATCTCGGGCGGCAGCGCGGCCTGACGGACCGGGTTCGCGTTGTGGGCGAGGTCGGCGTGCTTCACGACCAGCGCCAGCGGGTCGGCGGCCACCCGGGCCATCGACTCGGCGAGCGGTTCGCCGGCCCGCTTGGTCAGCGCATCCACCGCCCGCACGACGGGCTCGTCAAAGCCCTGCGCGCGCAGGTCGTCGAGCGTGATGGGGGTGTCCTCCACCACGTCGTGCAGCACCGCCACGGTCTTCTCGGGCACGGTGTTGACCAGGCTCATCACGCCCAGTGGATGCTCGATGTAGGCCACCCCGAGCTTGTCGACCTGCCCGGCGTGCGCCGCCTGTGCCAGCGCGATGGCGGCCGCCAGGCTGCCGGCCGCCGGGCTGCCCTGCCCGGCGGTGTCGTCCTGCTCGGGACCGGCGCCGGACGGCGCGGTGGTGTCTGTCATGGCAACTCCTCGAGGGCGATCAAAACTGAGTCACCTCGACGGTAGCGCACCCCGTGCCGGCCCGCGGTGCCGTCGGCGGTGCTCCTCGACGTACCGTACGCACCCCGTCGAGGCGCCGTCGGCGTGCCGTCGCTGTGCTCGTGGAAGTATGCGGGTCAGGCGCCGTTATGCGGGTGGCGCGCCACCCGCATAACGGCGCCCGCCCCGCACAGCGCGCCGCCTTCGCGGCCACGCGTCACCCGTGCACCAAGGCCCTACGCCCGACGACCTACGCACGGCCGCCACCCAGCGCGGCTACCATCCACAGCATGAGCGAACCCACGAACCCCAACCCGGCCCCGGTCCGGCAGCTGCGCCTCGTCGTCGAGACCGAGGACTTCGATGCCGCCCTCGCCTTCTACCGCGACGTGCTCGGGCTGCCAGTGTCGGAGTCCTACGAGGGCGAGGGCGACGCCCGGGTCGTGATCCTCAGCGCCGGGATCGCCACCCTCGAGCTGTCCAATCCCGCCCAGGTGCGGCTGATCGATCGGGTCGAGGCCGACGGCCAGCCCAGCCATCGACTCCGCGTCGCGTTCGAGGTGGACGACACCGCGGCGACCACCGACCGGCTCGTTGACGCCGGCGCGATTCTCACCGCCACGCCCCGCGAAACCCCGTGGCGCTCGATCAACTCGCGAATGGATGCGCCGGCCGGCCTCCAGATCACCCTCTTCCAGGAGCTCGACGCCGGGGAACACCCCTCCGGCGACAGCGACGTCCCGGCCTAGGAGCCCCACACGCCGGCCGCATCCGCGCTCACAGGGGAGGGACGGGGATTGCCCTCATCACGATTGCGGATGAAACTGCCCGTGTGGATGACACCAACTGCCCTCACCCCCTCAGTAAGCGCGATGCTGCCGCTCTCGTCGGCGTGCTGGCCAACCTCGAAGGGCTGGTCTGGATGGCCGGCCTCGACGATCATTCGGTGCAGACCCTTCTGCACCGTCTCGCAAGCGACGGCATCGCCGCGCCACTGAGCGAGGGCGCCGACCCTCGTTACAACGTGCGCCAGGCGCTCAACGACCTTAACCAACAGCTGCGCTACGCCCTGGGCGAGTACGACAGCCCGCACAGCTCGGCGCCGGTGCCTCGCTGAGAGAGTGCGGTTCGAGCGGGACTGGTCGCCGGGTTCGACAGGCGCAACCAACGGATGGGTCGAGCGCGCCACGGCGTTGCACGGCTCAGTGCACCACCCTGAGGACGTGGGTGACCAGCTCGTTCTCCACCGAGCTCACCTGTTCCAACCTCACGTCATCCAGTCCCTCCAGCAAGGGCTCGCCGGTGCCCTGCACCACCTGCGCGATATGCAGCCGCAATTCGTCGATCAGCCCGGCCGCGAGGTACTGCCGCACGGTGGACGCCCCGCCGGCGATGGCCACGCTCAACTCCCCCGCCGCGGCACGCGCCTGCTCCAAGGCCGATTCGATGCCGTCGGTGACAAACGTGAACGTCGTGCCTCCCGCCATGACCAGCGGTGCCCGCGGATAGTGCGTCAACACGAACACCGGCGCGTGGTACGGCGGCTCGTCGCCCCACCAGCCCGTCCATTCGTCGTCCCACTCCCCTCGGCCGGGACCGAACATGTTGCGGCCCATGATGTATGCACCCGCCTCCAGGATGGCCTCCATTTGGGCGGCATTCTCGGCAGGCTGCTCGAGCGCCCAGCGGTGCAGCCGCATTCCCCCTTCACCGAGCGGATTCTCCAGGCTCTGGTTGGGGCCGGCCGCGTAGCCGTCGGTGGAGACGGTGATATCGCAGGTCACTGGCGTCATGGTCGATCGCTCCGTTCGTTCGGTCACGCGCTCACGGTCGCCGGCACAACATTGTGCGGCACCGGGTCGTGCCGCAGGTAGCTGCGGCGGAAGAGACCGCTCCCCGCCGTCAAGGCCCGGAGCTCGATGGCATACCGTAACAGCTCGGCATCCGGGATCTCGGCGCTGATCTCGGTGCGCTCATCACCCACCGATGTGGTGCCGGTCATGTGGCCGCGGCGGGTGGACAGGTCGGTCATCACCGCGCCGACGGAGGCGTCGGGCACCCTGATCGTGACCGCCGAGACCGGTTCGAGCAGCTGGATCCGGGCCTCCGCGGCGGCCTCCCGCAGCGCCAACGCCCCGGCTGCCTGGAACGCCGCATCCGACGAATCGACGCTGTGCGTCTTGCCGCCCACCAGCGTCACCCGGATGTCCACAACGGGGAACCCGGCCGAGACGCCCTTCTCCATCTGCGCGCGAACGCCCTTCTCCACCGACCCGATGTAGTGCCCGGGGACCACGCCGCCGACGATCTTGTTCACGAACTCGAACCCCGCCCCGCGCTCCCGTGGTTCGACCTCGATCTCGCAGATGGCGTATTGGCCGTGGCCGCCGGACTGCTTCACGTACCTCCCCCGGGCGCCCGCCGGCGTGGCGAAGGTCTCCCGCAGCGGCGTGATCACGTCGACGGTCTCCAGCTTCACGCCCTGGCTGCGCAGCCGGTCCAGCACGACCTCGGCGTGCGCCTCGCCCATGCACCACAGCACCAGCTGGTGGGTCTCGGCGTTGCGCTCCACCCGCAGGGTCGGGTCGACGGCCACGATCTTGCCGAGGTTCTTGGCCAGCGCGTCGTCATCGCTGCGCGCCGCGCCGTGCACCGCCACCGGCATCAGCGGCTCCGGCATCTCCCACGCCTCGACCAGCAACGGCGCCTCCCGGTCGGACACGGTGTCCCCGGTCTCCGCGTCGGTCAGCCGGGTCAGCGCGCAGATGTCTCCCGCCACGCAATACGGCACCGGTCGCAGGATGGCGCCCAGCGGGGACTGCAGGTGGGTGACCCGTTCGTCACTGTCGTGGTCGTGATGGCCCCGGTCGGTGAGGCCAATGCCGCCGATGTGCACGATGGTGTCCTCCCGCAGCGTGCCGGAGAAAATGCGGACCAGGCAGACCCGGCCCAGAAACGAATCGATGGTGGTGCGCACGACCTCGCCCACCAGCGGCCCGTCCGGATCGCAGGTCAGCGGCCCCACCGGCCGGCCGTCCAGGTCCGTCACCGACGGCAGGGCACGCTCCATCGGCGAGGGGAACGCGCCGGTCAGCAGCTCCAGCAGTTCCGTCATGCCTACCCCGGTCTCGGCGGAGGTCGCCAGCACCGGATAGAAGCTGCCGCGCACCACGGCGATCTCCAGGTCGGCGGTGAGGGTGTGCAGGTCGATCTGGGCGCCGCCGAGATAGCGGTCCATCAGGGTTTCGTCTTCGCTCTCGGCGATGATCCCCTCGATCAGGGTGGCCCGGGCCGGCTCCGCGTCAACGCGTTCGGCCTCGGTGGCCGGCCGTTGGGTGGGCCCGGCGGTGCCCGCGCCGGAGTCCGAGACCGTGCCGGAGAGCAACCCCAGCAGCCCGGTGATGCTCCCGTCGGTGCGGATCGGCACGGCCAGCGGCAACACGGCGCCGAAGTTCTCCTGGCACGCCGCGAGCACCGCCTCGTACGCCGCCCGCGGGTGATCGATCCGGTTGATCACCACCGCCCGGGGCATCCCGATGCGCTCGCACTCCGCCCAGAGAGCGGTGGTGGCCGCGTCGACACCGTCAACGGCCGAGACCACGAACAGCGCCGCCTCCGCTGCCCGCAGCCCGGCACGCAGGTCGCCGACAAAATCGGCGTAGCCCGGGGTGTCGAGCAGGTTCACCTTCACCTCGCCGACCGTCAGCGGCAGCACCGACAGCGCCACGGATCGTTGCTGGTGGATCTCGGACGGGTCCGAGTCGCTCACCGTGCTGCCGCCCTCGATCGTGCCCATCCGGGTGAGGGCACCGGTGGCCGCGAGCAGCGCTTCGGCGAGCAGGGTCTTACCGGCGCCGGACCGACCGACCAGGGCGACGTTGCGGATTTTCTCCGGCCGATCTGCCGGAGGGCCCGACGACGTCGCGGCCTTGCGTTGTTCCGCGCCGCCCCGGCCCGTCCCCTTCGACGCATCCTGTTTTCCCGACATGAGCAACTCCCGACGTCGTCGTCCCAACTTTTCCTCACCGCTGCATCCAATTGACACCCAGACCTCACCAAACGGCAAGGGCCGACCGGCACGCTACCCCCTGTGCGCAACCCCCCAGCGATCCCGGCCTGCCAGGCATAGGGTCTCGCCAAGCACACCGTGAGGGAGGTCATCTGATGGGACATCTGGTCTACGACTCGAGCCTCAGAATCGACTTCAACGATCGGATGCTCGCCCATCTTCAGGTTGCCTTCGCGGTGAAGCTGCACTCGAACGAGAGTTTCCAGTTCTCCTGGCGACAGGACAGAGATGGCGACGGCGGTCGAGGTTCGATCTGGATCCACCCCCACATTTCAATCCTCTACAGGTTCACCGATCGATTGAAGCCAACGCTCAATCCCCGCTGGATCGAAGCTCTCGTGCGCTCCGCCGACACACCAGAGGGTATGTCCGCACTGCCCGAACCGAACGCGCTCACCACGGCTGCGGATCCGCCCGCCGCACCGTGAACCGCTGAGCGGGGCCATGGTGGCTCGGCGCCCGTTACGCTCGAGCCATGGGTTCCCGAACTGAACGAGTGCACGGCACCTTGACCGCGTGGGACGACGACCGCGGATTCGGCTTCATCACTCCCGCTCAGGGAACCGGCAAAACCTTCGTGCATATCAAGGCGTTCCCGGCCGGCCACACGCGGCCGCAACTCGGCGAGGCGCTCACCTTCGATATCGAGCAGTCGGCAGACGGCAAACGCCGTGCCGCACGGGTGCACCCGGCGGGCAAACGGATGCTGTCGTCGTCGGGTCGCACCCCCGCCCGGCGCACATCCCGCGCCGCACGGTACCTCCCGATCCTGTTCTTCGTGGCCGGCTACCTCGTCGTGAACACACTTTGGCCGATCCCCGTGTGGGTCGCCGGTCTCTACCTCGCCGCCAGCATCGTCTGCTTCTCCCTTTACGCGGTCGACAAGTCGGCGGCCACCGCGGGGCGCTGGCGCGTGTCGGAGACGACTCTTCTTCTGTGGGGCGTCATCGGCGGCTGGCCGGGCGCCATCGTCGCCCAGCAGACGCTGCGGCACAAGACCCAGAAGGCCAGTTTCCGGTCGGCGTTTCGGGGCAGCGTGATCGTCAACCTGATCGTCTTCTTGGTGTTCGCGACGCCGGCTTTCGCACTGTTCGTCGAGTGGACCCGACGCCCCCTGTTCTAGCGGCGGGTCTCCCGGCTCAGGCCGAGTGCGCGCGGCGCACCGCGGCGAAGGTGTCCGGCTTGTCGGGCCGGAGGAATTCGACGATGAGATCCCGGCACAGGTCCGGCTTCTCCACCAGCACACCGTGCGACGCGTGCGGCACCACCGCGAGCTCACCGGCGGGCAAGGCGCGGTAGAGCTCCACGATGTGCTCCAGCGCCATGTCGTCATCGTCGCCGACGAGCACGAGCACCGGCATCCGTATCGCGGCGAGGTCCGCCGTCGTCAGCGTCGGACCCTGTTGGTGCATCCGGGCCAGCTTCCCGGCCACGACGGCGTAATGCTCCCGGCCATCCGGTGAGACCTCGGCGTAGGCGTCGACCATGAATTCCGGCACGTCGGCATTCAGGGTGCCGGCGGGCCACCCCGCCAGCGAATAGACACCGGAGACGAACACCAGCTGCGACACCAGGTCGGGTCGCCGCAGAGCCACGAGCAGCGCCACGACGGCACCGTCGCTGTAGCCCAATAGCGGGGACGGGCCCGCGGTGTGCTGCTCCAGAAAGCGGATGCTGTCGTCCGCCATCCCCTCGAACGTCAGTGGGCCGTCGGCGTCGGGTGTGCGGCCGTGCCCCCGCCGGTCCGGCGCCAGCACTCGATACCGCTCGGCGAAACGCTCAATAATCGGGGCGAGCGCGCGCGCGTCGGTGCCGCCGGGATGCAGCATGGTGAACGCCGGGCCGGAGCCGAGCTCGATGAACTCCAGCTCCGCGGTTGGCGTCGGCGACGGCTCCATGGCACCCTCTCGGTCGGTTAGCGCACCCCGCCCATCAGCCGCAGGATCGGCCGGGCGAACAGCGCCAGGATAATCCCGAGCCCAATGGCGATGCCACCGAGCACCCCGAAGTACAGGTGTTCGGGGGCCACCGCGTACCACTCGGCCAGCAGACCGGAAATGGCGGTGCCGAGGGCGACCGACAGGAAGAACAGCGCGACCATCTGGGTTTTGAACAGTTCGGGCGCGAGCTTCGTGGAGACGGACAGCCCGACGGGTGAGAGCAGCAGTTCCGCGACGGTGAAGACCAGCAGGATGCCGACCATTGCCAGCAACGGGGTCGAGTTGGCTGCGCCCCCGGCGAACGGCAGGAAGAAAAGGAACCCCACGCCCATGATCGCGGTGCCGAAGGCGAATTTCACCGGCGTGGACGGCTGCTTCGAGCCCCACTTGGTCCACAGCGCAGCGAACACACCCGACAGCACGATGATGAAGACCGGGTTGATCGACTGCACCCACGACACCGGCATCTCCCAGCCGAAGAACACGCGGTCTAGCCGCAGGTCCGAGTAGAGCGTCACGACGGTGAACTGCTGCTGGTAGAGCGACCAGAACGCCACACTCGCCACGAACAGCGGGATGAACGCGTACACGCGCTTCCGTTCCACCGTGGTGATGTTCCGGTTGGTGAGAATCACGACGAAGTACGACACGGATGCGACGATCGTCACGCCGATGACGATGGTCACCAGGTTCGAGGCGGTGATGATCCCCATGAGCACCAGCACCACGATGAGCACGATGAACGCGGCCGCGATCATCGCGTACGGCAGGTACTTGCTGCGCGGCAACGGGTCGGGCACCTCGCGGGAGGAGTCGGGCAGGCGCTTGCGCCCGAACGAGTACTGGGTCAGACCGATCGCCATTCCCACGGCGGCCAGACCGAATCCGTAGTGGAAGCCGATGGTTGACTGCAGCAGTCCGGTAAGGATCGGGCCGAAGAACGCGCCCAGGTTGATGCCGAGGTAGAACAGGGAGAAACCGGCGTCGCGGCGGGGATCGTCCTTGCGGTACAGCGTGCCGACCACGGAGGTCGCGTTGGCCTTGAGACCACCGCTGCCGAGCGCGATCAGGATCAGGCCGACGATGACTCCGGCGACGCCCGGGATCAGGGCCAGGGCGATGTGCCCGACCATGATGACGACCGCACTGACGTAGAGCACCCGTTCGGAGCCGGCCAGCCGGTCGGCGATCCAGGCGCCCAGGATGGTGGAGAGGTAAACCGCTCCGCCGTACGCCCCGACGATGCCCGCGGCCGTGGCCTGCGGGATATCGAGGCCGCCCTCCGCCGCCGAGTAGTACAAATAGAGCAGCAGGATGCCCTGCATCCCGTAGAACGAGAAGCGTTCCCACATCTCGACACCGAAAATGCTGGCCAGCGCCCGAGGCTGACCAAAGAACCGATGGTCGTCCTGTGGGGTGCCTGCAGCTGACTCCGCAATGTTTGTCATTGTTCCGACGATACTACGGAGGCGGAACTCCGAATACCGTGGGTCGGCTGACGCGGGCGGCATCGGCTATGGCGCTCCGCGGCATCCGTGGTGTCGAATTCGCGAGTCATCGAGCCTCGAACCACACCTGGGTGAACCCGCCGGCGGCGATGAACACCGTGCCGCCGCGCTTGTCGCCCTTGCCCTTGTGCGCGTCGGGGATCGGCTGGCCGGCGGCGTCGAAGGCCTGCTGCACCAGCTGCTGCCCGCGCGGCACGTCGATGCGGCGCTTCGTGTCAGCGACGTCGGCGCTCACGAACAGCGTCGAGTAGCCGTCCGGCCCGGTCACCGCGACCGTGGAGATCAGCGGCTGGATCAGCAGCGCGTCCAGCTGCACCGAAGCATCCGTCGTGCCGACGACCTCGCTGGCCTTGCCCGGCAGGGTGTTGGCCAGGGGCAGCGGCAGTAGCTGGCCGGGCACCTCGGTGACGCCTTGCTCGCCGGCGCCGCCGTTGGCTGTGCTGCCCAACAGCGGGGCCTTGCCCTTGCCCGGCCGCTTGCTGCCGACGGTCCACGTGGTCGTGCCAGCGGGGTCGACGACCTGGTTCACGATCGGGTGCACCCGGCGCGCCTGGTCGTCGGTCGGGACGGTGATGCGCAGGGTGCCTCCCGCCGCCAGGTCCACGTAGGCGCCGCCGGACCAGTTGGCCTCACCGGTCCAGGCCGAGGCCGGGGTGGTCACGGTGCCGCCGGTGATCGTCCCGGACTCGGCCTCCACCACACTGAGCCCGTCGGTGGCCACCGTGGCGGTGATTCCCAGGGCCGCGGCCTTGAGGTCGGGGTTGGCGTCCAGGGTGAGCATCGAGAACAGCGCGTGGATGGTCGACTCGGCGCCGGAGTTGGGGTTCACCCCGCCGTCCGGCTCGATGCCGTCGATGGCGGTGCCCGTGGCCGGGTCGTACGCCGGCAGGCCACTGGGGTTCGCGCCGAAGTACCAGCCGGCGGTGATCGCGGCGAGGTTCAGCAGCCCGGGGGCATCGGCGGCCTCAGCGGTGGCCACCAGGCTCTGCAGCCGGGAATCGACGCCGTAGGCGATCTGCGCCTCGCCGGGGGTCGGCGACCAGGCGTTGTCAGGTCCGCCCGCGGCGAGCAGCTGCGGGGTGAACTGTGCGGTGTCCTGAACCGCGGCCGCGAGCAGGGTCGGGTCGTCGAGCACCCCGGATGCCGTCGCCACGGCCGCCGGGGCCAGCCCGCCCCAGGCGTGCCACAGGCTGGGCGACTTCGTCCACGGCATGATCGCGCCGAACGGCCAGTCGCCGCTGGCGCCCTCATCCGTCGACATCGCCGCGATGCCCTCGCTCAGCTGGCTGAGCGCGGTTTCGGCCACGGCCACGGTGGGGCCGGCGGGCTCGGCCTGCAGGTAGGCGGCGAGGCCGAGCACGGCCTCGGCCGACGCATCCGCGCCGTCGGCGATCAGCCAGGCCGGCACCGGGTCGCCGTCGGCGACGTCGTAGCTGGGGTAGTCGCCGAGCGACCCGGCGTTGAGCGCGGCCAGGCTGAGGTTGAGCCGCTCCTCGAGGAACGCGGCGAACTCCGGGTCCTCGTCGGCGAACGCGGCGTAGCCCTCACCGAGCGCCCACACCGTGCGGGCCAGCCAGTAGGACTCGTCCGAGTCGCTCGGGTCGGGCAGCTCGACGGGCTTGGCGCTGGGGTTCAGGGTGCCGTCCACCTGCTGCCAGAGCACCACGTTGCCGGCGTTGGGTCCCTCGGTGGTCTGCAAGTAGGTGAGCGAGCGCAGGGTCTGGAAGGCGTGGTCCCGGCTCGTCGTGTCGCCGGTCTGTTGCCAATGCCGCAGGTACACCACGGCAGCGCGGGAGGTGTCGTCGGCGTTGAACGCGCCCTGGCTGTAGTAGCCGGTGGCCGGGTCGAGGACACCGCCGCCGATCGGGCTGTAACTGCCGTCGTCGTTCTTGTCGGCATAGGTCCAGGGTGCCTCGACCACCGGGGTCTCCGCGGCCTGGTAGGTGGTGTGCCCGGCGATCACCGGCAGGGGCACCTCGGCGAGCAGGAAGTTGAGGTGGCTGAGGTTGGTGAGCGGGGCGGATGCTTCGGCGGCCGGGAGAGCCGCCGGAGTGCTTTTTGTGGTGGTGCCGCTAGTGGCGGTGGCCGCCGACGCTGGCACGGCGGCCAGGGCGCCGGTGCCGACGAGGGCGACCGACAGGGTGGCGGCCAGGGCGAAACGGCCCGGCCGTGAGTGAGCGGATGAACAGGAGCTTGATCGAACATCGTTGTACGTCATTCGTCAACTAAACCGGTTAAGTTCTGCCGCGTCAAGAGTTATCCTCAGTTCTCTCCACAGGTCCGTCCGCCCTCCACCTCGTCAGTTACGCCTCGGCACCAAGGCCGGCCGGGGTCGATACGAGCGGGTGGAGCGTGGGCCCGGAAAGTCTGGAACGGGCCGGAGGCCAAGAAGGGTCGCGCCCACCTGCAGAAGCTGGCCACACACAACGCGAAGAAGATCGACAAGGCGCTGCACCACTAGACGCTCCCCCAGGCTGTCCTTTTGGGCCCGACTCCCCCGCGGCCGCGCCAGAGTCATGCGCCAGCCAAGGCATGCGGGTCATACGCCGTTATGCGGGTGGCGTGCCACCCGCATAACGGCGCTTGACCCGCAGACTTCGGGATGCGCGTCCGGCACCGCAGCGCCCCCACCGATACCTCTCACCCTGCCGAGAATGCACAACGAGTGTTGCGCAATGATCGTTGTTCTTATATCGTCGGGGCATGACTCCCCGCGATACCCGCCGAACCACGCTCACGTCGGCCGCCTCGATGCGGGTGCTCGCGCATCCGACCCGCCTGCGTCTGCTGGGACTGCTGCGCGAACTCGGACCGCAGACCGCGGCGCAGCTCGGCGACATCGTGGACGAGGCCCCGGGCACCATCAGTTACCACCTCGGCAAGCTGGCCTCCATCGCGTTGATCGAGCCCGCCGAGGCGCAGAGCAGCGACCAGCGCGAACACTGGTGGCAGGCCACCACCGCGCTCACCAGCTGGGAGCCCGCCGATCTGCTCGACGATCCCGACCAGCTCGCCGCCTCGGCGAGCCTGCAGAAGTCGATTGCCCAGGCCTACGCCGCCCGGTACACCGACTACATCGACGCAACACCGAACCTCCCCCGCGACTGGGTCGGCGCCGCCGCCAGCGGTGACCGCAGCCTGCGCCTGACCGTCGAGGAGCTCACCGCCATGCGCGCCGAACTCGAGGCGCTCGTGGACCGCTGGGTCGAGACCGGGGCCGCCCACGACCCCGCCGGAAGCGACGGCGCCGAACCCGTGGTGCTGGTCTACCAGGCCTACCGCCGACCCTGACCGGCCCACCGATGACCACACCCACCACGGAGGCGCGCCCCCGCGACCGCCGCGCCACCGGTTCCCTCACCGCGCTGCTCACCGCGCACGCCATCTCCCAAACGGGCAACGTCGTGACCGCGTTCGCCATCCCCTTTTACGTGCTCGGCCTCGGCGGCTCCGGGGTCGAGGTGGGCGTCGCCGCGTTCTTCGCCACCGCCCCAGTGGTGATCGGCGGCGCGCTCGGAGGGGTCGTCGTCGACAGGGTCGGCCACCGCCGCGCGGCCATCGTCGCCGACCTGGTCAGCGGAGCGACCGTGCTGACCATCCCGGTGCTCGCCCTCACCGTCGGCCTGCCGTTCTGGGCACTCCTCTTATTGGTGTTCGCCGGCGGCCTGCTGGACACCCCCGGGCAGACCGCCCGGCGGGTGATGTTGCCGAGCCTGACCGCCCGGGCAGGAGTACGCCTCGAGCAGAGCGTCGGCCTGCTCGACGGCTCGGAACGCTTCGCGAGGCTGATCGGCGCCTCCATCGCCGGCCTGCTCGTCGCGCTGGTGGGGCCGATGGCGGCCCTGTTCGTCAACGCCGCCACCTTCGCGGTCTCGGCGCTGCTCACCTGGGCGTTCGTGGCCGTTCTGCCTGCCGACTCCCTCAAGCCCGCGGCCGTCGACCGCTCCGACGCGCCCCGAACCAGCTACTGGGCCGACCTCGCCGAGGGATTCCGGTTTGTCATGCACGACCCGCTGATGCGGCTGATTGTGGGCCTGGTTCTCATCACGAACCTGTTCGACGCGGCCCGCGGTGCGACCCTGCTGCCCCTCTACGCGAACGATCGCCTGGGCGGCGCGGCCGTGCTGGGTCTGCTGGTGGCGGTCATGGGCGGATGCGCCCTGGTCGGCAACGTCGTCTTCGGTTTCGTCGCCCACCGCGTTCCTCGCCGGCTGACGTTTGCGGCGTGCTTCGCCCTGGCCGGCGGGCCCTCGAGCGCAGCCTTCGCCCTCGGCGCTCCACTGCCCGTGCTCGTCGCCATGACCGCCCTGTCCGGCCTGGCCGCCGGGGCGATCAACCCGATCCTGGGCACGGTGGAGCTCGAACGTGTTCCCCCGCACATGCGCGGCCGGGTGTTCGGCATGATCAACGCCGGCGCCTGGGCGGGGGTGCCGTTCGGTGCCCTGCTCGGCGGTATCGCCGCCGACACCATCGGCCTCGCGGCATCCTTCGGCATCATCGCCGTCGCCTACACTCTCGTCACGCTGAGCCCGCTCACCGGTGGCGCCTGGCGCCAGATGGAGCGGCAGCCGGCGCCGACGACCGACACCTGATCCACCGCGGCTGCCCGTGGCTGCCCGCGGCTGCCCTGATGTCGCGCCAGCGGCGCTATGCGGGTGCAGCGCCGCTATGCGGGTGGCGCGCCACCCGCATACCGGCGCCTCGCCCGCACAACGACATCGAGCCAGCCCAGACCGTCCCCGAGCTCGCGCGTTGGCCCAACCACGTCGTTGATCTGCATCGGCCCAGCCCACCTGGCCCCCGGCACGATGGCCGCCGCGCTAGGGTTCGTGCCGACGTCCTCGACAGTCCCTCAGGTGGGCCACCTTAGGCTGAGCCCATGCAGAGCAACGCCGTCATCGTGCCCCGGGACCAGAGCTGGTGATCGCCGACAGCCAAGCGACACGCAGCCGTCGACTATTCATCACCGGGGTCATCCTGATCGACCTGATCGCGGTCACCATCGCCTTCTGGCCCGTGCTTGTTCTCGGCTTGGGGCTCCAGGCGATCGGCGACGCCAACGGCTGGTGGCCGGGCGATCCCAATTCGAACGATGGTGAAGAGGTCTTCGCCACTATCGTCGGAGCGGTCGGTCTGCTGATCGTGCTGGTGGCGGCGGCGGTTCCAGTGGCACTTCTCGCGCGGCGGCAGCGGCAACCGGTGTTCCGCTCGACCGCGCGCAACACGCTCTACCTTCTGGGCGTCTGCCTCGTGGTCGGCATCCTGCTCGTCATCTTCTGACGGGGGCCGCTGAGACCGAGGGACGAACGATTAAGAGGAGATAGGTCGCAAAATAGGATGCTGCGCCCGATTCCGTCCTAATAGAGTCACTGTTTCCTCTTTTCGAGGTGCCGGCCGGCTCAGGATGCGTTGACGTTGATCAGCACCTCGTTGCGCCGCAGAAACGCGGGCTTGAACGGTGGATCGTAGCGGGCGAATCGCGGCTGACCGACCGGGGTGAGCCCGGCGGCCGAGATGGCCTGCCGCAGTTCGTCGAGGTGCCGCGTGTAGCTGCCCTGGGTCCAGCGCCCGCGGTAACGGATGACGGCCACAAGTGCCTCAGGCACGGCACGCAGGTGCACCTCGGGATTGGTCGGGCGCGGGGCGCTGTCGATGGTGAGGCTCGCCGGCAGAACGAACGCCACCCGGTAGCCGCCGTCCGCGGCATCCTCGGCTGCGACAGACTGCTGCACCACCGGGGCTGTCATAGCAATCCGTGATCCGGCGGCATCCTGCACCACCGGCGCCGTCATCGCCACCTTGGTGCGGGAGACGTTCTCTCCGCTGATGTAGGCGAACAGAGAACGAAAGGCCCGGTTGCCGGCCTCGTCGAACGGCCCACCGACCACGATCTCGGCCAGCACATGGCCGGGATAGCGGCGCACCTCGAAGTCGTCGTAACTCTGCACACGGTCGTACGGCTGCTTTTCGGTCACACCCCCACGCTACAACGCACCCCGCCCGCGACCATGATCGGTCGGGGCGGGGTGCGAACGAAAGCAGTGCGAGAACTAGACGGCGGCCGGAGCAGCTTCCGGCTTCGTGTAGTTGTGGTGGGCCTGCGCCACGGCTTCGTCGAACTCCGCCTCAATCTCCATCGACGGCTTGTAGGTGGCCAGCGAGACCACCACAGTCACCAGCAGGCTCGCGAGGAAGCCCGGCACGATCTCATACATCGTGGCGCTCAGCTCGGAGTTGCCCCAGACGAACACGACCACAGCACCGGTGACCATGCCCGCCAGGGCACCCCAGGTGGAGAGCTTCTTCCAGTACAGCGAGAGCAGCACCACGGGGCCGAACGCCGCACCGAAACCGGCCCAGGCGAAGCCGACCAGTTCCAGGATGGTCGAATCCCGGTTCAGCGCGATCAGCCCGGCGACGAGGGCCACCAGCAGCACACCCAGACGGCCGAGCATGACCAGCTGCTTGGGCGTCGCATCCTTCTTGCCCACGATCTTGTACAGGTCCTCGACCAGGGCCGAGGAGCAGACGATCAGCTGCGACGAGATGGTGCTCATGATCGCGGCCAGCACCGCCGCGAGCACCAGACCGGCGACGAACGGGTGGAACAGGATCTGCGAGAGCAGCAGGAACACGGTTTCCGGGTTGTCCAGGGTGACGTCGGGGTTCTGCTGGAAGTAGGCGATGCCGATCAGCGCCGTGGCCAGGGCGCCGAGGGCGGTGAGGATCATCCAGCCGATGCCGATCCGGCGGCCGGCTTTGGCGTCCTGCGGGCTTCGCAGCGCCATGAACCGCACGAGGATGTGCGGTTGGCCGACGTAGCCCAGGCCCCACGCGGCGGCGGAGATGACGCCGAGCACGGATCCGCCGGCGGTCAGCGAGAGCAGGTCGGGGTTGACCTCGCGGATGGAGTCGATGGTGGCACCGATGCCGCCGGTGGCGGAGAGGGCCACCACGGGCACCACGATCAGTGCGGCGAGCATCAGCAGGCCCTGCGCGACGTCGGTGAGGGTGGCGCCGAGGAAGCCGCCGAAGAGGGTGTAGAGCAGGGTGACGCCGGCGACGATGAGCATCCCGGCCAGGAAGGTGGAGCCGAACGAGTTCTCGAAGAACACCCCGCCGGCGACCATGCCGGAGGACACGTAGAACGTGAAGAACACCAGAATGATCACACCGGAGACCACGCGCAGCAGCCGCGAGGTGTCCTTGAGCCGGTTCTCGAAGAAGCTCGGGATGGTGATGGAGTTGTTGGACACGTGGGTGTACGAGCGCAGCCGCGGGGCCACGAACTTCCAGTTCAGCCAGGCGCCGATGGTGAGGCCGATCGCGATCCACGCCTCCACCAGACCGGACACGTAAATGGCGCCGGGCAGGCCGAGCAGCAGCCAACCGGACATGTCGGATGCGCCGGCGCTGAGCGCCGCGGTGCCGGGCTTCAGGCCGCGGCCGGCGAGCATGTAGTCGTCCAGATCCTTCGTTTGCCGAAAGGCAAACCAGCCGATCGCGAGCATCCCGGCGAAGTACAGCACAATCGCCGCCAACTGAAAAGTTTGATCCGTCATTGGAGTTCCTTTTGTTCGGATGCCCGGCCTGCGGGCATTCGGATGCCGCAAGCGGGCACGAGAAGTCGTCAAGTTTCACACACAAACGAGTTTCTGTGAAGTCGCACAGCCCGAACGGCGTCGCCACGGGGTCGTTCACCGGCTCGGTTACCGCGTGGACGGATTGGTCCGTCCGGTCGCCGGAATCAGGGTCTCGAGCTCGTCGAGCAGGGCAGTGCCGGCGGCGTCGTGCCGGATCGCCTGGCCCAGCGCCTCGGCGGCCTGTCGGTAGTCGTCGGTGCCGAGCACCGTGGTCACGCCCCGGGCGATGCGCGGTGCCGGTGCGCGCCGCGACACCGCCACTCCGGCGCCGCGAGCCGTGACCCGGGCGGCGTTGTCGGCCTGGTCGCGGCCGTGGTGCAGTATCACCAGGGGCAGTCCCGCCGCGAGCGCCTTGATGACGGTGCCGTGGCCACCGTGGGTGACAACGAGGCTGGCGTGGCGCATCACCTCGCGGTGCGGCGCCGAATCCACCACCGTGACATTCGCCGGCGCCCGTAGCGCGTCGGCGGGAACCGTGGGCCCCGTGGTCACCAGCCCCCGCACGGGCAGGCTGCCGAGCGCGTCGACGACCCGTTGCAGGCAGTCCACCTGATTCTGGAACGTGGAGGACATCGCGACCAGGACCAGCGGATGGTCACCGGCCGGCGCGGTCCATTCCTCCTCGGCCGCCCAGGCCGGATCGTCCAGAATCGGCCCCACATAGCGGGCGTTGTACGGCAGTGTCGCCGGGAAGTCGAACGCCCGAGAGGTGAGCACGAGCTGACGTCGGGCGTGGTGGATCTGGTCCCACATGTGCGCGACCGGGCCGAGACCGTAGTCGGCCCGCACCGCGTTGATCTTCTCCAGCGCGTACCGGTCGATCATCCGGGCGCCCACGGCGGTCATGGTCTCATCTCGCAGCCGCCCGAGCGGTCCGTGCACGGGCGACAGGCCGGACCCGAACGGCGGCATGCCCGTGGCCGGCAACGGGTAGGAGTTGGGGAGCAGCACATCGAACGGGCATCCGTAGGCCTCGGCGGCGATCATGGCACCGAGCGCGAAGGAGGAGGTGACCAGCAGGTCCGGCCGCACGGCGTCCAGAGCCGCCGTCGTGTCCCGGGCCTGGGCCGGGGCCGGACCGGTGAACATGTAGTCGGCGATCCCCCGGGCGAGGCTCGTCGGGGAGCGCAACTCATAGTCGCGAAACGCCTCGGCCGGGCTCCACAGGCAGGGCACGAACATCGCGCCGGTTTTGCGCACCTGGTCCGCCAGCGACTCGTCCGCGAGCACGGTGACCCGGTGCCCCCGGTCGACCAGCCGGCGTGCGACACCGAGCTCGGGAGGAACGGTGCCACCGCCGTCGGTGAGGGCGAACAGGTAGGTGCGCGGTGTGACGGTGGTCTCGGAGGTCGACGCGACGCCGGTCATGCCGGTGATAGTACGCCGATTGCCGGTTCCGGCGACGACCGCGCCGGTTTCTAGACGACCGCCAGCTCGGCGCCGAGCACGGCGTGGGTGATGAGGCGGTCCAGCGCTCGCACGTCGACGGCCTTGCCCACCTTGATCTTGATGTGACCGGCGCGCGTCCACAACTCGATTTCCCCGTTCATGTCGAGCGAGCCGGCGTTCTCCGACGACCACATGTTCACGCTGGAGTACGGCAGCGAGTACATCTCGACCTTCTTGCCGGTGATCCCCTGAGCATCCCGCACGATAAGACGCTTGGTCGTGAACACCGCGCTGTCCCGGAACGTCTTGTACGCGGCGACCGCCTTCTCCCCCGGAACAAGCATGGGTTCAACGTCGGCCGGGATCGGAACCTCGGAGACAAAAGTCCAGGCGGTGATTGCAGCGGTATCCATGGGAGTCCTTTGGGTCAGGTTCACCGCGTCTAAACGGATGCGGCACGGCCAATCTATTGCTCGTCGGCCACGAGCTCGGGCAGCGGCAGACCCCCATAGCGGGGCTTCGATCTCCGAGGGTTCCCGCTCGTCGGAGAAGGCATACCGGGCGATCTCGACCCAGGGCCGTGTCAGTGCTGGTCGCTACCCTCAGCACATGACAAATTGTGGAACCTGTAACCAAGCAGTCGACCAAGCCGCTCACCGGGACGCACACAACCCGAAGGCGTGTGCTCAGTGCGAGCAGGTCCTCCCTATCGAGCGGTTCGCCGTGCATCCGTCGGCCGGCGACGGCAGGGCCCGCCGGTGTCGCACCTGCGCTGGTGCGACCCGGGGGAGTCAGGCTCGTCAGCGTGTCGAGTACAGCGACAAGGACCGCAAGTCTCGGAACGACCGCCTACGGCAGCACGGCTACCGGTGGGTTCTCCTTGACCCGGAGGGGCAGGTCGTGGACCCCGAAACCGCGGTTACTCGTATCGACCAGGCCGAAAACGACGATGGTGGGGACGAGTACTACGGGCCCTTCTGATACAGGAGACGAGTAGCCCTCCAGGTTAGGTATCGCAGCCGATGCCGTCTTTGTCCCGGTCTAGATGACTGGCATAGCCTGGGGTTCCGGCGTAGATCGGTGCGGCACCGGCAGCGCGCACGGCGTCGCAGTTCTTGTAATAGACCTCCACCGCGGGCGCGGGCTCGACGGGTTCGGGTGCGACGGGTGCGGGTTCCGGTGCCTCCGGCTCGGGCTCCGGGGCCGGTTCGACAACCGGCGCGACCACCGGCTCGGGGGCCACTACGACCGGCGGCGCGGGCAACGGAGCGAATGACGAGGTGACCGCCATTTCGCCGCTGCAGGAGCTGAGAACCGTGGCGATCGCGTTGCGCTCGGCCTGGGTCACCCACAGCCCATAGGTCGCCTTCACCGACACCTGGCGTGCGACGTAGCCACAGCGGAACGACTTGTTCGACGGCAGCCAGGTCGCGGTATCACCGTCGCCCTTCTGGGCGTTCGAGCGGCCGTCCACGGCGAGCAGGTTGATCGGGTCGTTGGCCAGCGAGACGCGCTGCGCCTGCGTCAGCTGCTGGGCGCCGGTCTGCCAGGCGTTCGACAGCGAGACGACGTGATCGATCTGCACCAGCGCGGAGGTGTCCTGTCCGCGCACGAACGCGACGCGGGCGGCGGTGAACGGGGACACCAGACTGCCGGCGAGCACTTTGCAGGTGCCCGCCTTGGTGACCTCGGTCAGGTCGCGAGCGAGGATGTCGTTGCGGGTGTCGCATCCGTTGCGGTCGACGTCGAGCCACGCCGTACCGAACATCCCAGTGCGGTCGTAGCCGGTCTTCGCGGCCTTGCCCTTCACCGGCACGGTGGCCAGCAGCGCCAGTGCCGTCGTGTTGGTCACGCCGGTGTCGGCCACGACGACCGCCGCATCCTCATCGGGCGCGACGACGGTTGCCGGGTCCGCGGGCGATTCCTCGGTGAAGGATGCCGCAGGGGTCGGCGTGGGCGTGCTGCTGGGCTTTGCACTGGGCGTCGCGCTCGTGGTCGGCGATTCTGCGACGACGTTATCGGGGACTCCGACAGCCGCGCCGACGATTCCACCGGACATGACCGCGACCAGACTCGCGGCGAGAGCAACAGCGCCCATCTTGCGTGTCGGGATCAACGCCCACGACCGCCGTCCGGTCACGATCACGTACAGCGCGGTCACGATTCCGGCGAGGCCGAGGAAGATGAGGAAACCGGAGACTCCGGCCGATGTCGCCGCGAACGCCACCACGAGGAGCACCACTGCGCCGACAATCCAGGTGCTGACGGTGGGCGTTAACCCGCCGCGCCGTCGCGGCGGCTTGGCGGGTCGTGTTGGTGCGGGCATGGCGTCCTTTCGAGTGGCCGATCTGGCCAAGAGTGAGGGGGGTGTCAGGTGCGATTCGTCATCGCGGTGAGGAAGGCGATGACCACGGCGGAGCCCGCCAGCCAGCGCAGCCCCGCCATCAGACGCCGCCGCAGGTCCGCCGCCCGAACGGCGCCGTCCAGCTCGGTGAACCTCGCCATCGGGTTGTCGATCGGCGGCAGCGGCGGCGTCGGCCAGGTGCCCGGTTCCTGGATGATCGCGGTGAGCGCGGCCACCTGCAGCCCGGTCAGCACCGGCGGGCGTTTCTGCAGCCACAGGATCAGCTGCCGGGCGCTGAGCACCGTGGTCTGTTGTGGCTTCGTCTTGATCCTCAGCTGTCGGGGGTCCAGGATCGCCACCACGGGCAGCGCGGCCGGCAGCTCCGGCATCCGTTGTCGCAACAGGGTGGTCACGCGTTTGGCTTCGAAGTCGGCATTGCGGATGTGGGGCTGCTTGTGCCCAGACACCATCAGGGTCTGACCGCCCACCCACACGTTCTTGCCGGAGTGGTTCTTGGTGTTGATCGTGATGATGCCGCCGGGGCCGACCACGAGGTGATCGATATCCGCGCCCTTCTTGCCGATCGGCAGGGCGTGGAACACGGCCCAGTCGCTGGGCAGGGTGGCCAGCATCCGGCCCACCGCGATCTCCCCCAGCGCTCCGCGGTACCAAGCGACGCTGTCGGGCGACAACGGGGAATCGCCGAGGAGGCGGCCGAGCCAGTTGCGCTGCGGCACGCCCTCTTGCTGCCGCAGCAGCGTCTCTATCACGGATTGCGCGGCCACCTGATGGCGCACGGTTGTTCCCACATTTGACATGAATCCCCCAGTACGGAACCCAACCTAGCGGCTGGTACGCATCGGCTTAAAGCCCCCAGAACAGGACATTTACCTGTTCACACGCGTGTCGCCGCCGTCGCTCACGCGGCAGACAAGCGCCGCCGGGGCCGGGCTGCGTGTCTGAACGGTGTCGGGGCGGTGTGGACGGCGGAATCAGGACCTGTGTCTCAGGAGCCCCGGAGACTGAGCCTCACCGCGGTCGCCGCAACCGGATCGGCCCCTTCGCGGTCGACGGATCCACCACGGAACCACCCTGCGTGATCTGCAGTTCCTCGCGGGCGACCATCCGCCGGGCGGCTCGTCGGGCCGGCTCCATGAGGTCGCGCCACTCCTCGCCGCCGATTGCCCGCGCCGCGTCGGACGGACAGATCGTGGCTTCCTGCGCCCGCGCATTCAGCAGGGTCACGATGGTCTCCTCCAGCCGGAGGTCGGTCGAGTTGACGCCGTGTGAGCGGCACGCGGCGGAGCAGTATTTCACCGCATCCCAGTTGTCAGCCCACTTGGCGCGCCACTCGATGCGCCGTCCACACGAGGCGCAGGTCTTGTCTGCCCGATCATCGGGAGAGGCGGGGGTGCGTTGACGGTGGGCCATGCCTTCTATCCTGCGGGATTCCTGCCCTGAGCGCTCGCCTACTGGCCGGCCGCCACGTCGATCAGCACCTTCCCCACCACGTCGCTCTCCACCAGCGCGTGAGCATCCGCCGTGTGCGCGAGATCGGTGCGGTGCAGCGGGAGCCCGGCCTCCTCCCCCACGGCGAGCGCGCCGTCGACGAGGGCGGCGGTGATGTCCTCGGCAGCGGCCCGAATCACGTCCATCCCCACCGTGTAGAGCAGCACGAACTGGTAGCGCACGTTGAGGCTGAAGTGCTGGCGCACGTCGAGGGTCATCTGGTCGCCGCCGTTGTTGGCGTAGACCGCGATCGACCCACGATTGCGGATGACCGCCAGGTCGAGCTTCGCATTCTGGGCGGGTGCGACCTCCACGATCAGGTCCACCCCCTCCGGTGCGATCGCCCGGATCTGGGCGACGACATCCGGGTCGGTGTAGGTGAGCACGTGCTGAGCGCCGGCGGCGGTGGCCAGTGCCGCCTTCTCCGGTGAGCTCACGGTGGTGATGACGGATGCCCCGGCCCACCGGGCCAACTGGATCGCGGCATGCCCGACCGCCCCGGCGCCGCCCGCCACGAGCACCACCTCGCCGGCCAGCGCCCCCGGCTGCAGCCGGCGCGGACCGTCTTCGGCCACCGTCAACGCGCGATGCGCCGTGATCGCCGGCACCCCGAGGCTTGCGCCCTGGTCGAAGCTCGCGTTCGCCGGCAGCCCGAAGACGCGTTCCGCGGGGAGCACGGCGTATTCCTGGGCCGAGCCGCTGTTCGCCCGCTGGTACGCGGCGAGCGCCAGCCAGACCCGGTCGCCCACCGCGACATGCTGCACGCCGGCGCCGACCGCGTCCACGATGCCGGCACCGTCCTGGCCGGGCACGACATCGTCGAATGCCAGCTTCTCGCCTGCTGCCGAGCCGCGACGCGATTTCCAGTCGGTGGGGTTCACCCCGCTGACCACCATTCGCACCCGCATCTCGCCCGCGCCGGGTTCGGTCACCGGCCGATCCACAAGCTGAAGCACGGACGGGTCACCGGTCTGGCTGTACACAATAGCTTTCATATCAGGGGCAACGCTGTCGGGAGCGGAAAGGTTCCCTCGCGCCGGGTCGAGGTCGCCGCCGGAATGTCTGCCTCGCCCTCGCGGCCACCAGTCGTCGATAGAAGGGGACTGCCGGTCGCGAGGGTCAAGCCGGCTCCAGTGCATCCGCGCGTACCGTACCCGGCCGATGTTCACCGCGTTGGGCTGCACGTCTAGCCAAAGCGCGGCGAGCAGGCGCGCCTCCGGGCGCACGTCTTGCCGATGGGGCATCTGCCCGAGAATGCCGAGTTCCTCAATGAGAAACAACCACCATGTTCCATCAAAGGTTGTCGTGACGGTGAAGTTGCGCATGCGGCCTGGTTTCGGGACTTCGGTCCTGCCGAAGAGATCGACCCTACCCTGTGCGCGCTGCACGGTATCGACCGGCTCGCCTGGCCCCAGCCTGAGGCGGCCATCACGGATGCAACGCCAGAGGGCGACCCCGCACCGCGGAGCCGCCCTCTGGCGATACAACAAACTCAAGCAGCTACACGGCGTCGGCCGCCGCCTCCTTCTCCACCTTGCGACGAGCCTTCTCGGCGTCGAGCACGGCCTTCTCGGCCGCCTTCTCCTCCGCGATCCAGACGTCACGCTTGGCCCCGGGCACCCAGCCCTTGTCCACAACGCGGATCTGGTAGACGATCGCGACGCTGACCAGCACTACGGCGATGAGGATCGCGAGAATCACTGCGAGACCGCCGCCCACGCCGACGCTGACGCCCACGAGGGTGCCGAACCAGCCGAAGTCGGCGTCACCGAAGGTGCTGTTGGCGAAGCCGAAGTCGCCGAGCACCAGCAGCAGAATGGCGGGCAGGATGGTGATGATCACGCCGTTGACGAAACCACCGATCATCGCGCCGAGGCGTCCGCCGGTCGCGTTGCCGTAGACACCGGCTCCACCACCGGTGAAGAAGTGCGGCACCATGCCGGGCAGGATCAGCGCGAGGCCGAAGACCGGGTTCAGCCATACCGCCAGCACGCCGAGTGCGAGGAGGCCACCGGCGAAGGAGCTCAGGAAGCCGATCAGCACGGCGTTGGCGCCGAACGGGAACACGATCGGGATGTCGAGCGCCGGACGTGCGCCGGGGACGACTTTCTCGGCGATGCCCTGGAACGCGGGAACCAGTTCGCCCAGGACGGTGCGCACACCGTAGAGGATGATCGCGACGCCGACACCGAACTGGAGGGCCTGCGCGAAGGCGGCCATGATGAACGCACCCGCGTCAGCGGAGCCGAAGATGTCCAGGGCTTCCTGCAGCGGCAGGGCGATGAGGCCCCAGATGGCGAAGACCATGTAGATGAGCACCATCGACAGTGAGGTGGCGACCATCGAGTCGCGCAGGAACTTGAGGCCCTGCGGGAACTTGATGTCTTCGGTGGACTTGCTGCGGCGGCCCACGGCCTGACCGGCGGCACCGGCGGCGATGTAGCCGAGGGTGCCGAAGTGGCCGATGGCGATGGTGTCGTTGCCGGTGATCTTCTTGGTCCACGGGTGCACGAACGCGGGCATGACCACCATGATCACGCCGAGCAGCAGCGCACCGATGAGAACGACGAGCCAGCTGGCCCCGTTGCCGAAGCCGACGGAGAGCACCACGGTGAGCATGGTGGCCATGAAGACCATGTGATGCCCGGTGAGGAACACGTACTTAAGAGGAGTGAACCGGGCCAGGACCAGCATCACCAGGAACCCGAGGGTGAGCACGTAGGCGCTCTGCGCACCGAACTCGTCCTGCGCGATCGCAGTGATGACCTCGTTGGTGGGGATGACGCCCTGTGCGCCGGTCACCGCGAGGATCAGGGTGCCCAGCGGGTCGAGGGAGCCCACCACGACGTTGGCGCCGGCACCGAGGATCAGGAAGCCGAGGGCCGCCTTGAGTGCGCCGCCGATCACCTGCCCGGAGTTGCGCTTGAGCGCCATGAGCCCGATGGCGGTGATGATGCCGATCAGGTACGCAGGCACGTTGAGGATCTGCTGTCCGATGAAGTTCAGTACGACGACGAGCCACTCCATTGTGGGAGCTCCATATTCTGTGAGAAGGGAAGGTGAAGGGGATTACTCGACGGCGGCGGTGAGCTTCTCGGTGATCTCCTCGAGATCGAAGAAGTTCTTGATGATGATGACCTCGGCGGGCACATCGCCGAGCTCCTCGGCCAGCTCCTCCGAGGTGAGCACGATCTCGGCCGTCTGCGCGGCGCCGCGAGCCACACCCATGTCGGCGGCCTCAACATCCGCATCGATACCGAGCTTGGCGAGAACCTTCTCGGCGTTCATTTTCAGGAGCACTGACGTTCCAATGCCCATTCCACAGACGGCGACGATCTTCATGGGGTGCCTTTCGATTGGGTGAGACGAGAGAGTGAAAAGGGGATGCGTGGGGGCCGCGTTACGCAGCAGCGGCGGCGAGTTCGCCGAGCACGGCGCGCACCTCGTCGGAGGAGGTGGCGGTGCGCAGCCGTTCCATGGCCGGCCCGTCGGAGAGCACCCCGGCCAGGGCGCGCATCACCTGGAGGTGAGCGTCGTGGTCAACGGCGGCCAGGCCGATCACGACGGTGACGGGGTCGTTGGCCTTGTTGCCGAATTCCACCGGGGCGGCCAGGTTCACCCAGCTGAGTCCGCCGGTGAGCACCGCGGGCGACGGCCGGGAGTGCGCCAGGGCGATGCCCGGGGCGATGACGATGTAGGGGCCGTGCTTCTCGACGGCGTCGATCATCTCGTCGGTGTAGGCAGCCGTGGTGGCACCACCGGAGACCAGACCCGCGCCCGCCAGACGAATCGCGTCGCGCCAGTCGGAGGCATCCGCCTGGGTCTGAATCGACGACAGCGCTTCGGCGAGGTTGAATGCCACGGGTGAACTCCTTTGTTGGGTGCGAGCCGTCTCAACCTGCGAGAGCGACTGGGATGACTGTATAAGCCTAGGCGACCTTTTGTCTACAAGTGCACCAAAGTTTATTGAGATGCCGTCATCGACCCTCGGGAGTCAGCGCCTACGCGCGCAGCGACACGCCGCTGCCGCCGGCGCGGGTGAGCCGGCTGATGCGGTCGGCTTCGAAGAGGGCGTCCTGCGCGATGAGAGAGGCCCCGGTGACCCCGGCAATGTGCCCGAGCCGGGTCTTCTCCACCACCAGGCCCTGCAGAGCGAAGTCCCGGGCACCGGCGAAGATGGCCTCCCGGATGGGCCCGAGGAATGGCTCACCGGCCTGGGCCAGGTTGCCGCCGATCACCACGGCTTGCGGGTTGAGCAGCCCCACCACGTGGGCCAGGCTCCGCCCGATGGCGGTGCCGGTCTCGCCGAGCAGCCGCAGCACCTCGGCGTCGCCGGCCAGCGCGAGTCCCACGATGTCATTGCTGGTGCGCACGCTCCGACCCCGGGCCAGCAGCTCCTGGCGCATCACCGCGCCGCTGGCGATAGTCTCGAGGCGCTGCATCCGTGCGCCGCCGGCGCCCACCGCGCTCAGATCGCCGGCGCCCCCGCGCGAGCCGTGGTAAATCGAGCCGTCGAGCACAAACGCGAGCCCCACGCCGATGCCGGCCTTGAGCACCGCCACGTCGCGGTAGGTGCTCCACGCGCGCCGCACCTCGGCGAGCGCCATGATGTTCACGTCGCGGTCCACCGCAAAGACGGCGTGTTCGTACCGGCCGGCGAAGTAGTCCTTCACCAGCACGCCCTCCCACTGGGCGTAGACCTGCGGGGTGGCGAGCTTGCCGGTGACGAAGTCGACTGGGCCGGGCACGCCCACGCCGATGCCCACCACGTCGGCGCGGGTCTTGCCGAGCCTGTCGAGCATGTGGTCGAAAACCTGGCCGGCCCACTCGAAGATTTCCGCCGGGCCTTCGCTCAGCCCGATGTCGGCCTCGTCCTCGCTGAGGATGGTGGAGACCAGGTCAGTGATAGCCAGGCGGGTGTGCGAGCCACCGATGTCCACGGCCAGCAGCAGCCCGGCATTCGGGTTCACCGCGAACTCCTCCGGCGGGCGGCCGCCGCGGGAATCGAGCTGCCCCACGCTCACCACGATCTCGGCGAGCAACAACTCGTCGAGCCGCCGGGCCAGGGTGATGCGCGACCAGCCGAGCTGATCGATCAGGTCGCTGCGGGTGGTGGCCCGGCCGGAGCGGATCAAGCCCAGCACCACACCCGAACCGGTGGAGAGAGTGTGCGCCATCGAATTCCCGTTCCTTCCGAAGAACCGGACTGCGCGCTGACACGGCAGCCAAACCCCTTGTTGACTTAAGTACATTTGTATACCAAAGTGTCTCGCATGGCTACCGAAACGAAGAAATCCCCGTCAACGACGACGCACACCGAGCTCGACGCCCGAGCCGTGGCGAGCGCCCAAGCCCTGGCCGCCCACGTGGTGCAGGCCAAAGGTCACGGACACGGCGGCACCGCCATGGCATTGGCACCAGTGTCCCACGTGTTGTTCTCCCGGGTCCTGCGCCACTCCCCCGCCCAGCCCGACTGGCCCGCCCGAGACCGGTTCGTTCTTTCCGCCGGTCACGCCAGTCTTTTGCTCTACACCCAGCTGTTCCTCACCGGCTACGGGCTCACCCTCGACGACCTCGCCAAGAGCCGCACCCTGGGCTCCAAGACCCCGGGCCACCCCGAGGTGCACCACACCGTGGGCGTGGAGATGAGCACCGGCCCGCTCGGCCAGGGCGTCGCCTCCGCCGTGGGCATGGCCATGGCTGCCCGGCACGAGAGCGCCGTGTTCACCCCCGGCTCCGCGCTGCTCGACCACACCACCTGGGTGCTCGCCGGCGACGGCTGCCTGCAGGAGGGCGTCTCCGGTGAGGCCTCCAGCCTGGCCGGCACCCTCGGCCTCGACAACCTGGTGCTGATCTGGGACGACAACGGCATCACCATCGACTCCGGCACCGACGCGACCTTCACCGAAGACGTGCGCGCCCGGTACCGGGCCTACGGATGGCGGGTGCTCGAGATCGACACCCCCAACGACCTCGACGCCCTCGAGGCCACCCTGCGCGAGGCCGCCGAGCGAACCGGCAAGCCAACCCTGGTGGCCCTCCGCACCGTGATCGGCGCTCCGTCGGCCAAGTTCGGCGGAACCTCCGCCGCGCACTCCGGCGGCTTCGGCGCCGACGAGCTCGCCCTAGTGAAGACCACGCTGGGCTTCGCCCCCGACGCGCCCCTCGGCGACCTCGTGGCCCCCGAGACCCTCGCGCACACCCGCGGCGCCGTCGCCCGCGGCGAGCGGATGCACACCGCCTGGGAGGCCGACCTCGCCGCCTGGGCCACCCGCGAGCCCGAGGCCGCAGCCCGCTGGCGCGCCTTCCGCGGCGGCGAATTCTCCACCGCCGCCCTCGACACCGTGACGCTCGGCGAGCCCGGCGACAAGATCGCCACCCGCAAGACCAACGGCGCCGTGCTCCGCGCCCTGCAGGGCCAGGCCCCACTCTGGGGCGGCTCGGCCGATCTCGCCGGCTCCACCACCGTGGAGGTCGACGGCGACAGGTTCTCCGCCGCCAACCCGGCCGGCGAGTTCATCAGGTTCGGCATCCGCGAGCACGCCATGGCCGCCATCCTCAGCGGCATCGCCCTGCAGGGTCCGTGGCGCCCGTTCGCCTCCACCTACCTGGTGTTCAGCGACTACATGCGCCCGAGCATCCGCCTGGCCGCCCTGATGGGCCTCGGCGCGGTCTACGTGTACACCCACGACTCCGTCGCCGTCGGCGAAGACGGCCCCACCCACCAGCCAGTCGAACAGATCGCGTCACTCCGCACCGTGCCGGGCCTGGACGTCGTGCGCCCCGCCGACTCCGTGGAGGTCGTCGCCGCCTGGCGCCGCATCCTCGCCTCCCCCGACCGCCCGGTCGCGCTCATCCTCAGCCGGCAAGACCTGCCCGTGCTGGCCAGCACCGAGCTCACCCCCGTCGGGGTGACCGCCGGCGGCTACGTGCGCTGGCAGCACGGCGACGGCCACGACCTGGCAATTATCGCCACCGGCAGCGAGGTGCACCTCGCCATCGATGCCGCCACCCGGCTCGCCGAGCAGGGCGTCAACGCCCGCGTAGTCTCGATGCCCTGCGTCGAGTGGTTCGCCGAGCAGACCGCCGACTACCGCGAGCAGGTGCTGCCGGCCGCCCTGCGCGCCCGGGTCGCCGTCGAGGCCGGCCGCGGCGACGCCTGGTACCGCTGGGTGGGCCTGGACGGCCGGGTGGTCTCGGTCGAGCAGTTCGGCGAGTCGGGCAGCGGCCCCGAGGTGCTCCGCCTGCGCGGCATCCACCTCGACGTGGTCCTCGCCGCCGCGCACGCCACCCTCGCCGCCGCAGCCGGCGTCCCCGCCACGCCGCACGGCACGCCCGAACTCGTCACCAACTAAGGACGCACCCCATGACTTCACTCTCCCCCGACGCCGCCACCGTGGCCCGTATGATCGACCACACCCTGCTCAAGCCCGAGGCCACCGCTGCCGACGTGACCGCCCTCATCGCCGAGGCCATCGAGCTGGGCACCTACTCGGTCTGCGTCTCCCCCTCGATGCTGCCGCTCACCATTCCCGCCGGCGCCGACCTCAAGGTCGCGGTCGTCTGCGGCTTCCCCAGCGGCAAGCACCACAGCTCGATCAAGGCCACCGAGGCCGCCCTCGCCATCGACCAGGGCGCCGACGAAATCGACATGGTCATCGACATCGGCGCCGCCAAGGCCGGCCGCTTCGCCGACGTGAGGGCAGATATTGCGGCCGTGCGCGCGAGCGTCCCCGCCCCGAAAGTGCTCAAGGTGATCATCGAATCCGCAGCGCTGACGGATGCCGAGATCGTCGTCGTCTGCCAGGCCGCCGTGGCCGCGGGCGCCGACTTCGTCAAGACCTCTACGGGCTTCCACCCCGCCGGCGGTGCCACCGTGCACGCCGTGCGCCTGATGAAGCAGACTGTGGCCGAGCGCGCCCAGGTCAAGGCGTCTGGTGGCGTGCGTAGCTTTGCGGATGCCGCCGCCATGATTGACGCGGGTGCGACCCGGTTAGGCGTCTCGGGCAGCGCGGCACTACTCTCCGGCGCTACCTCGGAAGGCGAGTCAAGCAGCTATTAGACAGACCACCCGCCAGCCGAACGGTGTCCTCGCTCGCCTGACTTTAGGTGCGTTCGTTGTAGTCTCGCCGTGGTGCGAGCCGAATCCCTCAGCCTGCTTTGCGGTCGAGGGTTGCCTGCAACTGCTCCACCTGTCGAGCCAAGGAACGGATCTCGCCGCGGGTGGCGACTTGTGCGTCCTCCTCCTGCTTGGCGACTTGTTCGATGATCCACGAAGCAAGGGTCGCTGTCACCACACCCAGGAGCGCTACTCCCCCAAGCATCAGGCCTCCCGCGATCAGCCGCCCCAACGCGGTGACGGGAGCGAAGTCGCCGTACCCGACTGTGGTGATGGTAACAAAGGCCCACCACAGGGCATCCCCGAAGTTGGTGATCGTGCCTCCTTCCACCGACCGCTCGGCGTCCAAGACCGCGAGCGAAGCCACAAACACGAGCAGCGCGGCTGCCCCGGCGACGTACATCACGACCCGCTCGCGAAATGCCGCCCCCGCGGTGCGCTGCAACACACTCAGCAGGGTGACCAGGCGAAGAAGTCGTAGCGGTCGAAGAAGTGGAAGGACAACAACAAGAAGGTCGAAGATGTGAGCGCGGAACCATTTCCAGCGCTGCGGTGCAAGGGCCAGGTTAACTGCGTAGTCCAGCACAAAGGCCGCCCACGTGGCAGTGATCACGGCCTCCGCGACCGCGTTTTCCGGCCCGGACAAGTCACCGATGACTTGCCAGGCGTATGCGATGAGGAAAAGGACAGCGGCGATTGTGAGTGGAATCCCGGTGATCTTCTGCCAGCGCTCTTGAGTCATAGGTGCACTCTAAGGGTTCCATCTCGCCCACGGCATGACCGACCTATTTCCTCGAACCAGACCGGAGCGAACCGTCCTATCGGGGTGAAACCGCCGGGGCAGATCGCCCAGGCGGCTCGCAGCAAATCAGGCTCTAGCGGAGTCGCCGAGACTTGGTGCCACCTCAGCAGCGTTACACGCGCTTCTTCGACTTGAAGAGACCCGCGATGCTGCCGCCCACCGAGTCCGCCGCACCGGCAATGGCGCCGCCGACGCCCTTCACTGCAGTGAGCGCCTGCGCCTCATCCGGTATCCCGTCCCCGTCGATGTCCACGCTTCGGAACACCCGAGTCGCCGTGCTTGCTGCGGCGGCTACGCCGGAGCCCACCACGACGGCGCTTGTCGCGACGCCGCCACCTACAGTGTTGGCAGCGTCAGCGATCCAGGTCCCCGTTGCCTTCGCCGCATCATCCAGAGCGGCGAGAGCTCGGTTGGGCTCGGTCTCGCGGTCGTCGGCGTCAGGCGTCGCGGGAATGCTCAGATGCGCAGGGAACTCGTCGGGGGCAGCAGCAAACGCGGACCGGGACGCTTCGACAACCTCACGCCCGAACAGGAAGCGCGTGACGCCGCCCGCCAAGGCTCCGACGCCGTATTCGATGGTGGCCTGTTGCTTCCCGCTCAAGGTGTCTCGCACGGTGTCGAGCTGGCCCGTTTGGATGGTCTGGACAAGACTCTGCGCCGCGCCTTCCGGGAGCGTGTCCGCGAGCGTGTTCGCCCAGTGCGACCAGTCCGTGCGGCCAGCTGCGATCTGGCGCCCGACGCCGGCGACGCCCTCTGACGAGACGTCCGCGAGGTCCGCCGCCATCGTCGCGATCTGCTGCGGGCTGACACGACCGTTCGACAGGCCGTAGACAAGGGCGTGCGCCTGGTCCTGGTCGAGGTCCATTCCGTGAATGTCGGCTACGGCGAGTGCGAAGATCGCGGTGATCTCAAACTGCAGCTGTTGATCGCCCGCCGGGAGGAGCGCTGCTGCTCGCTGGGCACCGGTCTTCGCCACGCCCAGCGCCATGCTCTTGGCGGCCATCTTCGCAGCCGACTTGGCCGCTACCTTCGTTACTTCTTTGGTGGCCTTCTTGGCGGCCTGTTGCCCCGCGCTCTTGGCGCCGGCCGCCGCGGCCCCGACGACGGGGATCAGAGCAATGCCGACATCCGCAGCGATCGCTCCGGCGGCGATGACGGCACCCGCGGTGCTGATCGAGGTGCCATAGTGACGCTCGAGCATCTGGATCACCTCGGCGGGCGTCGCCTCTGGATGCCGGCGCCGAAGCCGCATCACGTACTTGCGAGCGATTGAATGCCGGGCGCTCACCGCTTTCGCGATGTCACGCGCGGCATCTTCCTCAACGATCTCCGCCTCCAGTGTGAAGGGCACGATGTCGGTCATTCGGGGTTCCTCTCTAACAATCGGCTCGATCAACGCCACTTAGGCGAGGACCGGATCCCGACGTGCTCCAGTGCGCGAGGCAGGCGAGTCAATTGCCGTATTGAGCGCGATCTGCACGAACAACGCCCCGAGCGGGCCGAGCAGGAAGAGGATCCAAAACGCGGCGTGCCGGCCGAGCCCACCGTTGGTGGCTTCTTCGACTCCGACTGCGTACTTCCACTCCCACCAGATGCTGGCAATAGGCAGGATGAGTAGCCAAGCGGTGGGGATTTTGCTGTGCGCCACGAGATTGATTTCGTTCTTGGTCTTCACGAACCAGACCAACGTATAAATGCCGAAGGTTACGAATGGGAGAAGCAGCGGCGCTGCAGGACTACGACGTTTCATGAACTTTCCCCGGATTTGGCGATCAATAATCAGCGTGACACCCCGGGAACGAGCGTCATGGCCAATTCGCACCCCCAGTACGGGCTCCAACGCCCGCCACAGCTAGCCGAGCACGATCCAGTGCCCGCGCCCGGACTTCGCTGCATCACCCAAGTTGCGCGGCCGCACCCCAACCGAGAGACTGACCAGCGGAGGCGCGTGCGCGCCACCGGTACCGACTCACGAGGAGCACCGGATGGCCGACGCCCAACCAGACCCCGGTTGTGGCAAGTGGCTCAGTGGATCTGAGACTCTCACCGCCGCGGCTCAAGACAGCAAGCTTGATTCTGCGGCCGTCCAGTAACCGCGGCGGCTATTGTCGCCTTGAGCACTCGAGTTCAGTGCGAATGCGGCGTGCCACTTCTTCGGCCGCCTCATGCTCCCAAAATCGCAGCGCGATCCACCCTGCCTCCCGAAGCATCGCATCGGTCTCGCGGTCGCGTACTATGTTGCGCTGGAGTTTCGGTATCCAGTAGCCAATATTTGTGCTGGGGAGCGTCGCATGTGCAGGGCAGCCGTGCCAAAAGCACCCATCGATGAAGACTGCAATGTGTTGCCTGGTGAAAACGATGTCAGCGCGGCGCCGCCCGCCAAGAGGTGCGTAGTCGACTCGATACCGCATCCCTTCACGGTGCAAAATCCTGCGCACTGCGACCTCAGGCGAGGTATCGCGCCGGCGATTTGACTGCATCGACCTGCGCGTACCGGGTGAGGAAGCCCACGACATACCTGGATTGTATCTACACGACAGCAGTGTCATGCACACGGCGCAGCTATCGATAGTCTCGCCTTAGGCAACGATGCGGGGGACAGAGCTTATGTTGAACACGACCCATAAATGGACGCAAGATCCTACTCTCGTGCGGGAGGTCAACGAACAGTTCTCTCGAGCAATGGCCTCGTACAAAGCGAATCCGAACCTCATTAGCGAACATGCGAATCACGAAGAGTCGATTCGTGTGGGCGGATACTCAAATCGGACACTCCTCGAACTGGTCCAGAACGCGGCCGATGCAATGGCCGGAGCGGCCGATGGCGACACTCCGAATATCGGTCGGGTGGAGATTGTCCTGGACCTCTCATCTCGAACGCTCTACTGCGCCAACTCCGGGCGCCCCTTCTCCCGAAACGGATTGATCGCGATTACCCACGCGCACCTAAGCGGGAAGCGCGGTGATGAGATCGGCCGCTTCGGTCTCGGATTCAAGTCCGTGCTCGCCGTCACGGAATCACCCCAGGTCATAAGCCGGTCCGTCTCATTCGAGTTCAACTCGTCCGAGGCAAACCAAGCGATCCGTGCGGTTGAGTCAGCAGCCCGGAGACTCCCCGTGCTCCGCACCGCAACGCTTCTCGATTCAGAACGCATCCTGGCTGAGGATTCGATCGCCAGTGAATTGGCGGACTGGGCAACGACGATCGTGAGGTTGCCGGACATTTCCAATATGGAAAAGCTTCGCATCGAAATGGAGAATTTCTCCTCCGAGTTTCTGCTTTTTGTCGGTGCCGTCCGAGAAGTTCGTCTACGTGTTGTGGGCGATCACGGGCTGAATACCAGTCACGTCTCACGCGACCTCGGTAACGGAAAATACAAGATCGAGCGCCCGGATGGAAGCGGAGACGAATGGTTGGTTGGTCAGAAAATGCATGCGCCGTCAACAAATGCCAGGCGCGAGGTGGGTGAGGCGGTCTCCCGGAATGAGATCAAGGTCAGCGTGGCGATCCCCTCTCGGTACTCGCAGCAACGGATCGGCAAATTTTGGTCGTATTTCCCCCTTCACGATGAGACTTCCGCGACTGGACTGTTCAACGCACCTTGGAGCGTGAATGATGATCGCACGACCCTGCTTCGGAACGATTACAACCGCGAGATTCTCGCGACACTCGCAGATATCTTCGTGGAGTTACTCCCACGCGTCAGCACGCAGGCCGACCCCGCGGCGCTCTTGGATTACCTTCCAGCACGCGGACGAGAAGCGACGTACTTCGGCGACGAGGTCCTCTGCGCACGCGTGCCCAGACTCGCTGTCGATACGGCCCTGATACCTGACGGCGATGGCGTGCTACACACCGCGGCTGATATGAGGCCACTTGATTTCGATTGGAACGCCCCAGAAATCGCGCACGAGGCTTGGATTGCGTCTCCTAATACCAAGAACGACGTACCCCATTGGCGCTGCTATAGCTCCGACCAGCGTCTTGCGCGGTTGCGCCAGCTATTCGCGGTGAGCGCAGATCCCGACCGGTTCGAAGAGAACGGCCGCGACCTCAAACGTGCCCTGGAGAGGGTCCCGAAGCGAGGAATCGTTTCATGGCTTCGAGAGTGGGCGGAAGGTGACGATGTAGAGTCCGCGGCGAACGCCCTCAAGTTCGCAGTTCATGGTCTCGGCAAGCCTGGTATCGACCAGGCGAAGGTCGTTCCGACGAGCGAAGGATTCCGTTCGCTGAGTGAGAAGAACCTTGTATTCCTGAAGCAGGCGGAGGACCTCGAGATCGAGGGAGCGGTCTTCGTTACGCCGGCTTTTCTTGCTTATCCCGGGACCGAGAAGCTCCTTCGTGGTGCAGGATTTCGGGACTTGGATCCAGCCGCGATTCTCAACGCGCGTGTCGCCCGGCTAACGCCCGCCTCCGATGTGGATCTCCAGGCCAAATTCTGGGACGCTGCAATCGGAGTAAGTCAGCGCGAAGCACTTGACGTTATTCGGAATCATCCCCATGCGGCGGTTCTCGTTCCTACGCGCGACGGAGGCTGGTCCTGGCCACAGAAAGTCGTCGACCTTGATGAGTCTCTACCTGAAGCCGCCAACCGGGTTAGCCTCGACCGCCAGCGTTGCGTCCCCGCCCTTGCGCACTCTCTGGGCGTCGTGACGAGCCCTAGTGAGGAGTTCTCATTTGAAGATGAAGTCGCTGGCGGCGCTTACGAGGATTGGGCATTACAAGAGGTCAACTCAAGGTTGACCCCTGGTGATCGTCCGGTCGAAAAAGTTTCGTTGTATCCCAGCGGCGGGCTCTCCCAGGGGCCGTTCTCGGTCTTGCTTCTTCTTCGGGATGCGAGCGCTTCCGATCGAATTCGCGAGGCTTGGACACGTGGTCTCCTAGAGTTCGGCGATGCTCCCTGGGTCTGCGAGGATACGGCGACCGGGATCACTTATCGCATCACCTCGCCAGTGAGATGGGCCGTTGATCAAGCAGGGCTGCTTCGCACATCTCTCGGCTATAGGGCCCCGTCCGGTGTCGTAGCGCCATCCCTCGTCCAGTACCGAGATCTCTTACCCCTTTTTGAAGGCCCTCGAAACATCGTTGAAACGCTGCGACTTCCAGATGAGTTCACAGATGTGTCAGCTGAGATCCTCGAAAAGGCATTAGCCGTCGACCTCCTGCCGCCGATGTTCAACGATGCATTCCTAGCGGACTTCGTCATCGAGGCGACGGCGATCGCCTACGGAACGGGGCAGCCACCTCGCATTCCCGCACGTGTCGGGCGGACAATCGAGTCGTGTGCCACACGAACCGTGTACGTTGCGGTCACCGAAGAGCAACGTGAATACCTCACACAGCATCAGCGCCCGCACCTCCGTGCAACAGAGGAACAGGCAAGAGCCCTCGTCGAGACGGTTGGTTGCCTGCGATTCGAGGACAGCTTCGAATTCTCAGTTCGAATCGACGGCCAACAGGATGCTGAGCGCATACTCGACGTTTTCACCGGTCTTCGCAGCGTGGTGAACGGCGAGGACCTGTTGAATGCGACGATGGCGCGTTCGGCGGCCATCGCCAAATGGGTCACAACAGAGGATGGCGTGGAGACGCAGTCACTCGAGTGGCACCGCGATGGGCTTTCTTTGGTTCTGCGCGGTGGAGTAGATGAGCGAAGGACGATGGCTATTATCAGCGAGGCGTTCGGCCTCGCGCTTTCTAACGCGGACATCACACGGGCTCTCCAGGTCGGGCTCACTCATCACCTGGAGATAATCCGCCAAGAGGCACTCGCGGCGGCCACCGAGGCTGACCGTCTGGACGCCTATTTCGGTCGTGACGATTTGCGCGAGAAACTACCCACAGGGCTTTGGCAGGGGCTCGAAGGGCAGGGGCTCGTGTCGTCGTCAACATCGGTAGCGGAGTTGTGTTTGTCCGCCTATGGCAAGGACACTATCAAGGAGCTCGCGGAGCTCTTCCGACGTGAGGGCTTCCCCGATGTGCCAACGCAGTGGGCAGGCGGAGGCGCGACCATCTCTTGGCTGCGCAAAATGGGTTTCGGTGCCGAGTTCGCAGGACAGCGGGTCCAGCGCCAGGATGCAGAATTCGTGGTGCCAGGTGCGACGATTCTCCCTGAACTTCACGATTACCAACGACGCCTGAGCCAGGAGCTGCGAGAGGTTCTCGTCGAAGTCGGCCAAGATAGGCGTCGGGCGAAGGTTATGGTCGAGCTTCCAACGGGCGCAGGCAAAACGAGGGTTGCCACGCAGACGATACTCCAGCTCTTCATCGATGACCGTCTTGAAGGCCCAGTACTTTGGATCGCGCAATCGCAGGAGCTCTGCGAGCAGGCCGTACAGACCTTTAGCGAAGTATGGCGCGGGCTCGGGGACGAACGATCATTGACCATTGGACGCCTTTGGGAGGGCAACGACGTTCACAAGCCGGACACGAAGTTCAGTGTGGTCGTCGCCACCGATGCCAAACTCGACGTTGTACTGGGTGAGTCGGATTACGAGTGGCTAAGCAGTGCAAGTGCAGTTCTCATTGACGAGGGTCACGTTGCCGGGACGTCGACCCGGTACACAAGGATCCTTGCCTGGCTCGGGATTGATGGCCGCAGGTGGGAGCGCCCACTGGTCGGGCTCTCGGCGACGCCGTTCAAGGGAACATCGACGCTGGCGACGGATGCGCTCGCAGCGCGATTCGGGCGACGAAAGCTTGCAGCGTTCGAAGAGAACGCCTATGGAGAGCTCGTCTCGCGCGGGGTACTCGCACGAGTCCGCCACGAAACCCTCCAAGGTGCCGACGTTGATCTGTCGGTAGAAGAAGCCGCACAGGCAAAGAGATTCAATAGGATCGACGCCACCGTCCTTGATCGACTCGCTGCGAGCCACGCAAGGATGGGAACACTTGTCAAGAGCATCATGGGGCTCGACGACGACTGGCCAGTTCTCGTGTTCACCCCGAACGTCCTATCCGCGCAAGTCCTCGCCGCAACGCTCAGGTACCGTGGCGTTGCGGCAGCATCGGTTAGCGGCCAAACCGGTCGTCAAGAGCGGCGTGACGCGATCGACAGGTTCAAGCGGGGAGAGACCAAGGTCTTGGCGAACTGCGACCTCCTGACTCAGGGCTTTGACGCCCCAGGAGTGCGCGCGCTCTACATCGCCCGGCCCACTTTCAGCCCAAATGCATACATACAGATGGCGGGGCGCGGCCTACGCGGGCCGCGGAATGGTGGCAAGGAAGAGTGTCTAATCGTTGACCTAGTCGACAACTTCGGCAGCAATGACCTCAATGATCTTCTTGGATTCAGGGAGTATGAAGAATTCTGGAAGGAGCAGGGCGCGTGATCCTCAGCCCCGACTTGCAGGATATTTTGAAGACAGCTCAGAGCGATGCCGAACGAAGGCTGGCACACTTACTCGACCAAATCCCAAGTGCGGACGCAGTCGCCTTCTATTCTGTGAAACTCCGCTCCCACGCATACAAGCAAATGGCCGAGGCAGATTTCGTTGTTCTCTGGAAGGGCGTTGTGATTGTCGTCGAGGTCAAGGGGGGCGGCGTTAAGCGATTCGAGGGCGTCTGGTACACGGTGGATCGGCACGGTGATTCACACAGGCTCTCCACCTCGCCTATGGAACAGGCGCGGTCTGCGATGTTTGCTCTTCAAGACATATTTCGTGAAGACGGCGTCGGCTGGTTCGCCAAGGACGCCCTCGTCGTAACGCCCGACATAGCCGCGCCGCCATCATCGAATGAGTGGAAGGAAAGCCACTGGCTTGCGAACGGCACCATGACGCCCCTGGCGTTGTCAGCGGCTCTCGATACGATCGCCCGGGGGGCGCCGATTCCGCCGAAAGGACAGCCCATCGCTCGCATCGACACACTTCGTTCCCGGCTCTTTGGCGAGTTCACGCGTATGCCAATCGTCGATGCACAGCGAGGCGCCGTGGTGGACGAACAGAATCGCGCCACTGACGGGCAGGCCAGAGTCCTGGCCGGACTAGCACGCAACCCCCGGATTCTTGTCCGCGGCGGTGCCGGCACGGGGAAGTCCCTAGTACTCGCTGAGGCGGCTAAACAAGAAGCCGCTGCGGGACGAACGGTGTTGATCACATTCCGCTCCCCCGGGCTATTTGAGTTCTTCCAGCCGCGAGTCGTCGGTCGAGCAATTGACGTGGTCTCTTTCGACATGCTGACCGTCGACAGCAAGTATGACGTTGTATTGGTGGACGAAGCGCAGGATCTCATGTTCCCGGAGGCGATGGACCTGCTCGATAAAGTGACCGCGGGCGGTCGGGCCGCTGGGCGCTGGCGCTATTTCCTGGACCACAACAACCAGGCCCAGGTGGACGGTAGGTTCGACGAAGATGTCTTCGAGCTTGTTGCGTTGGAGTCATTCTCCTATGACCTCAGCTTGAATGTGAGGAATACGAGGGGCATGGTGCACATGGTCCAGGAGTACCTCGGCGCCGACATCGGAGATCCAGGGATCGTAAACGGTGAGAAGATCCACTGGCACTGGATCCGAGACGAAGCATGTCTTGAGGCGGCGCTTGCCCTGGCGAATGGGTTGGTCGAGGCAGGCGTGCCCGCGGCTGACATCTGGGTAATCCCTGTTGGCTCGCACCCTAGCGCAGACGTTCTGGAAGGTGGGATAAGAGTGCTGAGTCCGCGAATGGCCAAGGGTCTCGAAGCGGAACATGTCATTGTTTGCGACCTCCCCGGTGTGTACGACAGTCAGGGAATGGCCAACTTTTACGTTGCGGCCACGCGAGCCCGCGTAGCGTTACACATCGTCGCGTCAAGCGCGGACAAGAAACGACTTCAAACGCTGACGCGACCGGACGGTATTCGAGCATGAAGTTGACATCTGCCCAGTCCGTTGCCCTGAACCACCTGCGCAAAGCGTACCTGGGCCCAGAGCAAGGTGATGCTGAGGTCATCTTCAACCGGCCGTCGCTGCAGTATTCAGTCGGAATGCTGTTTCCGGCAGGAGGCGGCTTGCCAGGCACCGGCACCACAGTCCCGGGTCCGACCGATGCCGAGGAATTCGTTGAAGCCGACGTGGAAGAGGGGGACGTGGAGGAGGATGGCGCTACCGCGCCGCTGGCTGAGGATTGGAGGCCCTCATCGGCCGCGATTTCCTTTGTTACTGACTCGCAAGCGGTCATCTGCGACTTCAGGACGGCGACCTACTCACCGATTACTGACGAAGGGCCATTACGTTGGCAGCGTCAGGGGCACGAGATCCTCAACTTGGATCTTGCGCGCTCCTCAACGACTCGCACCGCAATTGTCGGTGAAGTGTCTATCGAGATTGGTTCGAGATGGCGAAACTATGGCGATGCGTACCTCGTCACGGTTCACGTTCGACTCCGCTCTCCGTCAACCGGTAACGACCGTGACGATATTCCACTGATGCTATTTCAGGTCGGCCTGGAGGTTCGACCGGAAATCGGCGGCAGGATCCTCGAGTATGACGTCTCAAGCGCGATTGACGCGGACCCGGAGTCCCGCGAGCTCCGGCTTCGCTATCGCGACCGGAAGGTATTTGCGATCGGGCACGGAATGGCTGCTGGATGGCAAACCGGGCCTTCACAGGAGTGTTCAAGCGTATTTCTGGACCCGGTTCCGGCATTCGTCGTACCCGCGATTGCTCAGACAAATTTTGGAACGAGCAGTCCTGCATCGCCGTCGCTCAACCTTGCTTTTTTGGAAAAAATCGACACGGACACTTCCCCGGTCGTCGAATCCCTTCGCGCTTTCGTCGACGAGTTTGAGGTCTGGGCGCATGAGCAGGAGCGAAATGCTGCTGAGCTGGGAGATGCCGCCGGAGCCATTGTCCTTCGCACTGGCCGAGCGGTTGAAAGGATGCGAAACGGAGTTGCGCGGCTCGGCGACCCGGATCAGAAATCACTACGGTCAGCCTTCGCGCTCGGCATGGCCGCCATGCGCCTCCAAATGCAACAGGCAGCTCGTAGTCAAGGCCACAAGGAATCCGACCCCACATGGCGACCGTTTCAACTGGGCTTCATCCTGGTCGCGTTGGCATCGACAGTCGACGATTCCGATGCTGAGCGCGATCTAGTTGACCTCATTTGGTTTCCCACAGGTGGAGGGAAGACCGAGGCGTACCTCGGATTGGCCGCAGTGCTGATCTTTCTCCGAAGACTGACTGCCGGCGCGTCTGGGGCTGGAACCGCTGTCATTACGCGTTATACCTTGCGGCTGCTGACTTCACAGCAGTTTCAGCGCGCAGCATCATTGATCTGCGCGATGGAGCGCCTACGCGAAACAGATGTACGCACCAGAGGAATGGCTCGATTCTCTATCGGGCTCTGGGTCGGCAACGAAGCGACCCCGGGGACCCGGGCGGATGCGCGTCACTCACTCGAACGGCTCTACAAGGCCCAGAATCCCCGCGACGCCAATGAGTTCCAAATCACGGAATGTCCATGGTGCCTCACCGAGCTTGTGCCCGCCCAAAAGGACGACAGCCACAAGACATATGGTGCGCGGCAAGTCGGAAATGAAGTTGTCTTTCGTTGCATCGACAGCGAGTGCCCGTTTTTTGAGCGGGAGTTACCGATAGCGGTAGTCGACGAAGTCCTGTACGACGATCCGCCCACGATCTTGCTCGCGACGGTAGACAAGTTTGCACGTCTGCAGTTCAACGAACGTGCTGGCCGCCTACTTGGCGTCGGTACTGCTTTTCAGCAGCCTGCCCTGATTATTCAAGATGAGTTGCACTTGCTGTCGGGCCCTCTTGGAACGACGGTTGCTGTGTTCGATGCGGTCATCAAGCTACTTCTCAGCCGTGCCGGTTCCAGCCCCAAGATCATCGCATCAACAGCCACCATCAGGGCTTCCGGGGAACAGATCCAGGGGCTATATGGAAGGAAGGTCGCTCTATATCCGCCTGCAGGGCTTGACGGCGACTCGACCTTTTTCGCTCGGCCTGTCGACAATGGCGAAGGTCGGCTCTATGTCGGGCTGATGCCTCAAAGCGTGTCCCAAGCCACTGCGCTGATAGGTGCAGCATCGCCGATGCTCGAGATTCCAAATGTTGTCTCAGGAACAGACCTCGTTCGGGGCCGGCTCGATCCATACTGGACGCTCGTCATGTATCACAACAGTCTTCGGGAACTGGGGCGGAGCGGGGCACTGGTCCTCGATGACATTAACGGCCGGCTCGAGACTCGCGCAGAACGCCTCAGCACGAACTTGAGACGTGTCCGAGCTGACTCAGTGCTCGAGCTAACAAGCCGCCGTGGCCCTGAAGAATTGCCGAACGACCTACGCCAGCTCCGCGCGAGTGTAGATGTAACCGATTCAGCGGTCGACGTCGTTCTCTCATCGAACATGCTTTCTGTAGGGATCGATGTGCAGCGACTAGCGCTAATGCTCATGGTTGGTCAGCCGAAAACAACCGCTGAGTACATACAAGCGACCAGTCGGGTTGGTCGCGGTGCTGTAAGTGGAATCGTCGTCACGCTTTTCCGGTCGAATCGAGCGCGAGATCGATCTCACTTCGAAACGTTCCGCAGCTATCACGACGCACTCTATCGAAGCGTCGAGCCGACGAGTGTAACGCCTTGGTCGCTGTCCTCGCGTGCCAGAACGCTTGCCGGTGCACTCGTTGCACTCGTTCGTCAGTCATTCCCGTCACTGGCAGAGGACACGGCTGCAGGAGTGTTCGACCTGAACGATTCAACCTTTCGCGCGCAACTCGAACCTCTCATTGGCCGGTTTCTCTCTCTGGTGGCGTCCGCCGAGCCCGATGAAGCCTCAGAAACCACTGACCACGTTTGGCTCCTACTGCGGGAATGGGACCGTGAGGCACGGAGGGCGCGTGAGGGAGGCGAGACCCTTCGGTACGAGCGTCGTCCGAAGGTAGAAGAAGCCCTTGTCAAGCGTTTCGGCCAAAAGGGACAGGGGTGGCTAGTCGGCGACTCGATGCGTTCCGTTGAGCCAAACGTTGCAGTTGAAGTACAGGAGCCGTTTCAGGAGGTGCAACGTGCAGAACATCCGTCATGATCTCCGACTCTCGGAGACGATCTCGCCGTTTGGCGTTGGAGCGATTCTCGATGTACGGGGTGAGTCCTTAATCGCTCCTGACACATCTTGGTGGGACCGCCGCACCGCGCCCGAGATCAGTTGTGACCGTCTGCTGGCAAGACTCGGCGGCGGTATTCTCCGACAGCCGCCCGCGCACGCAGGCAAGGCAGGCTCCAAGACAGCAAGCCTTCCGTATTGGCGATTCCCCGCATGGCGGTTCTGCGAGCGGTGTGGCAAACTCTCGCAGTCCACGCGTGCGGAAAAGGGGAAATGGCGGAACTCGTGCGACTGCCACGGAGCTCTGGTTCCAATGCGGTATGTCGCAGTCTGCAAGACCGGGAGCCATGTTCAGGATGTCCCGTGGTTCAAATGGGCGCATCGTGGTCACGACACCGGAGTGACCGAGGAAGTGAGATTTTGCCGCGCATACAAGGAAATTCGATTCGAACGCTCCGCTAAGCACGGGGAGGGCCTTTCCTCGCTTCGGGTTGTCTGCGGCAAATGCGAACGCTCTCGTTCACTCGATGACCTCGTGGGCGCGGATTCTCTACTAAGGGATGGAATTCGTTGCGATGGGCGGCAGCCATGGGAACCGAAAGGGTCCGCTATTTCACCGTGCGAGTCGCCACTTGTTGCCGTTCAGCGCGGCGCCACGGGCAACTACCTCGCCGATAGTGTTTCGGCTTTGGATATTCCAGAAGAGCAGCCGCTATCCCTCGAAATCGCCGTTAGCGTGCGCACGCACGACTTGTATGAACGATTGGTTGCTGACAACGGCGGACCACGGTCGGAGCAGATTGCGACCTGGATTGCAGAGGAGCTGAGTACCGACGTTGAGTCAGTGATGGCGGTAGCCGGATCTGCAGGCGAAGACACCGACTCACCGCTCCTCGACCTCAAGGACGGAGAGTGGGCTGCGTTCGTCAAGAAGATCAATCTCGGTCGCGATGACACCGGCGGGGATTTCGTCGTGGATGGTTGGAAGGTTGGCCCGCTGACCGAAGGGCCCGTTGAATTGCGAAATGTCCTCGCAGGCATTGGCCAAGTACGTCGTGTGCGAGAAGTGCGGGCGCTCAAAGGGTTTCGTCGCCACAGTGCTGAATCTGAATTCATCTCCGCTGACTTGGACAAGGATCCCAAGCATCGAACTGTTTACCCTGCAATCGAAACGTTCGGCGAGGGTATTTTCCTTCAATTCGATGAGAACAAACTCGCCGCTTGGGAGAATCAGCCCGGAGTGAAAGCTCGTGCGAGAATCCTGGCCGATAGGCGGGCGCAGGCAGCCTGGGCCTCTCGTCTCGATGAGCCGGAGCCTAGGTTCGTCGCGCTTCACACGCTGGCGCACCTTCTAATCCGACGATTGGCGTTCGCCAGCGGATATTCTTCTGCAGCGTTGCGGGAGCGAATCTACGCGAACTCCGACAGAGCCGACAAGACTGCCGGGATACTGATCTACACGGCCTCGGGCGATGCACAGGGTACTTTGGGCGGTCTAGTACGCCTCGGCCTGCCCCGCCATTTGTTCCCGTTAGTCGTTACCGCGCTCGACGACGCGGACGTTTGCTCAAACGATCCTGTCTGTATTGAAAGCGACAGCCAGGGATCGGCGCAAATGAATCTCTCTGCGTGTCACGGTTGCTCACTCGTCAGCGAGACGTCCTGCGAGTCCGGCAACCGTCTGCTTGATCGCCAGCTGGTCCTTGGTGGAAGCGAGGTCCCTGGGTTGCTCGAGTCAATTCTTCCTGCCGTCCGAAGTGCAATTAGCGCGTTGTGACTGGCTGGTCGGCGCGGCAATCGCTGCCAGGCGACGCAAAGAAGTACGCTTTCGGAATGACCCGTGACATACCTGTGCTCGATCTATTCGCTGGCGCTGGAGGTTTGACCGCGGGTTTCCATGAGGCGTCGAATCGCTTTCGCACCGTGGGAGCGGTTGAGTGGGACCAAGCCGCGGCCGCATCCTACGAAGCGACTTACGGACCGGATCTCGTCTATGCGGGTGATATTAAGACATGGCTGGATGAGGAGCCCGTGCCCAAGGCTGACCTCATCATTGGCGGGCCGCCATGCCAAGGGTTCTCGAGCCTTGGAAAGAAGAACATCGAGGATGAGCGGAACTCCCTTTGGAAGGAATACGCGCGGACCATTCGCTTGGCCGAGCCGAAGTATTTCGTCGTCGAGAACGTCGCCGAGTTCAAGAAGTCCCCGCAGTATTTGCTTTTCAAGGGGGAAACCGAAGAGGGAGGCATGCTCGCGGACTACGGTTTTGAGTCGGCAATACTGAATGCAGCCGATTTTGGCGCGCCGCAGGCACGGCGTCGAGCCGTGATCATTGGATATCGCCGTAGCCTCGGCTTTCCCGGTTTCCCGAAGCCCACTCATTCAGCCACACCAAAGAGCACGGGCTTACTCCCCCACGTCACGGTCGCTGACGCTCTCCGGTGTGTCCCGCGCATTCCGGATCGAGACCATGTCTTTGCTGTCAATCAGACACGATTCCGGGGGAAGAAGTTCGCGGGCTCCTTCAGCGTTCGTGATCTCCATTGGAGTCGCAACTATAGAGATCTCTCGCTCAAGCGATTCGCAGTCATTCCTCCCGGAGGAAACCGCCGGAATCTCGAGCCATATCCGGAGCTGATGTCTCCGTGTTGGGTGAAGCACAAGACGGGGGCTGGCGATGTGATGGGGCGTTTGCATTGGGACCGCCCATCCGTGACTATCCGTACCGAATTTTTCAAGCCCGAAAAAGGTCGATACATCCATCCGGTAGAAGATCGCGCGATTACTCACTATGAGGCAGCACTACTTCAGGGGTTTGGTCAGGACCACCGTTTCGTCGGTTCTCGCACGGACATTGCACGGCAAGTCGGCAATGCTGTTCCCGTCCCCCTAGGCGCCGCGATCGGCCGGCTACTCATCGAAGTCATGTAGCTGTGAAATTGTGCCGTCCATGGCGTGGCAGACCAAGAGAAAAGTGCACTGCGGGGTCCGCGGAAGAGATGATAGCGGGCCCGTCGCGTAGGCGATCGGACCCAGCTGGTTGCCCGGCCGACACAAACACCGCCACCCGCGTTTCGGCGTAGCTAAACGTTCGGTATGAATTGCTTCAAGTGCTCACGAAGAGCTGGATCGCACACGTAGACAAAGGTGCCCCGGATTCCGCGGGTCAGCAGGACGGCGTAAATGTTGGTTATGAACCGCAGCAGGTCGTCATCGGTGTAGAACTTGCCAAGGGCCGGGTTGTTTTCCTTGCCCTTTTTGTCGAAGTAATGGGCCCGATCGGCGGTTATTCGCCCGGTGGCAGCGTCGTAGCGGAGATCGGGTCCGATGATGACCCCCGCGTAGTTGAGGTCGTACCCCTGCACGGTGTGGATGGAGCCCACTTCATCCAGCGACGTCGAGGATGCGATCCAGTCAGTTTGCGTACCGTTCCACCGAAGCTGAACGCCCGGCAGTTCAATGTCGTACGCGGTCTTATCAGTCTTGGTCTTCCAGGCCCAAGCGAATCCGGCCAGCAATCGCGAAAGGCCCACCTCGGCATCCAGGCGACGGAGCTCCCCATGCATGTCGGCGACGCTGTCGAACATGCGAAGGTCGTACCCTTCGAACGTTTCGGGGCGCGGCTGGATCGAAACGCCCTCGGCGTTTTGCGTGAGTATGCGTCGGACGTACCCGACGTAGTCTGCGTCAGCTCGCACCCGCATTTGGGTAGCTAGTGGATAGTGACGATTCGCAGCGCGTGCACTCACCACGAGATTCGCCAGGACTTCGGGAGGCAGATCCGCAGGCCGGACGGTCTGGGCGGGATCAAGCAGGAGTATCTGGTGTGTGCTCTTGGCCCGGATCCAGTCGAGCTGGGTCTTCGTTTTGTCATCAGAGCCAAAGAGCTTTTCCGTGATGACCTTGAACTTCTTGTTTTGTACGCCTGAAGGCTGATTGGCTCGCTGATTCAGACGGTGCGATTCATCGACGATCAGAAGGTCAAAGTGCTCGTCTGACTCCCCGACCTCGAACGCCGTCATCACCATGTCGGGCTTCAATCCCGGCGTCTTTTTGAACACCTTCTTGATCGAGTTCCGCAACGACTGTTGGGGAACCACAAGACCGATTCGGATTCCGGAAAGGCGTTTCTTGTATTCACCGCCGAAGAACTCGGAAAAGAGAGAATCGCTATCAGGGTCTTCAGTCGGAACAGAATTAGCAATGTCCACGATCAGCTTCAGCATGTAAATGGCGACAACGGTCTTACCAGTGCCGGGTTCACCCTGCACGATTGTTGTGCTCGTGGCTCCAGAACCCAGGTCTTCGAACAGGCCCTCGAGGATGCCCTCAACCGCGACTGCCTGGTCCAACGTCAGCGCCTTGAAAGGCGACAGCTTGAAGAGATCGCTGTTTTCAATCTCCGGGATACTCCGAGTGAAGACCCCATCTCGCCTGAGCTGATCGAACACCTCCAAAAACGAGGCTTGATAGCGGTCTCGATCGAAGTAATCCGATTCGGTGATTCCATCGTTCCGATTCAGGACGCGGTAGGAACCGTCGCCTGCGAGCATCCGGATGAGGTACGACTCTAGGTCGAGACAAACCGACTTATTGAAGGACTCGTCAATGATGACCCTGACGGTGCTGAGGTGTCTTTTGTCTGGGGTGACTAGATGCTGCCGCATCCGCGCCACGGCGTTTCTGGACTCGCCAACATAGACGTCGTTTAGTGGACCGCCCCGCGTGGTCCGGCGGGTGGCACTGGCGCTCGCATCATCCAGGACGTAAACCACGGGCCAGTTTGTATTGCGGTGGTCGCCTGGGGTCCAAGCCGAGATGGCCGATTGAGTGAAGTTCAGACGCTCGATCTTAAAGGGCGTCATATTTGGTGCTGCGCCCCCGAGCCTTGTCGGCAGGGTATTTCGCTCTCGTGGTCACGAGCTTGTCGCGAACGATCTGATCAGGATCCGCGCCGATGCGGTCAGCAAGCATGATGCAGTAGGTGAGGACATCGGCGAGTTCTTCACGCACTCGATCCATGTCCGCGTCAGCGTTCCATTGAAAGCACTCCAGAAGCTCGCTGGCTTCGATGGAGATGCTCTTTGCAAGGTTCTCTGGAGTGTGAAACTGTGCCCAATCGCGCTCCGCTACGAAAGCTGCGATCTCCTGCCGGATTGACTGATCGACCATTTGGCCAACCTAGCAGTTGGGCCTGGTACTGACCTTGCGCGCGGGACGTGAAGAATTGCTGGCCAACCATCCCGAAGGGCCGTCCAAGAGGGGCAATTTCGGCCCATTCTGTATCCACGTTAGCGATCCGGTATCAACGCCCGATCTGGGCCACGACACATTTTGATCGAACGCGGGTGAGCGGCTGCCATGGTTGGCAATAGTCCGCTCCATTCCCTCCGAGAGGATCGATTTTGGCCCTGATCGTTTGGCCTGGATCTTCTGCTTCGTCGTAGCGTGCACCAGGCTCGGTCTCCCGGAGCAAACTGCTGAATCTACGCCCCTCGAGCGGCAGCAGATCGACGGCTAGAGTTCTAACGAAACGGCACCGACGGCTCGGAAGGGAACAGCAATGTCATACCAGGCCTACCTCGACGCGATCGAAACGAAGACGGGCAAGACGCCACAGGAGTTACTCGACGAAGCCGGCGCCCGCGGTTTCGATGCGACCACGAAGGCCGGCGAGGTGGTCGCCTGGCTCCGCGACGACTACGGCGTCGGACGCGGGCACGCCATGGCGCTCTACGGAGTCCTGAAAAACGGCGCAGACGGCGCGGTCCCCGACAAGCATGTGGGCTCGGACGGCAGCCACCGGGACGAGTCCTCGACGCTGCGACTCGACGGCCTCGCCAAGCGCGAGAGCTGAATCACGCCAAGCCGCCGCACTGCCGGCGGCCGACACTGACCGACGTCTCGCTGATCTCGGCCTGCTGGGCGGTGAGTCGAGGCCGTTCGCCCAGCCACAAGCTGGGCACTCTCTCTCGATAGGATCGACTCTGGCGGCCGTTCCGGGTGGAGCGGCGGATCGCCACGGGGGATACAAGGGGGAACGCGTCCGGCATCCGGGCGCGGGTATACATGCAGACTTTGAACAAAACATCCATGCTGGCCGCCACCACGTTGGCGGCAGCGACAGCTCTGCTGCTTGCGGGCTGCTCCACCGCATCGACCGGCGATGGCGTCGACAACAATGCAAGTTCTGACGGAGCCCCCAAGGCCGGGGTGTTCGAGTTTCAGACCCCCGCCTACGGCTCCGAAGGCGAGCTGGTCATCCGCATCCCTCAGTCCCTCGTCGAGGCCGCGGGATCCGATGCCGACGGGCTGCTGGTGGGCGAGGTGACGGCGAAAGCTCGCGAACTGGACTCGTCCAAGTCGTGCGCTGTCGACCTGGCAATCGACTATCGCGGAGATGGCCTCGACGCGCTGAGCCGACCGTCGATGACGAAAGAGGAATACGCCGCCGAGGGCGAAGCCGAACTCGAAAGTGTGTTGATGCGGCAGTTCGGCGTCGAGACCGTGGAGGAAGCCGAGGCGAGCGCCCCGGGCGGCGCCGCGGAGGTGGAAGAGATCGTTGCCAACCTGGAGCAGGCGCCGTATTCCGCTAAGCCGGCGTGGTCGGCGCTGGACGCGACTCCCATCGATGATCTCGACGCCGCCGACCCCGAGCCGGGAAAGTACGTATCTGACGATTCCAAGACCCTGACGTTCGTGCAGTCGTGCGCCTCCGATCCGCTCGACGACGGCAGCTCAGATCAGTTCGACTTCCCCATCGAGACCGACGGCACAATCGACGCGTTCGCCTCTGTGGAGATGACCGTCATGAAGAGCGGCACCCTCACCATCATCGAGGCGAGCGTTGCCGACTACGAGCTGGACTCGAACGGCGACTGGATCGGCTTCTAATCCTGAAAGAGCCGGGATGCTGCGGCTTGGTCGAGCCCCGGGCGCACGCCCTGGGCTGAGTGAAGAGGGCGCGGAGCATCCTAGGCTCGGAGGTATGCCACCCGAGATCAGAGCCGCGTATGCCCGCCGTGCGGCGGAGTATGCGGAGCACCTGGGCTTGATCACGTCGGTGCATCCATCGGACCTGCAACTTGTCACCGGGTGGGCAGATCGGCTCGACGGGCCACTGATCGATGCCGGCTGCGGCCCCGGGCAGTGGACCGGGCATCTCGCCGAGCGTGGGGTGAGGATTCGAGGTGTCGACCTGGTGCCGGGCTTCATCGACCACGCCCGACAGGCCTATCCGGAAGTGTCTTTCGCGATCGGCGACATCGGGGCGCTGCCGGAACCGCCCGGCACGGTTGCGGGCGTCCTCGCCTGGTACTCCCTCATTCACCACGAGCCGAAATCACTCCGGGATGCGCTTTCCGAGTTCGAGCGTGTGCTTCGCCCGGGCGGCGAGCTTCTGCTCGGCTTCTTCGAGGGCCCGGTGGTCGAGCAGTTCGAGCACGCCATCACGACGGCGTATCGATGGCCCGTAGCCGCCCTGAGCGACGAACTCCGCGCCGCTCACTACGACATCATCGAGACCCACACCCGCACCGGTCCCGGGCACCGGCCTCACGGCGTAATCCGCGCCTGCCTCTCCGCCAGAGCGGATGCCGCGAGATCGTTGCCAGACACCAGCCAGGTGGAAAGTAGGCGGTAGGGGCCGTGGAGGCCCCTACCGCCCAGTAGTAGTCGGTGTGCCACACCCACGGAGCCCCCACCGCGGCACCGCGGCAGCTGGTTCCAAGCGGCACGGGCACTACCTACCCCGTTCAATCGTTCTGCTTGATGCGAATGGCCGCAAGCTCGGGGCTCATCGCCATGTCTGCCGGCGGTGCGGTGCGGGGCCAGGTCCAGGCGGAGCGCAGGATGAAGGCCAGGATCAGCACCTCGACTCCGATGGTGAAGCCGTAGTAGAAGGCCCAGTCCCAGGACGCCCCGGCCGCGTTGAACACGCAGATGGGGATGAAAAGCACGGCAACGACGAGGTTCGTGGCACGGTTCACCCGGGCGGGCAGCGTCATGGAGAGCAGCACCATCAGGGTCGGGATCGCTATGAGCGCGAAGAAAATTGAAATCAATGTCCCGCTGATCTCGAACGCAAAGATGTCGCCGCCCCGGATTTCGTCGATTTCGCCGGGCTGGTAGAGGTGGAAGTAGTCGATGTATATGACGAGGAACATGAAGCTGGTCCAGGCTGCTGCGAGCTTGGCCTGCACTGGGATCCGCTGGTCTTCCAGCGTGGTGGTGGTGTGTTGACGTGTTTTCATCAGGTACTCCGTTGTTGTGGTGAGGATGGTTGGTCCACGATCGCTGACAACGACCGCGGGCGCTTTCTGTCCTTACGGTTGTAAGGATGAGAGCCATGCTAGCCTTACGTCCGTAAGTGCACAAGAATGGATCTATGGCATCGCGCACACCGCTCAGCAGGGATCGGATCATCAACGCCGCCGCCACCGTCGCTGATGGCGCGGGGGTCGCCGCCGTGAGTATGCGCAGTGTCGCGAAGGTTCTCGGCGTTGAGGCGATGTCGCTTTACCATCACGTGCCGAGCAAGGAGGCGCTGCTCGATGACCTGGCCGACTGGGTGTTCGCGAGGATCGAAATGCCCGAGGTCGGCGATAGCTGGCGAGAGGCGATCACCGCCCGGGCACGATCGGCACGGTCGGTGCTCACCGCTCATCCGTGGGCGCTGGGGATGATGGAATCGCGCCCCAATCCCGGCCCGGCGCTGCTGCAGCACCACGACCGGCTACTCGGCGTGCTCATGACCGAGGGTTTCAGCGCCGCGCTCGCGACACACGCGTTCTCCGCGATCGACGCCTACGTGTATGGGTTCGCGCTGACCGAGACGAGCCTGCCCTTCGAACCGGGGGACGGCGCCGAGGAGGCGTTCGCCGTCAAGGTCGCGGCGCCGGCGGAGCTGTATCCGCACATTGCGCGCTCGCGCGCCGAGCTGTTCGGCGGGGGCGGTTATGCGTTCGCGGACGAGTTTGACTATGGGTTGGAGCTGCTGCTGGAGGGCCTGGGGCGTCGAGTCGCCGACGCGAGCCCCGCGCTACCTGGGCGGGTAACGCATCCCTGATGGGGCTGAGTCAGCGCTACCCATAAGCGCTCGTCACAAGTCAGATTTCCAATCTCGACGCCCTGGGGTGCTACGGTATCCGAGGCCCACGCAGGGCCACGACAATCTTCGATCGAAGGCAGGTGAGCGGCCATGGCTGGTGATAGTCCGCGCTCCACTCCCTCGGCGATCGTCGTTTTCGCTCTGACCTTCTAGGCCGGGCGTCGCGCTGGGAGTGGCGCGCAACTGAACCTCCATTGCGAGGTGACCTCTGGTACACGGTCGAATCCCGACGTCTGCCTAGTCACCTCCGGCTTGCTCACGTGCTCTCGTCGACCGAACGACGGAGTAGGACCATGGCACTCATCGACAACGGCATCTACGTGACCGGGCAGCGCACCTCAAGCCCCCACAGCCTCGACGAGACGTACCGCCAGTTGCGCGAGTGCGAGGGAATGGCCTGGATCGGCTTGTACCGGCCCGATGCGGACGAGATCCGCAGCGTTGCCGACGAGTTCTCGCTGCATCCGCTGGCCGTGGAAGACGCGCTCAAGGGCCACCAGCGGGCCAAGCTGGAGCGGTTCGGCGACACCCTCTTCGTGGTGCTGCGGCCCGCCTGGTACCTCGACGCCGAGGAGCGAGTGGAGTTCGGCGAGGTGAACGTGTTCATCGGGCCGGGCTTCGTGGTGACGGTGAGGCACGCCGAAAACCCCGACCTGGCCAACGTGCGCCGGCGGATGGAGCAGAACCCGGCCCTGCTCGCGCTCGGACCCGAAGCAGTACTGCACGCCGTGCTCGACGAGGTCGTCGACGCCTACTCCCCCGTCGTCGCCGGGCTGGAGAACGACATCGACGAGATCGAGAACCAGCTCTTCGGCGGCGACCCGTCGGTGTCCCGGCGCATCTACGAACTGCTCAGCGAGGTCATCGACTTCCAGCGCGCCACCGGGCCGCTGCGCGGCATGCTCGAGGCGCTGCTTCGCGGCTCGGAGAAGTACCAGGTGGACGTGGAGCTGCAGCGCTCGTTCCGGGACGTGCTCGACCACGTGCTGCGGGTCACCGAGCACGCCGCCTCATTCCGGGCATTGTTGGAGAACGCGCTCACCGTGCACGCCACCCTGGTGACGCAGCAGCAGAACGACGAGATGCGTCGCCTCTCTGAGGCCGGGCTGGCGCAGAATGAGGAGACCCGGCGGTTGTCGGAGGTGGGCCTGGCACAGAACGAGGAAGTGAAGAAGATCTCCTCGTGGGCGGCGATCCTGTTCGCGCCGACGCTGGTAGGCACGATCTACGGGATGAACTTCGACAACATGCCGGAGCTGCACTGGCAGTTCGGGTACCCGGTGGCCGTGGCGGCGATGGGGGTGATGGGGCTGGGACTGTGGGGGATCTTCAAGCGGCGGAAGTGGTTGTAAGGCTGGCTCCGAAACCGTACGGGGCGCCGAAGAAGGCTTGGCTGGTTCGTCGCGCACCCTTCCGAAGCGAACGAGCGAACGGATGACCGCGCGCGGCCGGAGTACCGTTTAGTCGTGCCCCCTCGCCGCAAGTTCTCAGCCGTTTCACCCGCAGCGCGTGCGCGTTACGCGAAGCGCCGGCAACGACGGCTCGCCCGCGTCGACAACGACCTCACCGCGTCACAGTGGGCTGACCTCCTCGCCGCTTGGGGAGGGTGTGCATATTGCCAAGCAGAGAGCCCGGCCCTGCAGCGTGACTGCATCATGCCGATCTCTCGGGGCGGCCGGTACACCCTCGAGAACGTGGTTCCCGCCTGCCCGTCCTGCAACGCGAGCAAACACAACAACGAAGTCACCGGGTGGCTCCGGCGCAAGCATCTCGACGAGCGCGCGTTCCTGCTCCGTTACGCGACGATACTGCCGACGCTCCTCTCTGCAGGTTAGGGCTGCCAACGCTCCTGGGCGCATGGCCCCGGGTGGGCGCTCTCTGCCATAGGTTGCCTCTTCGGGGGTTCGTGGGGCCACGATCGGCGGACGCTCTCTGCCGGCTATGGCTTGCACCTTAGACCTGCTGAATGGAGCTGGGCGGGGGCCGGCCCGCTGCCGCCGGGCAGGTACCGAAGCCGCCGTCGGGGAGCCTGGCCCGGCGACGCAAACCCGTGGCTGATACCTTTCAGCGGCACGCGACCCAGGCTCGGCTGGTGCCCGATGCGAAGCTGTCGTCGCCGTCGATGACACTGCCGTGAATATTGGTCGGGGATTGATTTGATAAGCACCTGAACACGAGTAGCTTTGAGGAGTGGCTGAACGGTTCGGCTGCGTGCCCGGGGGAGGACGTTGCAATGGGTCCGGTCGCTGCAGACGGCGCAAAAGAGACTCTCGAAACGGTCGATGGAATTCTCCATCTGCGCTGGCAGCCCGGGGCTCACATTCAGATCGAAGATGCCCACCGCGCGATGGCGAAAGTTAACGACGCGTGCGGGAACGAACGTCGGGGCATGCTCGTCGATATGGCAGCGGTCGGGTCGGTGAGCCGAGAGGCCAGGTCCGTGTGGTCTATTCCCTGCAGCGCCTCGCGCATTGCTCTTCTGGGCAAATCACCTGTTGACCGAGTCTTGGCGAATTTCTTTCTCGGTGTGCACATTCCGCCGTGTCCGACCAAATTCTTTACCTCGCGCAGCGAAGCCATGCAATGGCTTACTGCCGGTGGCTAAGCGTGCAGAAGCGCTGCGCAGAGTGCGTCTTGGGGTGATATGAGCTCGGGAGACGACGCCGATGACCCTCGTTTGCAGCAGTTGGTGGAGGGTGTTGTACGGTTGGCTGCCGGCGACCTGGACGCGCGGATAGAGCCGTCTGACTTGAGGGATGACATCGACGCTGTGATCACCGGCGTCAACCTCCTCGCCGAGGAACTCAGTTACATCTACTCGAATCTGGAACAGCAGGTTTCTGACCGTACCGCCATGCTGCGGCAAACTCAGGCCGAGCTGGAACAGATGGCAAAGACTGACGACTTGACGGGCCTTGCGAATAGAACCCTGCTCAACGAGCGAATCAACGAGGCAATCCTGGCCAGCACGGACAGTGGAAAACTCCCGGCTGTGCTGGTGCTGGACGTGGATTCCTTCAAAGCCGTCAATGACGCTCTGGGCCATGGGGCCGGTGACGCAGTACTGATCGAGGTTGCCCGGCGCCTCAAGTGCGCCGTACGGGCCGTAGATACCGTGGCACGTCTGGGTGGGGATGAGTTCGCCATCCTCATCATCGAAGCGACGGAAGAGGAAGTCCTGAATATTGCGCACCGGGCGTCGGCGCAGCTTCAGGACAGCGTGCAGGTTGGAACCGAAACCGTCTGGGCGATGGCCAGCATCGGGGTGCGTATCGGCACGCCGGGCCATCCAGCTGAGTCGCTGATTCGGGATGCTGACATCGCCATGTACCAGGCGAAGGCGCATGGCCGCAACAACATCCAGCTGTTCCACCCCGACATGCTCGACTCTGTCCGTGAACGCTCACGCATCACAGCCGAGCTTCGTAACGCCGTCGCCGGCGGCGAGCTGGCGCTGCGTTACCAGCCGGTGGTTGAATTAGCCTCAGGAACAGTCATAGGTTTCGAAGCCCTCCTTCGGTGGCACCATCCGGTGCGCGGACTCATCATGCCGGATAGCTTCATTCCCATCGCGGAAGAAACCGGCCTGATTCTGGAATTAGGACGTTGGGTGCTTCACGAAGGAGTCGCCCAGTTGCGACGCTGGAGCGAAACCGAGCCTGAGCTCACAGACTTCTGCCTACACATCAATCTTTCCGCCGCCGAACTGCTGCGCGGTGACCTGCTGGAAGATGTCAGGGAGACGCTCGCTAGGAATCATGTGGCTCCGCCGCGATTGGTTCTGGAGATCACCGAGACGGTCTTGATGTCGAAGGGAACGGCGGAAGAACAGGTCTTGGGCGAGCTGCGAGATCTCGGTGTGGGGCTGCAAATTGATGACTTCGGCACCGGCTATTCGTCCATCAGCTATCTCCGAACGCTTCCAGCAGACACGGTCAAAGTCGACCGTTCCCTGATCCAGGACATGGCATCGGACCCTCAGCAGCAAAAATTCGTTGCTGCCATTCTCCAACTGATTTACTCGGCGGGCCTGAAGGCGATCGTCGAAGGCATTGAGACCGCCGAACAGGCGATTCTGCTGCAGACGATGGGTTGCCTATACGGACAAGGCTATTTCTATGACCGCCCGCTACCGCCCGAGATGGTTCTGGGGAGGCTCAGGAGTCTCGCGCACCCTCAGTAGAGTGAGAGCATGTCAAAGCTTTGGGAGCAAATGCTACTTGTCCCATCGGTAGTGCGCCTCACCTCCCGGGCACCGAAGGACCCGTCAGCGGCGTGGGACGGGTACTGGCGCGGAATCCGCACCACCGGCCGTTCGGGAGACGTGCTGTGGGACTCCGGATCCCAGACCGAGCTCGAGCAGTACACCGACGCCGTCCTGGGCCATTTCAATCCGGCTCTTCCCGTCATCGACATTGGATGTGGCAACGGAACCAATACCCGCTGGCTTGCTGGTCTTTTCCCGAGGGCTATCGGCATTGATGTATCGGTCGGCGCCATCGCGCTAGCGAGGCGGGAAGCCGCAGGCCTCCACAACGTTGAGTTCCTGGCTATGGATGCAACGGAACCTGGTGCTGGAGAGCACCTGCTGGAGTCAGTGGGGCCTGCCAACGTTTTTGTTCGCGGAGTTTTTCATGTGCTGAAACCAGACCAGCAAGCCAGCCTGGCTACCAACCTACGCACCGTTGTCGGGAAGAACGGCCGGGTATTCCTAGCCGAAACCAACTTTCCCGGAAGCAGTCTCGCCTACCTGCAAGAGCTGGGCGCCACCCGGCGAAGCATGCCACGGCAATTGCAAAGGGCGCTGGAAAACCTGCCCCGCCCCGGACATTTTGGCACGCAGGAACGGCACAACACCTTCCCGGACTCGGACTGGCACTTGATCGCCGACGGGCCGGCACACATCGAAGTGACTCCTATGAACGCCAACGGCCATTCGCAGCATGTTCCGGGATATTTCGCTCTATTAGCCGGCGCCTAAACACCTCGCCGTGAGCGGCTATCGCTGGTGACAGTCCCCGCTCCACTCCGTCCGCGGGTGTCGTTTTAGCCCTGTGGCTCCTTCTCTGCTCAGCCCCGCTCGTGCACCGCTCTGGCACTCGCCGGAGGCTCTCCGACCTCTTGGATCGAATGGCCGCCGCAGGCCGTCTTGGTTACGCTGGCCCGTTCGATGCGAGACACGGTGAACCATCGCATTGCGTCACGCAGTCGGCACCACCCGACCAGGTACCACTGGCCGTTCGTGCAGGCGAAGAGCACGGGTTCGACGTCGCGTGTGGTCGTGGTCCCGTCTCCCGATGTGTAACGAAGACGGAGTACTCGCTGCTCGGCCATCGCTTCCTCCAGTGCCGATCTGATTGCTCGTGAAGCGGAGGGCGGCGCGTTGACCCACACTCGGCCGGCCAGCTCGTCGGCTCGTGCTCGGGTTCGGGGATCGAGGACGTCCAGGATCTTCTTGATGCCGGCTGCGGCCAGATCGGCGTAGGGGGCATCGGACGCAGCGGACACGGCTGCCATGAGCGCCACGGCCTGCGCTGGGGACAGGCTGACCGGCGGCAGGGACGCGCCTATGGCCAATCCGTAGCCGCCGCCCGGACCTGGGCGCGACCAGAGAGGCGCGCCGCTGTTCTCCAGCGCAGCGAGGTCTCTCTTGACGGTGCGCACCGACACTTCGAACTCTCTCGCCAGCCGCTCGGCGGAGCAACCCCGCGATCCGTTGCGGCGTAGCATCTCGGTCAACGCATGGAGTCGTTCTGTTCGCTTCACCGTTCGGCCCGCAGCAAATTCATGACATAAATAGTGACACACACCTGCCGGTAGTGCCTACGAGAGTAGTGACATGACAACTACATCGAGCAGTCCCACCATCATTCTCATCGCCGGTCACTGGCTCGGCGCTTGGGCGTGGGATGAAGTTCTTGAACACCTGAAGACCGACCTCTCTCGGGCAATCGCGCTGACTCTGCCCGGTCTCGACGGGGACGATCCTGAGCGTGCGGCGAAGACCCTCGACGATCAGGCCGCAGCGATCCTGGACGTCATCACTCGACTCAATGACTCTGAGCATCAGCCCGCGATCATCGTCGCTCACAGTGGCGCAAACGCCCCCGTCAGCCTCGTCCTCGACCGGCACCCTGAGCTTGTCCATCGGGTGGTGTGGGTCGATTCCGGCCCCGTGGCGACGGGAAGCGTCTACGCCCCCGACCTCCCGGAGGGAATGGAGGAGCTTCCGCTGCCGCCGTTCGACGTTCTCGCCCAGCAGGCGAGCCTCGAAGGCCTCAGCGCAGAGGTCCTCGAGCGTTTTCGGGCCCGGGCGGTGCCTGAGCCCGGCCCCGTGCTTCGTCAGCCCGTCGAGCTCACAAACGACGCCCGTCGCACGGTCCCGACCACCCTGGTGTGCTGCTCGCTCCCGAGCGCGCAGGTGCTGGAGCTGGCCCGAGCAGGCCATGCCATGTTCGCCGAGGTCGCGAACCTCGAGCACCTCGACGTCGTCGACCTCCCGACAGGGCACTGGCCGATGTGGAGCCGCCCCGGCGACCTCGCCAAGACCATTCAGTCGGCGGCATCTCGAATCGACTGAGCCCGCATGCGCGCGGCCGACCTCGCGAGTACCATTCCGGGCATCACTGATCCGTGACCGGCTCGCCATCACTGCCAGCGCGGAGCCACCCAGAGGAACGCACCGTGCGCGCATCCAACGAAGACAACAGCGGGACCGCGGCTGCAGGGATCGCCGCGAACACCAATCGGGCAGCGTTGCGTGCCGGTGGAATCACGGTGGTCATTGCCGGGCTCGGCGGCATCGTCTGGTTCACCCTCGAGCTGCTGCCACCGGTGCTCGGCTTCGATGACACCGACAACCCCGCGGTGAGCCTCGACTACCTGCGCCAGTACCCCCAGTTTTACCCTCTGGCCGGGGTCGCACTTGTCACCATGGCTCTCGCATTCGTGGTGGCGAGTTTCGCCGTCTCGGATGCGCTCGCACCCCGCGCCAGCAGCATCACGCGCCGAAGCCTGAGCGCGGTCGGAGTCCTGTCGGCGGCGTTTCTCTTCATGCACGGGGTGTTGCGTTTGTCGGTGGGGCCGTTGCTCTACATCGACGGAATGAACAGCAGCTGGGGTGAGTCCGCCTACCTCACCATTCAGACGCTGGGAATCCACGGTTTCGCCCAAGCGAGCCTCCTCACGCTCTGTGTCTGGACCGTGGGCATCAGTGTCGCCGGGGCGCGCTCCCGTGCCCTGCCGATCTGGCTGTGCGTCCTGGGAATCGTCACCGGCCTCCGGCTTGTGGTGGTGGTCGCTGGTCCGATCCTGACGGCAGCACGTCTCGACCTGCCCGAGATTTTCTGGCTGGGCTCGGTGGCTCTGATTCCGCTGTCCATGCTGTGGTGGCTGGCGCTCGGGGTGGTGCTGCTGGTCACGTCCCGCCCCATCCGCAAGCGGAAACCTGTCGATTCGGTGCCGTGAGCTACGTCGAAGCGGGGGCTTGACCGCACAAAACCACGGCGCTATGTTCCGCCGTGTCGGTGTGGCACGCCTCGGAAGGAGTCCTCGGATGTCCCATGTGTTCTACGGTGTCTGGTTGGTTCGGCGGGGAGGTCTGGGTTGGGCCACGCACGAGGCGAAGTTCCCCACCCTCCCGATTCTGGCTCACATCCAATTGAGCTCCGTTCACCTGCAGGACGGTGACAGGTTCCAAATGTTTCGTCAGCAATACGCGCTGGCCTATATCGAGACGGTGAATACTCCCAGCGGAATCTGGGGGATCCCGAACCCTAACAAAGAGACGGACAACAACGTCTGGCTCACGACGGACCATCTCACGTTCCAGCTGCAGGTCGACGGCGTGGTGACCGCTTCGGCGTTCGGTCTGATCCACGACCTGAGTGCGGGAGCGGGCAGCGAAGCCAAGGTGACCTACAGTCGGGATCTCGCCATCTTTGATGACGAGGGCCGGGTGGTGGGCACTCATCGAGTGGTGCAGCTGGAAGGCGGCGGGCGAATCGACCTTGACGACGTGCAGGAGCGCGTGCTGGAGCGCGCGACGGCACGGTCCGATCGGCACGTCGATGTCGTTCCGGTCGACCTGGAGGGAATTCCGCCAGACGCCGAGTTCCGCATCAACCTGCGTACGCGCCGCCCGGCGCCTCCCCGCGGTTCAAGCCTGGGCTGATCCGTTAGGGGTGTTCTCGCGCGCTCCCCCGCTCTCGTTCACAGAAGCATTGCGTGCAAGGGACGGACCTACTTGCCGGCTGCCGCAGCGACGTCAGGCTGGCTTGCCAGGTGCGCGGCGAGCACGTCCCGCACTGTTGTCCAGGCATGGACGCCGTAGCGGTCGTTGTCGACGTGGTGCAGCTGGGCCTGACCGCTGAACATGCTCACGAAGTACTGCATGCCCTGCCAGGCGGGGAAGGTCGCATCCTCGCTCTTCGACAGGCGCCGCACGCCCTTGGCCATCGCCGAGAGGGTGCCGGTGGTGCCGGCCCACTGCAGCGTGAATTTGGTGCCGGTCAGCTCCGACATCGTTTGGGCCACGCTCCGCGCGGTGACCCGGTCGCCGGCGATCTCCACGACCCGGGGCGCGTCGGGGTCGAGTGCGACGAGAGCCACCACCCGGGCGACGTCGTCTTTGGTGGTGAAGTCGAGGATCTGGTCGGCCGAGGACCAGTACATGACTTTGCGGCGACCGAATGCGATCATCGGCGCGGTGCCGGTGAGCATGTCGGCAAACGCGCCATTGAGAACGGAGGTGACCTTGATCGGGGCCGCGTCGAGGTCGGCGGCGAACTCGCGGCGCAGCTCGAAGTTGCGGTTGGTGCCCAGCGCAATCTGGCGGTAATCCGACGAGTAGTCCGAGGGGATGAACCGGGGCACGCCGGCGGCCACGGCCGCGGCCAGCAGCGCGCGCTGCGCATCCACGATCACCGGTCGGGTGCCGCTCACGGCCGACACGACAACGTCGGAGCCGGAGACGGCTTGGGTGAGCGCCGCATGGTCGGTGTACTCGGCCGTGACGATGTCGACGCGGTCGTTGGCGGCGTAGAGGCCGGCGGCCGAGGCGCTGCCCGCTCGGGTGAGCACGCGGATGCGGGTGTCGTGGGTGAGCAGTTCGCGCACGATGCGCTGGCCGAGGTCGCCGGTGGCGCCGGCGACGAGAACGGATGTGGTCATGGGCGGGTCTCGGTTTCTGTGGTGGGCTTGGGGCGGCGGTGGGATCGCTCCGGGGCGGGCACCGGAAGGTTGAGGTCGGAGTTGGTGTCGGGGAGCGCGGCCGCGGTGGCGCCGGCGCCGAGAGCGGCCTTGGCCAGCAGCTGCCGCAGCTGGGTTTGTTCGTCGGTGGACAGGCCGCCCATCAGGGCGCCTTCGACCGTGCGGAGAGCCACGCGGGCCGTGCGGAGCAGCGCGTGGCCCGCCTCGGTGGGGTGCACCTGACGGATGCGCCGGTCGCGCAGATCGGGGCGACGCTCGACGAGCGCATCCGTCTCGAGCGCATCGATGATGTAGGTCATCGCGGTCTTGTCGATGCCGAGCCGGTGCGCCAGCGCGAGCTGCGACGTGGGCTCTTCGGTCGTGATCGCCACGAGCACCTGGTAGCCGCGGGGACCGCCTGGGACATCGGCCACGGCGACGCTGCCGGCCCGGGAGTAGCCATGGAACATCAACGCGAGCGACCAGCCCAACTCGGTCTCGATGCCGTTGGCGGTCCAGTCGATCTGCGCCGCGGCATCCGTGGGCGAGGTTGGGAGTGATGCGTGCATGCATAGATCGTATCAGTTTCAGATCATCTCAGGGCCAGAAGGTATCTGTGGAGGCACCGACCTCTAGGGTGAACAGCATGGGGCAAACATGGGGACTTCGATGGGTTGGCGTGGTTGGGCTTCCGGTCGCGTTGGTGTTGAGCGGATGCACATCGACTGCAGATGCGGTCTCGCCGCCTCCGGCTACCGCCTCCGACTCTGCGACAGATTCGGCAGATGACCAGGCGTCGGATCTCAGCGCGTTCGAACAGCAGCTGCCGCTCAGCGGGAAGTTCGTCTCGCAAGCAACGGCCACTGAGGGCACCGTCGACATTGAGCGCCGTAGTGACGGGTCCGTCTGGGTCTTGCTGGACGACTTCCACATCGGAGACGCGTCAGACCTGCGTCTGTATCTGAAGGAAGACGCGCTGGTTCAGGATGCGGACGGGTACTGGGGCTCCGCCGAGGGCGGTTACGAAATTGCCGTGATCGATCCGGACGCGACGACCCAAGAGATTGAGGTTCCCGGCGCGTGGGACATGCCGGAGATCCGTTCGCTCACCGTCATGGACTACACCCCGCCCGACTTCCCCGCACTGGGTTCTGTCGCGCTCGACTGACGGCGTGAATTCAGGTTCGCGGCGGGTGGCCAGGCCCGGCCGGCGGCTGCGGATGAGCCTCGGCGCGGGTGAGCTCATCGGGGTGATCACGTTCGGATTGCTGATGGTCGGCGGGGTCGTGTCGCTCTTCTACTCGCCCTGACCCGCTCCCGGGCCCGGCCGGGGCTGGGGCCCCAGAACGGCACGAGAATGGGACGGTCGGTGGCTCGACCGGAACCGGTCCGGCGGTCCTTCCCACAACTGGCCATAGCAAAGGACCATCGCTGCTGGAAGGGTTGTTTCCATCGAGCATCCGCTCGTCGCAGCCGTCGATAGTGCAGTCGCACTGCCCGAGTTCTGCGCCACCGATTGAACGGACCGCTCATCTCCTCCACCGCTTCCCACCCCGCGCCGTCCGACTTCGACTTCGTCATCGGCGACTGGACCGTTCACCACGAACGCTTGGACGGGATCTTCGTCGGCGCCGACACCTGGACGGCATTCGAGGGGCTCTCCTCCACGAACAAAATCCTCGGTGGCCACGGCAACCTCGAGGACAACCTCCTTAGGCATCCGTCGGGCGACTTTCATGCGGTGGCGCTGCGCTCCTACTCCGTCGCCGATGGCGAGTGGAGCATCTGGTGGCTCGACGGACGTAACCCCACGCAACTCGATACGCCCGTGCGCGGAGCGTTCAGGGATGGTATCGGAACCTTCCTGGCGGAGGACGTGTTGGAGGGAGTGCCCATCCGCGTGCGCTTCATCTGGGATGCGACCGGGCTTCAGCCCACGTGGGAGCAGGCGTTTTCGAACGATGCGGGCCTGTCGTGGGAGACGAACTGGCGAATGACGTTTCGGCGCGCGTAGCCGTCAGGCCCGGGGCGGCCGTTGGTTGCGAACGCGGTCGGCCCGCGGGGTCTCGACAAGCTCGACCAACGGCGAGGGGCGTGGCATCGAGATCGATTCAGCCCGCCAATTCGATCCAGCCCATCTCGTCGAGCCGGTCGAGGAAGTCGGCCGGGCCGGCGAAGACCCTCTCGGCACCGGCCTGTATGAGCAGCTCTCCGGCGATGCCGCCGGTGAGCACCCCGAACGAGCGCACACCCGCGCTGGACGCGGCCTTGATGTCCCACTCCGAGTCGCCGACGAAGACGGCCTCGTGGGCTTCGACACCGGCACGGTCGAGCGCCACTCGCACGATGTCGGGGTTGGGCTTGGCCACATCCACGTCGTCAGAGCTGGTGGTGGCATGGATGGCGTCGTCGGCGTTGATGAGATCAAGCAGGACTTCCAGCTCATCCTCGGGCGCGGAGGTGGCGAGCACCACGATGATGCCCTCGTCGTTCAGGGCTTCGAGCAGTGACCGGGCCTCCGGCAGCAGCCTGAGCCGCGGGGCGAGCGCCTTGTAGTTCTCGGCGTGCAGGTCTTTGGCGCGGGTGATCCAGGCCTCGTCCCTCTCCCCCACCAACGAGGTCAACAGCTCACCGGCATCCTGCCCGATGGAGCGGTGGATGAGCCAGGCCTCGACGTCGACGCCGAGGGTCTGGAAGGCCTGATGCCAGGCATCGACGTGCAGGTAGTTGGAGTCGACCAGGGTGCCGTCGATGTCGAAAAGCACGGCCTGGGGCGCATGTGTGGTCATCGGGTGCTTTCGTCGAGCAGTCGGGGGCGGAGGTCGTTTTCGAAGAAGTCGAAGAAGCCGTCTTGGTCGGGGCCGGCGTTCATGAGGGCGATGTGGTCGAAGCCGGCCTCGGTGAATTCACCGATCACCTCGAGGTGTCGCACCGCGTCGGGGCCGCAGGCGAACTGCTCGCGGATGTCGTCCTCGCGCACGGTGGCGGCCGCGGCCTCGAAGTTCACCGGGTTCGGCAGCTCGCTCATCACCTTCCAGCCGCTCAGCGCCCAGGCATTGGTGCGGTGGGCGGCCGTGACGGCTTCTTGCTCGGTGCGCGCCCAGGCGAGCGGCGCCTCGGCGTAGAGCGGGCCGGTGCCGCCGGCATCGCGGTAGCCGGTGACCAGGTCGGACTTGGGCTCGGTGGCGAACAGGCCGTCGCCGTGCTCGGCGGCGAGGGCCACGGACTTGGGCCCGCTCACCGCGACGGCCAGGGTGGGCAGCACGTCGGGCAGGTCGTAGATGCGGGCGTCTTCGAGCTTGAGGTACTTGCCGTCATAGTTTTGGAAGCCGCCCTTCCAGAGCAGCCGGATGATGTCCAGCGCCTCGTTGAAGGTGGCGTGCCGCTCGTGGATGCCGGGGAAGCCGCGGCCGACGATGTGCTCGTTCAGGCGCTCGCCCGAGCCGACACCGAGGGTGAACCGGCCGTCGGAGAGCAAGGCCAGGGTGGCGGCGGCCTGCGCGATGATGGCCGGGTGGTACCGCACGCTCGGGCAGGTGACACCCGTGGCGAGTTCGAGGGTGGTGGTCTTCGCGGCGATGAAGCTGAGCACATTCCAGACGAAGGGTGAATGGCCCTGGGCCTCCACCCAGGGGTGGAAGTGATCGCTCATCTCCACAAAATCGAAGCCGGCCTGTTCGGCGCGCACGGCTTGGCGAACGAGTTCTTGGGGTCCGAAGCTTTCAGCGATCAGCTTGTATCCGATTTTCATCCTTCGACGCTACGCAGACGGATGCGCCGGTGCAAGCCTTTGCGGCGGCATCGGCTCGGTCCACTCCACCCGCACGGCACGGATGGCGTCGGCGAGGGTGAGCCCGCCGAGCGCGGCGATGTACTCACGCGCGGCCGCTCGGGCCTCGGCGGGCAGGGGCGTCACATCGCGCACCCGGGTTCCCGAGCGGTTGGAGACGAGCAGACCATCGGATTCCAGCTCCGAGTAGGCGCGCGCCACGGTTCCGGGGGCGAGCCGCAGGTCGCCGGCCAGTTGGCGCACGGAGGCGAGCTTGTCGCCGGGCGCGAGGTTGCCGGAGAGGATCTCGTCGGCGAGCTGCTGTCTGATCTGCTCGAACGGCGGGGTGGGGCTGGCCTCGTCGATGGTGATCATGCGCGCGTGGTCGGTCCGGCGGGCTGGAGGGTGCTGGGCGCAGGGCGCACGGTGAACGGCGGCGTCACGGCATCCAATACGGCCAGCAGCAGCAGAGCCACACCGATGCCCACCACGATGAGCCCGACGCAGAACAGGGTCAGCGCCACCGTGAACCACGGTTCGATCTCGGCGTAGCTGCCGTCGAACCACTGCCCGCTCGCCGCGCTCATCGCCCTGCCGCCCATGAACATCAGCCCGCCCAGATAAACGATGAACGTGCCGGTGGTGAGCTTCACGATCACCCGGGTGATCAGCAGTCGCATCACCTGGTCGGCCTCGCGCAGTGTCGTGTGGGTGGGGCGGGCGGATGCGGCGACCCGCGCCAGTGCCGTCGCGGCCGCGATCGCGAGGGCCACGGTGACGAGCAGCACGGGCACGCCGTAGTACCAGCCGGGGTACGGGGTCGCGGTGCTGCTGTAGGCGCCGCTGTCGATGCGGATGGCGCGGAACAGGCCGTCCTCGGCCGCCTCAGACGTGAGTCCGAAGGCGACGATCATGCCGAGCAACAGCACCCCGGCAGTGGCCGGCAGCACTCGCGCCCAGGCCGGTGCGAAGCTCCAGGGGTGCCGCGGCGCGAGGTCGGCACTGCGTTGACTACCGGATTCCGCCACCGGCACCCCGGGCAGGGCGGCGATGACGAGCAGGCCGGCCAGGCTCATCAGGGCGGGGACCAGGAGGAAAACCAGGTCGTAGCCGGCGGGCATCGCGTGGTCGACGGCAAGGGCCAGGGCACCCACCACAACCGCCGCCGTGGTCGCGAGGGCTGCACGACGCCGGAAGGCGCGCCGCGCAGCGTGCAGGCTGGGCGCCAAACCGGCCGGCACGGTGACGCGCCGGAACGCCTCGGTGGAACGCAGCCGAGCGACCGCCAGCCAGACGAGGGCCAACGCGGCGATGATGACGACGAGCGGGATGAAACCCATAAGCGGCACCCTTCTGTACCAAGTGGTCAATACAGTATCAGCTGTGTCAGGTGATTGATACAGCGCCGTCCGGTCGAGTCGACCGACGCAGAAACGACTTGCTTTTGCATGCGAACGCACTGGTAAGGTTAGGCAACCCTTACGACCGCGCCGGACTGGACCTCTGCGCACGGCCGACGGGTGCGGCATCACAGCTGCCGCCGGTCCGTCCCTGACCCCTGCATCACGATCACGAGGAAAACCATGCCCCGCGCATCCACTCTCATTGCCTTCTCGGCCGCCGCCGTGCTCACCCTAGGCCTGGCCGGCTGCTCCACCTCCCCCGCCGCCGACACCGCCGAGGCCGCATCCGGCGACTTCACGCCGGTCACCATCGAGCACGCCTTCGGCGAGACCGTCATCGAGGCCAAGCCCGAGCGCGTCGCCACCGTCAACTGGGCCAACCAAGAGGTGCCGCTGGCCCTCGGCGTGGTACCCGTGGGCATGGCCGCCGCCACCTGGGGCGACGACGACACCGACGGCATGCTGCCCTGGGTGAAGGAGAAGCTCGACGAGCTCGATGCAGAGACCCCCGTACTGTTCGACGAAACCGACGGCATCGACTTCGAAGCCGTCGCCGACACCAAGCCCGACGTGATTCTGGCCGCGTACTCCGGCCTCACCCAGGAGGACTACGACACCCTCACCGCCATCGCACCTGTTGTGGCCTACCCGGAGACCGCCTGGGGCACCTCCTGGCGCGACATGATCTCGCAGAACGCCGCCGGCATGGGCATGGCCGCCGAGGGCGACGACCTCATCGCCGAGCTCGAGACCGAGATCGCCGCCACCGCAGCGAAGTACCCGTCGCTCGAAGGCAAGACCGCGATGTTCCTCACCCACGTGGACGAGGCCGACCTCAGCGAGGTCAGCTTCTACACCACCCACGACACCCGCACGATGTTCTTCGACGACCTCGGTATGGAGAGCGCACCGAGCATCATCGAGGCCTCCGACGCCACCGACAAGTACTCCCTCACCGTGAGCGCCGAGCAGTCGGATGCGTTCAGCGACGTGGACCTCATCGTCACCTACGGCGGTGCCGACCTGGTCGCCACCCTCGAGGGTGACCCGCTGCTGTCGCAGATTCCCGCGGTGGCCAACAAGTCCATCGTGAACCTCTCCGGCGACGGCCCCATGGGCACCGCCGCGAACCCCACCCCGCTGTCGATCTCGTACATCCTCGACGACTACGCCGCCCTGCTCGCCGCGGCGGCCGACAACGCTAAGTGACCTCGACAACCACTGCTTCATCAGCCGCTTCGAGCGTTGCCACCGTGCGACGCCCGAAGCGGCTGCGGTCGTTGTGGTTGCTCGCCGCGCTCGGGGTACTCGCCCTGCTGATGCTGACCTCGATCACCATCGGCTCCCGCGCGGTGGGCTGGGACGACATCCTCGCCGCGCTCGGTGGCGCCACCGACGGCTTCGACCGGGCCGCGGTGGCCACCCGCATCCCGCGCACCCTGCTGGCCGTGGTCGCCGGGGCCGCCCTGGGCATGTCCGGCGCGGTGATGCAGGGCGTGACCCGCAACCCGCTGGCCGACCCGGGCATCCTGGGCGTGAACGTGGGCGCGGCACTGGCCGTGGTCAGCGGCATGGCCTACTTCGGGCTCACGTCCGCCTCGTCGATGATTTGGGTCGCGATCGTCGGCGCCGGCATCACCGCCGTGTTCGTCTATACGATCGGGTCGCTCGGCCGCGGCGGCTCCACCCCGCTCAAACTGGCACTGGCGGGTGCGGCCACCTCCGCGGCGCTGGCCTCATTCGTCACCGCCGTGGTTCTGCCCCGCAACGACATCGCCGGCGGGGTGCGGTCCTGGCAGATCGGCGGCGTCGGCGGCGCCACGATGGAGAGCATCCGCCAGGTGGCCCCGTTTCTCCTGGTGGGCTTCGTGCTCTGCTTCCTTTCCGCCCGGGCGCTGAACTCGCTCGCGCTCGGCGACGACCTCGCCGCGGGGCTGGGCGAACGCGTGGCCGTGGCCCGCGCCGCCGCCGCGCTTGGCGCCGTCGTGCTGTGCGGCTCGATCACGGCCGTGGCCGGGCCGATCGGTTTCGTCGGCCTCGTCGTGCCGCACGCCTGCCGGCTGCTGGTGGGCGTTGACCACCGCTGGCTGCTGCCGTTCTCCGCGGTGCTCGGCGCCGCGCTGCTCACCGGCGCCGACGTGCTCGGCCGCATCGTGGCGCGGCCCAGCGAGATCGACGTTGGCATCATCACCGCCCTGATCGGCGCCCCGTTCTTCATCTACATCGTGCGCCGACGCAAGGTGCGTGAGCTGTGAGCGCCGCCATTGCCGTGAAGCCGCTGTCGACAGCGGATGCGGTGGCCCGCAGCCGCGCGCGCCGCGGCATCCGTCGTCGCCGGGTGATCACCGTGCTGGCGCTGGGTATCGCCGTCGGCTACCTCGTCAGCCTCATGGTCGGCCAGACCATTTACTCCCCCGCCGAGGTGCTCGCCGTGATGCTCGGTCAGGACGTTCCCGGCGCCGGTTTCACCGTGGGCCGGCTGCGGCTGCCGCGGGCGACCCTGGCCGTGCTGGCCGGGCTGTGTTTCGGGCTGGGTGGCGTGACCTTCCAGACCATGCTGCGCAACCCCCTGGCCAGCCCCGACATCATCGGTATCAGCTCGGGCGCCAGCGCCGCGGCCGCGTTCGCGATCATCGTGCTGGGGCTGGGTTCGACCGCGGTGTCGGTGGTCGCGATCGTGTGTGGGCTGGCCGTGGCGCTGGCCGTCTACGCGCTCGCGTACAAGGGCGGCGTGGCCGGCACCCGGCTGATTTTGATCGGTATCGGTGTGGCCGCGATGCTCGACAGCATGACCGCGTACGTGCTCTCCCAGGCCGCCGAGTGGGACCTGCAGGTGGCCATGCGCTGGCTCACCGGCAGCCTGAACGGCAGCACCTGGGCGCAGACCCTGCCGGTGTTGGCCGCGCTGGTGGTGCTCGCGCCGGTGTTGCTCGGGCAGTCCCGCAACCTGTCGATGAGCCAGCTCGGTGACGACACCGCATCCGCTCTGGGGGTGCGGGTGGAGCGGTCTCGGGTGATTCTGATCGTCGCCGCGGTGGGACTGATCGCGTTCGCGACCGCGGCGGCCGGGCCGATCGCGTTCGTGGCGTTCCTGGCCGGGCCGATCGCGTCGCGAATCGTGGGGCCGGGCGTCTCGCTGCTCGTGCCGGCCGGGATGGTGGGCGCACTGCTCGTGCTGGTGGGCGACTTCGCCGGTCAGTACGCGTTCGGCACCCGGTTCCCGGTGGGCGTCGTCACCGGCGTGCTCGGGGCGCCGTACCTGATCTACCTCATCATCCGCACCAACCGCGCCGGAGGCTCCCTGTGACACTCATTCATACCCTCACGGTGGAGAACCTCACCCTCGGCTACGGCGACCGCACCGTGATCGACGGCCTCGACCTGGTCGTGCCGACCGGCCGGATCACCGCGATCGTGGGCGCGAACGCCTGCGGCAAGTCCACCCTGCTGCGCTCGATGTCGCGGCTGCTCGTGCCGCGGGGTGGCCAGGTGCTGCTCGACGGCACCCAGGTGCACCGGATGCCCGCCAAGGAGCTGGCCCGCACGATGGGGCTGCTGCCCCAGTCGCCGATCGCGCCCGAGGGCATAACCGTGGCCGACCTGGTCGGCCGGGGCCGCAACCCCCACCAGCGGATGTTCTCCCGCTGGAGCGCTCTCGATGACGAGGCCGTCGCCGCTGCGCTGGATGCCACCGACACCGCGTCGTTGGCTGACCGGTCCGTCGACGAACTCTCCGGCGGGCAACGCCAGCGGGTGTGGATCGCGATGGCGCTGGCCCAGCAGACCGACCTGCTGTTGCTCGACGAGCCGACGACGTTCCTCGACGTGAGCCACCAGGTGGAGGTGCTCGACCTGCTCACCGACCTCAACCGGGCCCGCGGCACCACCATCGTGATGGTGTTGCACGACCTCAACCTCGCCGCCCGGTACGCCGACCACCTCATCGCCCTCGCGGATGGCCGGGTGCACGCGGTGGGCGAGCCGCACGAGGTACTCACCGAGGAGACCGTGCAGGCGGTCTTCGGGCTGTCGAGCCGGGTGCTGGTCGACCCGACGTCGGGCCGCCCGATGATGCTGCCGATCGGGCGGCACAACGTGGTGGTGCCGGTCTAGCGCTCTCTCGGGGTCGAACTCGTCGAGGCCACGGTCGGCCCAAGGTATGCGGGTCACGCGCCGCTATGCGGGTGGCGCGCCACGCGCATAGCGGCGCCGTGCCCGCATAACGCGAATCGGGCATCCGTTGCGCCAGGCCAGCCGGCACGGATGCCCCCGCACTCACCCCGGCTGCACGTCAAAGACGCTCATCGGAGCACCGCCACCGTCGCCGGTGAACAACGACGGCCCGTGCACAACCTGCCGGGCCGTGGGCCGGATCGCGGTCAGATGGTGCCGGGCGCGGTGCTCCTCGAAGGCCAGCAGGTGCAGGTTTCCGGCGGCGGCCTCGTCGACCGGGGTCGGCTCGGTGGCGGATGCAGCGGCGAACGTGACCTCGACGCGGCGCGGCAGAGTGCCGGCCACCGCGGTGACCGTGCTCCCGGTGCTCGCGTGCACGGCCTTCTCGATGCGCGCGAGGGCGGCCGAGTCGAGGCCGGCCCCGCCGGAGCGGGCCAGGAGCATCTGCCCGCTGGCGTTCCGGACTCCGGTGTCGGGCACCGCGGTCCAGCACACGGTGGCCGGCTCTGCCCCGAGGTCAGTCAGTGCGTCGCGCAGGCCCACCTCGATGGCGGGCATGTCCACGGCCAGCCCGGTGAAGGTCTCGACGCGGCCCTCGGCATCCTCGGGGAGGTCGAGATCGACGATGATGCCGACCCAGTCTTGGGCGGCGGCGGGAGTGCTGTGGGCGATGAAGTCGTCGGCGTCGAAAGTGCTGATCTTCTCGGCCACGGCGAGGGAGAAGTCCTCCAGGTGCCGCCGCAGCGCCACGGTCTGCCGCCACCGGTCGAAGGGGAAGTCCGGTGCCGAGGCCAGTTCAGCCAGCGGCACCTGGGCGCGGCGCAGGAGATCGACGGTCGCGCCGTGTTGGAGCTGCTGCCGGGCGTAGTAGCGGTACCCCGACCCGGGGTCGACCCACGCCGGCGTCACAATCCCCCGTTCGGCGTAGAGCCGGAGTGCCTTGGCGGTGAGTCCGGTCATCGCCTGGAATTCGCCGGCGGTCAGGTCATCGGTCATGGTGCTCCTGGCTCTGGGTTGATGGGTGTCTCCCCATCATGGGCGTCGCCCCTGGGGCGAGGTCAAGCCGGCGGCGGGGTCTCGACAAGCTCGACCGACGCAAGGGGGACGTTCCCGAGGTCGGGTCGCGCGGTCTCTACGAGCACGGGCGACGAGCACGGGCGACGAGTCGTTGGAGGACCCCGAAACCCGTTTCAGCCTCGGGTCCTTCCCAACCTCCCCTGCTATGGTCACTCCCTGGCCGCGCCGCCACTCGGGCGTGCGAGCCGGTCGATAAGAGCGAGGTATGGCACGTGAGAATCCCCCAGTCCCGAGGTCCGGTGAGCGCCGCCCTGCTTGAACTCCTGAAAACTTCTCCTACTGCGGCCGAGACTGACCTCGCCACAACGCTGCGCGAGCTCACCGCCGCAGCCCTGGGCGAAACCGCCGACATCCTGCAGAATGATGACCTGCAGACCGCCCTGTTCCTGGCCTACGAGCTGCGCTACAGCGGCCTGCGCGGCGTCGACGACGACTGGGAATGGCACCCCGAGGTGCTCGCGCTCTGCGCCGGCATCGAACTCGAGTTTGAGAAGGCCCTGCGCGAACGCGCCCCGATGCCCGAGCTGCCCGCACCCGGCGTGGAGAGTGTCGCCGCCGCCCTGTTCGAGCTCACCGGGTCAGACACCGGGCCGAGCGTCTCGCGGTACATGGCGAAGAAGGCCACCGACGAGCAGGCGCACGAGTTCCTCATCCTGCGCTCGATCTACCAGCTCAAGGAGGCCGACCCGCACAGCTGGGCGATCCCGCGCCTGCGCAGCCGGGCCAAGGCCGCGCTGGTCGAGATTCAGGCCGACGAGTACGGCGGCGGCCGGTTCGACCGCATGCACTCTGAGCTGTTCGCCCGCACGATGCGCGGCGTGGGCCTGGACGCCACCAACGGTCACTACGTCGACGTGGTGCCGGCGATCACGCTGGCCTCCAGCAACATGATGACGATGTTCGGCTCCCACCGCCGGCTGCGCGGCGCCATCGCCGGGCACCTCGCCGCGTTCGAGATGACCTCGTCCCAGCCCAACCGGCTCTACGGCAACGGTTTCCGTCGGCTCGGCTACGACAAGGACGTCACCTTCTACTTCGACGAGCACGTCGAAGCGGATGCTGTGCACGAGCAGATCGCGGCCCGCGACCTGGCCGGTTCCCTGGCCACCGACGAACCCGCGCTGCTCGAGGACGTGTTCTTCGGGGCGGCGTCCGGCCTCTTCGTGGACGGCCTGGCCGGCACCCAGCAGCTCGATGCCTGGACCGCCGGCACGTCGGCGCTGCGCGTCGCGGACTCCGCGAGCCTGCCGGCATGACCGAGCCCGACGAGCAGCCCGCCACTCGGTGGGACGACCAGTGGGCAGATCAGCCCGCTGCCGGTGCGGACGAGCCCGTGAGCATCACCGCGTACCCGAATGGTCCGCTGCTGGTGCGCGGCACCTTCGAGATCCGCACGCCGTCGGGCGAGGTGATCCCGCCGCGGCGCAAGACCGTGGCGCTGTGCCGCTGCGGGGTGTCGACGCTCAAGCCCTTCTGCGACGGCAGCCACAAGGCGATCGGGTTCAAGACCGAGCAGGAACCGCCGGCTCCGCAGCCGCCACTGTCCGCCTAGTCGGCCGATCGTCGGATCGTCCGACCGGCTGATCGCCTGATCGCCTGCTCGTCGGTCGGGCCTGTCGAGACCTCCTGAGAGGTGCGCCAGCCGCCGCAGCCCTCGACACAACGGCATTGTTCTACTAACATTGCAAACATGTTGTTTCGTGTGGATCCGGCCTCGACGGTCTCGCTTGCCGAGCAGCTCGCCGTGCAGGTGCGAGCCGGCGTCGCCGACGGCACAGTCGCGCCGGGCACCCGGCTGCCGCCGGCCCGGGAGCTGGCCAGCGCGCTCGACATCAACATGCACACGGTGCTGCGCGCCTACGCCCAGCTGCGCGACGACGGGATCCTCGAGATGCGCCAGGGCCGTGGCGCCTCTGTGCGAGCGGATGCGGGCGCCGGCACCGTGCGCCTCGTCGAACTCGCCGACGCGCTGCTCGCCGAGGCGCGCAAAATGGGGGTCGCCCTGCCCGACGTCCTCACCCTGATCCAGACGAGAGGCTGACCATGCCCACCCGAACCATCCCCGAGGCCACACCCGCGCTCACCCCGCACGCCACCGGGCGAGAACGGTTCGCCGCCGCCACGCTCTGGCTGCCGGTGGTCGCCATCTCGTTGACGGCCACGCTCTGGTACGACCGGCTGCCGGCCGTGCTGCCCAAGCAGTGGAACGGCGCGGAGATCACCTCGACCGCCGGCACCGAGGTCATGATCGGCATCACGGGCACCATCGCGCTCCTCGCCGCTCTGGCGGGGCTGGTCGCCCTTTCCGACGCCGCGGCCGACATCCGTCGTGGCCTGGTGCTCGCGGCCGGCTGCGCCGCGGGTCTGGCAGCCGGCGTCTGGTTGGTGGTCGCCGGCCTAGTCATCGCCACCGGCTCAGCCGAACCGGAGGCGGGCGCCTGGCCGCTGTTCGCGGTGCTGGCCCTCGGCTACGGGCTGATCCCCTTCGCGCTGTCACCGCGCCGCCCGCACCGCCGCGAGCTGGCGGCAACCGCCGGCCCGACTTCGGTCCCGCTGGGCGCCACCGAGTCCGGCGCCTGGTTCACCACCGTGACCGTGCCGATGTTCCTCTGGCTGGCCGGCGGGCTGGCAATCGGCGCGGTCGGACTGACAGTCTTCAGCATCCTCGAGGACGGCGCCGGCACGGGCGGGGTCCTCACGTTGCTGCTGGCGGCCGGCATCTGCCTCACCTTCGCCCGGCTGCGAGTCAGCGTGGACCGTCGGGGGCTGCGGGTGGTCTCGAGCCTGTTGCGGCTGCCGATCAAGCAGATCGCCCTCGACCAGGTCGCCTCGGCGCGGGCCGAGACCATCCGTCCGCTCGAGTGGGGCGGCTGGGGTTACCGGATCCTGCCCGGCCGCTCGGCCGTGGTGCTCACGAGCGGCCCCGGCATCGTCGTCGAGCGACACAACGGCACCCTGTTCGCCGTGACCGTGCCCGACCCCGAGCGGCCGGCCGCGCTGCTGACCACCCTCGCAGCGCGCTGACCACGTCTGCATTCTCATTTGCGGACTTCCCGCCGTCGCAGCGCCCGCGAAGGGGGGGATGTCCGCAATTGAGTGACGGCGGTGCCGCAACCCGCACGGCTCGGGCACCGTCATCCGTCAAGAGTGAGAGCGACTCACTGGTACGTTCAAGGTATGTGTCGCCGCCGCCACCAGGTGCTGCTCCGACACGATCCAAAGAAAGCAGTCAGATGGTCGCAGTCGGGGAACGATCCACGTTGAACAGAGCCGGTCACAGGATGACCACGTTCGGATCCGCGCTGCTGGACCGACCCGCTGGAGTGCTGGAGGGCACTCGGTGGCTCTTCACCTGGTTGGCGCTACTGTCGGTGGTGTTCAGCCTGCCCGGCATCATCCCCAACGTCACCGCAAGCCGGCTGGACCTGCTGCTGGCATCCGTGTCCACAGTTGCATTGATCAGCTCGTGGATATACAGCCTGATGCGGCAGCGGGTGCCGTTCGCCCTCGAGGTTCTCGATGCCCTCGCTCTCACGGCGTTCGCCCTGGCCGGGCCGGTGCCTCTGGCGGCAGCCCCGGTCTTTTTCGCCGCCGCCTGGCTGCGCACCCTCTACGGCACGTCGTGGCGGTCCGCGATTCGCGGCGCGCTCTACACGGTTGCGGTGCTCACCATCACGGTGCTCTGGCCGCTGACGCCTGGGCACCCCACCGCCCCCGACATGGCTCGCCAGGCCGCCACTATCTCCATCATGCTGCTCATTATCCTGGTAGCGGAACAGCTGCGCACCGTGCTGCAGGCCAACGACTGGGCCATCGAACGCGACAAGGCACTCACCGAGACCGGCTCCAGGCTGCTCGGCATGACCGACGCCAACGCCATCCGCCTTCTCTCCTGGACCACCGCCGGCGAGCTCGGTGCCACCACCCCCGGGTTACGGGTGGTCAAGGTCGTGCGCCACGAGGAGCTGTTGCTGGTCGGAGCCCACACCGGAGACTTCATCGTGCCGCCGCCAACGTCATTTCCCGGCGACGTGCTGCGGACCATCGGGACCAACGGCGACGCGCAAATCATGCGTACCGGCCCGCTCGACGATGCGGCAGGCCTGCCTTTGCTCTGGGAGTGCGTGTCGCTCACCGAGCAGGAGGAGGACGCGTGGCTGCTCGTCGGGGCGCCGAAGCGGATTCCCGAGGGCACCATTCTGTCGGTGCGCAGCCTGGTGAACCAGGTGAACCTGGCACTGCGCAATAGCCGCTCGCACCATCAGCTCACCGCGCAGGCGCAGCACGACACCCTCACCGGACTCGACAACCGGCTCTCCTTCACCTCCCAGCTCGGTGCCCTCCTCGCTCGCACCGACACCACCGAGGGTCTGCACGTGTTGTTCCTCGACCTTGACGACTTCAAGGACGTCAACGACCACATGGGGCACCGTGCGGGCGACGCCGTGCTCACCGAGGTGGCCGAGCGGCTGCGGAACTGCACCCGGCCGCAGGACATCTGCTCCCGGCTGGGCGGAGACGAGTTCGCGGTGGTGCTCACCGGCACCACGATTGCCGCCGCCGAGGCGATTGCGCAACGCATGGTGGGGTCGCTGGCCGCGCCCATCATCGTGGACGGACGGCCCTGCCGGGTGGGCGCCAGCGTGGGGGTGGCCACGGCCGCTCCCGGCGCCAACCTCGATGAGCTCGTACACCAGGCCGACGTGGCCATGTACGCCGCCAAGGCCCACGGCAAGGGCCAGGTACAGCTGTTCCAGCCGGGCCTTCTGCAGAATGAGTCCGCGTTGGTGTCGTTCGAGCGGCAGCTGGGCCGGGCCGCCGGTGGCGGCCAGCTCGAGGTGCACTACCAGCCGATCGTGTCCCTGCCCGAGTTGCACTGCACCGGAGCCGAGGCACTCGTGCGGTGGCGGCATCCGGAGCGGGGCATGCTGATGCCGTGCGACTTCATCCCGCTGGCCGAAACTTCCGGTGCCATCCTGGGCATCGGCGCGTTTGTGTTGCGGCGCTCCTGCACGGATGCCGCGACCTGGCCGGAGGTCCGGCCGGGCGTGCCGATGACGGTGAACGTGAACATCTCCGCGCGGGAGCTCGAGAGCGATCACTTCGTGGACTCCGTGCTCTGGTGCCTGGCCGACAGCGGGCTGCCCGCCCAACGTCTGGTGCTCGAACTCACCGAGACTGTGGTGCTGGAGTCGATCGCGGCGGTGGACCGGCTGAAGGCCCTCGCCGCCCACGGCATCCGCGTGGCGATCGACGACTTCGGTACCGGGTACTCGTCCCTGGCGACGCTGCGGTCGCTGCCGATCTCGGTGGTCAAGCTCGACGCGAGTTTTGTGTCCGGTGCGCTGAGCAACTCGGTGGACCGCACGGTGGTGGAGGCCATCGTGCAGATGAGCGCGAAGCTGGGCATCGACACCATCGCCGAGGGTGTGGAGCGGTTGGACCAGCAGGAGCTGCTGGCGCAGATCGGCACCGACGCGGTGCAGGGGCACCTGTATTGCTCGGCTGTGCCGCTGGCGGAGCTGCGTGAGTGGCTGGCCCGCACCGGCACTCCCCCGCTGGTGGAGCCTGTCGCGCCCGTCGAGACCCCGTAAGCCAACCTCAAGGCGCCCACCCGTTGGTCGAGCTTGTCGAGACCCCACAAGCCGACAGCCCCACGCGAGGCTGTGGCCCGCAGATCCGGTCACCAGGTCTCGACACGCTCGACCGACGAGACATCCGCTAGCTGCTGGGCAGCACCTCGTAGCTGGACTGGGTGAAGCCCGCGCCGAGCTCGCGGGAGCCCACGTGCCGCAGGTGCACGTCGCCGTCGAGCGGGCCGAACAGCGGGATGCCCGTGCCGAGCAGCACCGGGGCGCGCGTGATGGTGATTTCGCGGATCAGCCCGGCCCGCAGAAAGCTCTGGATGGTGCGGCCACCGTCGACGTATACCCGGCGGCGGCCCTCTGCGACGAGGGTGGCGATCACGTCGTCGAGCGTGGCGTGTGCGGTGGTGTCCGGCTCGTCCTCGGCGTCGAAGCTGCGCAGCAGGGTGCGGCTGAGCACGAGCACCCGCTTGCCGGTATAGGGCCAGTCGACGAAGCCGCGCACGGTGTCGAAGGTGGCACGGCCTACGACGAGGGCGTCGACGCTGGCGAAGAACTCGTCGTAGCCGGTCTCGCCCAGGGCGTCCCCGGCGGCGACGAGCCAGTCGAAGTCGCCGTTCTCGCGGGCGATGAAGCCGTCGAGGCTGGTGCCCACGAACACGCAGCCGATCAGGGGCGGGACGGCGCCGCCCGACTCAGAGGTGGGGGTCATGCCAGCACGGTAGCAGTGGCCGCCGACACAGGCGAGGGGTGCGGCTGCTGCCGGTCCACCCGCAAACCATTCGAACGCATCCTGCTTTCGTCGACGCTTCGGCACACGGTACGGTCAGCATATGGATCGGACGCACCACATGTCGCACGGGGGTGACCTGCAGCCGGAATTCCTGGACGACGAGCACCCGCAGGCGATGGGCGACTCCGAGGCCGCCCAGGGTGCCCGGAACCTGGGCTTCCGCAACCGCCGGCTGAAGCTGGCCGCGATCGGCGTGCTGATAGTGCCCACCGGTCTGGTCGTGCACTTCTTGACCGAGGGCATCGTCGGCGATTTCGTCGGCGACGCGCTCTATGCGGTCCTGGTGTACCTGATCGTGTCGATTATCGCGGTCCGTACGCCCAGCCGGCAGGTGGCGGCCGTCGCGATCCTGATCTGCGTGGCCGTGGAGCTCTTACAGCTCACCGGCGTGCCCAGCAGCCTCGCCGAGCTCTTCGCGCCGGTGCGGTACCTGCTCGGCACCACGTTCAACGCCCTCGACCTGGTCGCCTACGTCGTCGGTGTGCTCGCGGCCACGGCCGTGAGCACCTGGCGGAAGCCGGACTGACGCCGGCCGAGTATCCGTTAGCGGCCGGGCTCACGCCGACCTGACCATCCGATATCGGCCGGACTGACGCCGCATTCGCGGTTTCGCGCCGCCTCAGCCGGCCAGCAGGGCCTGCGCCGCGAGCAGCACTCCGCCCACCGAGCCCGCGCACAGCGCCGTCGTTCCGGTGGCGGCCCAGAACACCCGGCGCACCCGGGCCCGACGCACCTGCCCGTCGAGCGCCGCGAATCGGGTCATCACATCCGCCGGGGCCGGGGTCGGATGCTGGCGCCAAGTGGCCGGGCTGTCCAGGATCACCACGGCCTCGGCGATCTCGTCCTCACTGAGCACCGGCTGCAGCTTGAGCAGCCACCGGCGCAGGGAGCGGGCATCGAGCACTTTCACCTGCACGGGTTTGTCGCGGAAGGTGATCTGCTTGGGGTCGACGAGAGCGATCACCGGTTGCACCGGCGCGACCAGCGGCATCCGCTCACGCAGCACCGTGGTGACCCGTTCGGCCTCGTGCTCGGCGGCGGGCAGGTAGGCCTTCTTGTGGCCGGAGACGGTGACGGTGCGGGTGCCCACCCAGATGTGTTTGCCGCAGTGGTGCTTGGTGTTGATGGTGAAGATGCCGCCGGGGCCCACCAGGATGTGGTCGATGTCGGTGTCGTTCTTACCGATCGGCACGGCGTGGAAAGCAGTCCAGTCGGGGGGCAGTGTGGCGAGCATCTTGCCGACGGTGATCTCGCCCTGCGCGCCCAGGTACCAGCTCACGCTCTCCGGGCAGAGCGGCGACTGGCCGAACAGTCGGGCCACCCTGGTGCGCGGCGGCACCGCGGATTGGCGGGACAGGAGGTGTTCGATGACCAGCTGAGCAGCGATGCGGTTGCGCATCGCGGGTGGGTGCAGGGTCACGTTGCTCCTTCGGACGCGCCCGGACGCGGCTGCGCCAGGGAGACCGCGTGGGCGGGGCGGTCGCGCCGGGACCACCACACGGATGTGCGCCGCTTCGGGGCGTGCAGACCATCCAGGGAGCGGTGCGGGCGGGGCACCCACCACGTTCGGTGGTTCGAGGTTAGCGACCGGACAGGCCCCGGCGGCACCCCCATTGTGGGTGGCGGCGCACAGCGGATGAGCGTGCGCCCGGCCCGCCGCGCGGCAAACCCGCGCCGGCGCGCACAACTGTTGCCCGTGCGGACATCTGCGTCCGGCGCACCGGGTGCAGAAGTCCGTTTCGGCAACAGTTGGCCCGGTGCAGCGGCGAGCGCCGGCGAGCGGCGAGCGCGGCATCCGGCAAAATGGCAGGAACACCGAGGAGACCCCATGGCCACCGCCACCGCCGCGACACCGACCATCAGCGCCCGCGCCTGGGTCGTGCTCGCCCTCGGCGTTGCCGCACAGACGGCGGGCACCGTCTTCGTCAGCGCCCCCGCGTTCCTCATCCCCCTGCTGCACACCGAGCGGGGCCTCTCCCTGGCCCAGGCCGGGCTGCTCGCCGCGATCCCCACCTTCGGCATGGTGCTCACCCTCATCCTCTGGGGCGCCCTGGCCGACCGCATCGGCGAGAAATGGGTCATCACCGGCGGCCTGATCCTCACCGCCCTCGCGGCCGGCGGCGCGATCCTCGCCGACGGATACCTCGCGCTGGGCGTGTTCCTGCTGCTGGGCGGCATGGCGTCGGCGAGCACCAACTCCGCCAGCGGACGCATCGTGGTGGGCTGGTTCCCCAAGCACAAGCGCGGCCTGGCCATGGGCATCCGGCAGATGTCGCAGCCGCTGGGCGTGACGGTCGCGGCCGTGACCATCCCGGTGATCGCTGCGGATGCCGGGGTGGGCGCGGCCCTGTTCGTGCCGTTCGCGCTCACCGCGGTGCTGGCCGTGGCGTGCGCGATCGGCCTGGCCAACCCGCCCCGGCCGGCCCCGCGCGCCGGCACCCCGTCCGTGCGAGCCGGCAACCCGTACCGGTCCAGCGGGTTCCTCTGGCGGATCCACGCGGCATCCGTTCTGCTGGTGGTGCCGCAGTTCACCATCTCGACATTCGGGTTGGTCTGGCTGGTCAGCGACCAGGGTTGGGATGCCCTCGCCGCGGGCGTGCTGGTGGGCGCCGCGCAGTTCGTGGGCGCGATCGGGCGCATCGTGATCGGCGTGGTCAGCGACAGGGTCGGCAGCCGGGTGCGACCGCTGCGCTGGGTGGCGGTGAGTGTGGCGAGCGTGCTGCTGGTGCTGGCCGCGGTGGATGCCGCGCACTGGGGCGCCGCCGCCGTGGTGTTCGTGCTCGCGACCACCTGCACCGTGGCGCCGAACGGACTGGCGTTCACATCGGTGGCGGAGATGGCCGGACCGGGCTGGTCGGGCAAGGCCCTCGGAGTGCAGAACACCGGCCAGTTCGTCGCCGCGTCCCTGGTCGGACCGCTGATGGGCGCCCTGATCGGGGTGGTCGGCTACCCGCTGACGTTCGCGGTGGCGGCGGTCTTCCCGGCACTGGCGGTGCCCGTCGTGCCCCGCGCGCACGCCGAGCACGACCACCTGTAGCGCCCGCCTGGCACCGGCACCCGCGACGTGCCGGAAGGTGCCCATTCAGCGGGCCGGAAGGGGCAGTATGCGGCAACTCGGCCGGCAACCGACGACGGGGATACTTCGCCCGGTGTGGCAGTGAGCTCCGGGCGGGCCACGAAGCCGGGGGCTTGAACCGGCCGACGAGGTCTGCTTGCATGGTGCAACCAGTCCCGAGCCGTCGGCGCCGCGGGCAGTTCCCCAGAGAAGGGCACGGCCGTGATCGGATTTCACGCATCCCACGAGCAAATCGACCCGCGCGCACTGCTGGCCGCGGTGAAACATGCCGAAGAGGTGGGCTTCACCGCGGCGATGTGCTCGGATCACATCGCGCCGTGGAGCGTGCGGCAGGGCCAGTCCGGTTTCGCCTGGTCGTGGTTGGGCGCAGCCCTGGAAGCGACCGACCTGCCGTTCGGGGTGGTGAACGCCCCCGGGCAGCGGTATCACCCGGCCGTGATCGCGCAGGCGATCGGCACGCTCGGCCAGATGTACCCCGGCCGGTTCTGGGCAGCGCTGGGCTCGGGCGAGAACGTGAACGAGCACATCACTGGCGAACACTGGCCGCGTAAGGACCTGCGCAATGCCCGCCTGGAGGAGTGCGTAAAGGTGATGCGGGCTCTGCTGAACGGCGAGGAGGTCAGCCTGGATCACCACGTCAGCGTCGACAGGGCCCGGGTGTGGAGCCGGCCGGACACCCCGCCGCCGCTGGTGGCCGCGGCCGTGTCGGCGGAGACCGCCGGCTGGGCGGCCTCCTGGGCCGACGGCTTGGTCACCGTGGCCCAGCCGCCCGAGAAACTCCGGCGGGTGCTGGATGCGTACGAGCAGGCCGGCGGCACCGGCCGACGGTCCCTGCAAATTCACCTGAGCTGGGCGAGCACCGACGAAGAAGCCCTCGCCATCGCGCACGACCAATGGCGCACCAACGCCTTCGACCCACCCGTGCCGTGGGACATCGACACCCCGGAGAACTTCGACGAGATCTCCAAGCACGTCGCCGCGGAGGATCTGCGGGCATCCGTACTGATCAACAGCGACCTGGGTTGGCACGCCGACAAGCTGGCCGAGCTGGCCGGCCTGGGTTTCGACGACATCTACCTGCACCACGTGGGCCGGAAGCAACAGCGATTCCTGGATGCGTTCGGCGAACGGGTGCTGCCCCAACTCACCAGTGCGCTCACGGCGAAGGCGGTGGGGGCATGAGGATCTCGGACACCAGCGACCGCTGGTGGAAGAACGCGGTGATCTACTGCCTCGACGTCGAACGCTACCTCGACAGCAACGACGACGGCTGCGGCGATATGCGCGGCCTGGCCCAGCGCATCGACTATCTCGCCGAGCTCGGCATCACCTGCCTGTGGCTGATGCCGCTCAACTCCAGCCCGGGCCGGGACGACGGCTACGACATCACCGATTTCTACGCGATCGATTCGCGGCTGGGCAACTTCGGCGAATTCGTCGAGGTCATCCGCACCGCCCGCGACCGCGGCATCCGGGTGGTGATGGACCTGGTGATCAACCACACGTCCGACCAGCATCCGTGGTTCCTCGCGTCCCGCTCGAGCACGGAATCGCCGTACCGGGATTACTACGTGTGGCGCGACGACCCGCCCACCAAGGACCAGCCCTCCGCGTTCCCGAATGATGCGAAGAGCATCTGGGAGTTCGACAAGAAGACCAAGCAGTACTACCTGCACAACTTCTATAAGCACCAGCCCGACCTCAACATCGCGCACCCTCCGGTGCGCGACGAGATCGCCCGCATCGTGGGTTTTTGGACCGAGCTGGGCGTGTCCGGCTTCCGGGTAGATGCGGTGCCGTTCCTTATCGAGGCCAAATCCGAGGCCGGCGGCGAGGACTCCGACGCGGACGCCTCGGACGAACCGCTGCCCGACCCGCACGACTACCTCGCCGATATCTCCGGGTTCCTCGCCCGGCGCAACAGCGAGGCCATGTTGCTCGGCGAGGTGAATCTCAGCCACAAGGAGCAGCTCGCCTACTTCGGTGCGGGCGAGCGGCGGGAACTGCAGATGCAGTTCGACTTCGTCGTGATGCAGAGCATCTACCTGTCGATGGTGCGGCAAGACTCCCGGCCGCTGGCCACAGCGCTGGCCGATCGGCCGGAGCTGCCCGCCGACTGCCAGTGGGGCAATTTCGTGCGCAATCACGACGAGCTCACCCTCGACAAGCTCGGCGACGCCGAGCGGCAGGAGGTGTTCGACGCGTTCGCGCCCGACCCCGACATGCGGCTGTACGACCGGGGAATCCGGCGCCGGCTGCCGACGATGCTGGGCGGCGATGCGCGGCGCATCCGTATGGCGTACAGCCTGATGTTCTCGCTGCCGGGCGCGCCGGTGCTGTTCTACGGTGAGGAGATCGGCATGGGTGAGAACCTGGCGGTGAAAGACCGGTACGCGGTGCGCACACCGATGCAATGGACCGACGGGCCCAACGCCGGGTTCTCGCGAGCGCCCGCCGATCAGCTCGTGACGCCGGTTGTCACCGGAGCGTTCGGCCCGGAGTGGGTGAACGCCGCCGCTCAACGCCGCGACCCGGACTCGCTCGCGCACTTCATGCGCACCCTGATTCAGGCTTACCGCAACTCCCCCGAGATCGGCTGGGGCGACCTGACCATCCTCAAGCACGGCGACGACCGGGTGTTCGCCCACTTTGTGCGGGCGGACATCGGCTCGATGCTGGCGGTGCACAACTTCGCGAACGCACCCGTGGAGCTCGCCCTCACGCTGCCCGACGTCGCTCCGGGTTCCCGGCTGGTGGACATGCTGCACAACGGCGTCACGCCAATCGACGACGGCGAGGTAACGCTGCGACTCGACCCGTACGGGTACCGGTGGCTGCGCATCACCAGTGACGCCGACACCCGACTCGGCTGACCCGGGCCCGGCCATGTGGTCGAATAGAACCGATGCATACTCCCCCAGCCCCGCCCGCCCGCACCGTCATCGCCCCCGACAACGTGCAGATCGCCACCTACGAGTTCGGCGACCCCGACGCTCCCACCGTGCTCGCGGTGCACGGCTTCGCGTCCAGCGCCCTGGCGAACTTCCACGCGACCGGCTGGATCCGCGACCTGGTGCGCGAGGGCTACCACGTGATCGCGATCGACCAGCGCGGCCACGGCCAGAGCGACAAGCCGCACTCCGCCGACGCGTACTCGATGGACCTGCTCGTCACCGACGTGCTCACCGTGCTCGACACCTTCATGCTCGACGAGGTCGACTACGTCGGCTACTCGCTCGGCGCCCGGGTCGGCTGGCACGCCGCCCGCTTCATGCCCACCCGCATCGACCGCGCCGTGTTCGGCGGCATCCCCGACGGCGACCCGCTCACCCGGTTCCGGGTCGACCAGGCGCGGGCTCTGGTGCGCGACGGCGTGCCGGTGACGGATGAACTCACCGCCGCCTACCTGAAGATGGCCGGCGCCATCCGCGACAACGACCTCGAAGCGCTCATCGCGCTGGTCGAGGGGATGCGCGACGGCCCCCAGCCGCACGCGGCTAATGCGCCCGAGCAGCGGGTGCTCTTCGCCACCGGCAGTGAGGACCGCATCCTGGAGGCGTCCCGCGCCCTGGCCGAGGCGACCCCGCGGGCCGCGTTCTTCGAGATCCCCGGCCGCAACCACTTCAATGCGCCGACCTCCCGGGCGTTCCGGGATGCCGCGATCGAGTTCCTGGGGCTGCCCGGCTCCGACTGAGCGCGCCTACACACGGGCGCGACCATCCCGCCGGTCGAGCCTGTCGAGACCCCGCGAGCCAACCCTGTCGACGCAACCACGACACACACGCCCCTCACCAGATCTCGACAAGCTCGACCAACGACCGGGCGCGACGGCAGCCGGCTAACTCGGCTTGACGGCCTTGATGATGGCACCGTGCATCTGCGGGGCCACCTCGTGGGTGAAGTCCACGCTGATGTCGGTGAAGCCCGCCGCCGCCAGCGCCACACGGTACTCCTCGTCGGACAGCGCCCCGGCGATGCACCCCGCGTAGGAGCCGCGCTCGATGCGTTCGCTCTCGCTGAGCTGGTTCTCGGCGACCACATCGGAGAGCCCGAGCCGGCCGCCGGGCGTGAGCACCCGGAACATCTCGCCCACGACGGCGTTCTTGTCGGCCGAGAGGTTGATCACACAATTGGAGATGATCACGTTGACCGCCGCATCCGCCAGCGGGATCTCTTCGATGAAACCCTTGAGGAACTCGACGTTCGTGGCGCCGGCCTTGGCGGCGTTCGCGCGGGCCAGGGCCAGCATCTCGTCGGTCATGTCGAGGCCGTAGGCGAACCCCGTGGGGCCCACCCGGCGGGCGGAGAGCAGCACGTCGATGCCACCGCCGGAGCCGAGGTCGAGCACCGTCTCGCCTTCGCGCAGGTCGGCCACCGCGGTCGGGTTGCCACAGCCGATGCTGGCCAGCATCGCCTCGTCGGGCACCTCGGTGGACTCCGCGCCGGTGTACAGCACCGAGCCGAAAACGGCGCTGGTCTCCAGCGGCGTGCCGCAGCAGGAGCCGCTGCTGCTCACATCGGTGACCTGCAGGGCCTGCGCGGCGTAGCGCTCTCGTACCTGCTCGGTGATGGCGGACTTCTCGGTCGCGGTCTTCTCAGTCATACGTGGTCCCATCCCTGGTTGATATAGACGGATGTCGATATAGTCAGTATGGAGGGAGGATCGACGTGCGTCAATCCGACCGCGCCGCAGCGTGCCGGGCGCGGGCGCCAGCTGACACCGCCGCGCAACTGTTGCCGGTGCGGACAATTGCACCCGGTGCGCCGGTAACAATTGTCCGCACGGGGCACAGTTGAGCCGGATGCGCGCCGCCGGCGCCGCTCACCGGCTATGGCATCCGAGCAGCCATGGCCGGCTCCGCTTGGGCGGCAGCGGCATCGGCCGCGCCAGCAATGCGGGCGGCGTACGCGGTCGCCGCGGCCGAGACCGGCGTGCCCGGTGCGGTGAGCGGCGAGGTCTCCGGCGCCAGGGCGGTCAGCCGCAGCGGCAGCACGCCGGCCCAGACGGCGCGGTCCTCGCCGTCATCGGGCTCCTCGGAAGCACCGTGCGCGCGCACCTTCACACTGACCTCGTCCAGCGGCAGGCGCAGCACGAGCGTGGCGGCCAGTTCGCGTTTTGTCATCGGGCGCACCTCGGCCGTGCGGCCGGGCATCAGGTGTTCGGAGACGATGCGCATCGCCTCGGTCTTCTCGGCCGGGTCGGCGACGATCGTGGCCGTGCCGAACACCACGGCACTGCGGTAGTTCATCGAGCTGTCGAACAGGGACCGGGCGTACACGAGGCCGTCGAGGTGGGTCACCGTGACCGAGAGCGGGCTGCCGGATGCCATCATTCGGAAGATTCCGCTGCCGGTGGAGCCGTGCAGATAGATGGCATCGCCGCCGCGGCCGAAACCCATCGGCAGCACCAGCGGCAGGCCGTCGCGCACGATCGCCACGTGGGCGACCAGGGCGTCGTCCAGGATGCGGTACAGCTCGGCGCGGTCGGTGCGCTGGCGCTCGGGGGAACGGGTGACGCGGGTGCGGTCGGTGATGGGCAGGTCCGCCGAAGGCACGTCTGGCGCCGGCAACGTGGCGTCGGGCCGGGCTCCCGGCAGCGCGACGGCGGCGAGGCCCGCAGGTGACGATTCGGTTTTCGAGTCTTCGTGGGGCTGGCTGGTGTGGGGCATGCTACTAGGATCGGGGACACAGTGGATCAACGACAGAGCCACCTATCGCGCCGACGAGTAGACCAGTTGGCGCCGCGGCGCCCCGGAGCACCACAAGAACAAGGACCGATCATGAACGCACACGAGCTGCCGATCCTGCTCGACCGCGGGGCCACGCTCCCCCTCGCGGCGCAGCTGGCCACGGCCCTCCGGCGGGCCATCCTCGACGGAACGCTGCGCCACGATGAGGCCCTACCCTCGACGCGCGCCCTCGCCGCCTCGGTGCGGGTGTCGCGCGGCACCGTCGTCGCCGCGTACGACCAGCTCGCCGGCGAGGGCTACCTGTTGGCCCGACCCGGCTCGGCGACCCGGGTGATGGTGGAGCGACCCCCAACCGGGACCCCATCGCCAAAACCTCCGGCGACCCCTCCGGCCGGCCTACCCAGCGCGCGGCCGCTCCTCGACCTGACCCCCGGGCATCCGTCGACCCGCACCCTCGTCGACCCGGCCTGGACCGCCGCCTGGCGCGCCGCCGTGTCGGCGTCCGGTCGCAGTGACTCACCGCCCGCGAACGGCACCCTCGAGCTGCGCACCGCGATCGCCGAGCACGTGCGGCGAACCCGCGGCCTGGCCTGCCAGCCGGCTGACGTGATCGTCACGGCCGGCACCAGCGACGCCCTCGCCGGCATCGGACTCGCTCTCGCGACCCCCGCGGATGCCGCTCCGGCCGACCCACCCAGGTTCACCCCACACATCGCCGTCGAGGACCCGGGCTACCCCACCGCCCGGCGGGTGCTGCGCCGGGTGGGCGCCCTCATCCGGCCGGTGCACACCGACGAGAACGGCATCAACCTGGCCGAGCTCGCCGCCCTCGCGCCGAGGCCGCACGCGGTGCTGGTGACCCCGAGCCACCAGTACCCCCTGGGCAGCAGCCTCTCGGTGCAGGGTCGCCTCGATCTGCTCGACTGGGCGCGGGCCACGGATGCCGTGATCATCGAGGACGACTACGACAGCGAGTTCCGTTTCGACGCGATGCCGCTGCCCGCCCTCGCCACCCTCGACGGGTCGGGGCGAGTCGCGCTGGTCGGCAGCTTCTCCAAGACCGTCACCCCGTGGATCCGCTGCGGCTACATCGTGGCCACCGGGCCCCTCGGTGCGGCGCTGCGCCAGGTGCGGGACGACCTCGGCCCGTCGGTCTCCGGGGTGCAGCAGGCGGCCCTCGCCCGCTACCTCGACAGCGGCGGCCTGGCCCGCAATGTCACCAGGGTGCGCCGCGAATACGCCCACCGCCGCGCCCTGGTGATCGGCAGGCTCGGCGCGCTGCCCGGCGTGCGGCTGACCGGCCTCGACGGCGGGCTGCATGTGGTGGTGCACACCGGGGCGGATGCCTCCGCTCTCGTCACGCAGGCCGCCGCGCGCGGGGTGCGGGTCGCGTCGCTGGCCGACTACGCGGTTCTAGCCCGAGGGCAGCACGGCCTGGTGCTCGGCTACGGCACCCCGACGGATCTCGAGCTGGGGAGGGCGCTCGACGTGCTCGTGGGGCTCCTCACCGCGCCGACCGCGAGTTGATGTGCGGACTTCCCGCCTTCGTCAGCGCAACGAAGGGGGAAGTCCGCAACTGAGTGGTGCGGCCACGAGGAACTCAGCCCCGAGCGAGGCTCCTGGCCGTGCGCCCGGCGAACACGGTCTTGAACGACACCCTGTTCGTGTACTCGATGGACCCGTACCGAAACAGCCGCACCGCGAGCTGCAGCACGACAGCGCTGAGGAGGAACAGCTCCGTGATGACGATGGCCGCTTCCCAGCCCGCGAGGGAGCCGAACGCGTTGCGGAGCATCGCGGTGATCGGCGCCGAATAGGGGAAGTAGGTGAACACCTGCACGACGGCGCTGTGCGGATCCGACAGCACCAGCGATACCGAGTAGAGCGGCACGATCATCAGGATGATCAGCGCGGTGAACCAGCCGCCGGCATCCTTCGCGTTGGGCATCACCGCCCCGATCGCGACCGCGGTGCCCGTGAACAGGGCGAACCCGCCCAGGGCCAGCAGCGCGCCGACGATCATCTGGCCGGGATCAAAGGTAAAACTGGCGAGATCCACCTCCGGCAGGTTCAACGACGTGCGGAAGAACAGGTAACCGACCGCCACCGGCACGAGGAATACCAGCACTTGCACGAAGCCGACGATGAAGACCGAGATGATCTTCCCGCTGATCAGGGCGGTGGGGTTCAGGGTGGTGAGGATCATCTCCGTGACCCGGTTCTCCTTCTCTTCCAGGGTGCTGGTGAGCATCTGGTTGGAGAGCAGGGTGAAGGTCAGGAAAAACATCGCCAGGAAGATCAGCGGCGGGATCACGCCCATGAACCCGGCCGCTTCCTCCCCGTCTGTGTAGGTGGTGGAGGTCACCGACACGTCGCCCTGCGCCATCGTTGTCAGCGCCGGATCCCCGATCTGGTCCTGGGCGCTGGTGATCAGCACCTGGGTCGCGACACCGTCATACTCGCCGTTGCCGAACAGGCCCTTGTCGATCCCATACACCTGGGTCGGGGTTGTGGCCGGGTCCGCCGGGTACACAAAATGGGCGTCCTCCTCGCCCGCCTTCACGTCGGCGATCGCGGATGCGTCATCCGTGACCGGCGTACCGCCCAAGGCTGCCGCCACGGCCGGGTCGACATAACCGGATGCGTCGCTGTAGGTGAAGGTGAGCTTCGCGTCTGACTGGGCATCGATGTCACTCATCGACGACGTGTTGCCCAGGGTCACCAGGCCCACCACGATGCCGATCGCAATCGGCACCAGCAGGGTGATGACCCAGAACTTCTTTTTGCCCAGGGTACGGCCCACTTCGAACCCGATGACCGTACGGAGATTGTGCTGACCCATCTCAGGCACCTGCCATTTCGTTCTGGTCGCCATAGACGCTGACGAAGATCTCCTCGAGCGAGAGCTTGCTCGTGGTGAAACTCCGGATCAGAACGCCGGCATCGACCAGGTCGCGCAAGATCAAGGCCTCATCGACGGTGCCGATGAGGGTGAGTTCGGCGTAGTTGCGGTCGCGGAGGCTGATCTCGTAGTGCCCAGATGCGGGTATCTCGCCGGAGTAGCCGACCCGGATCATCGTGCCGCCGTACTGGTTCTGCACCTCAGGGATTGTGCCGTAGGCCTCCGCCCGGCCGCCCTTCAACAGGATCACCCGGTCGCACAGCCGCTCGACTTCCTCCATCTGGTGAGTGACCATCAGCACCGTGGCACCGGCCTTCTTCTGGTCCTCGATGATGTCCATCAGCAGTCGCCGGTTCACCGGGTCGAACCCCTTCGTGGGCTCGTCCAGGATCAGCAGCTCCGGGTCGTTCATGATCGTGACACCGAGCTGAACCTTCTGCTGCTGACCGCCGGAGAGCTTGTCCACCCGGACCTTCGCCTTATCCCCCAGCCCCACCCTCTCGAGATAGTTCGTCGACCAGGCCACCGCGGCTTTTTTACTCAGACCCTTGAGCTGGCCGAAGTACGTCATCACGGGGAGAACGGATTCCTTCTTATAGAGTCCACGTTCTTCGGGGAGATAGCCCAGCCGGATGCCGGACTCCGGCGTGAACGGGCGCCCATCGATATGCAGGATGCCGGCAGTCGGGAGGTAGATGCCCAGCAGCGCCCGCAGCGTGGTGGTCTTGCCGGAGCCGTTGGACCCGAGGAACCCGAACGTCTCGCCGCGCTGCACATCGAAGGAGAGGTCCTCGATGACCGTGGTGCCGGCGAAATCCATCCGGAAATGGTCGATGTGAACCAGAGACTCTGCTGCAGACGTCATGCCAACACCCTAGCGCCGGGCTGGGCTCCTCCGCAGATAACCCCGCCTTGACCAGCAGATTTTTATCGAGCCGTGAGGACAGGCCGACCGGCGGGACACACCCACGTCACGGCGCCCACTCATTTGCGGACTTCCCGCCTTCGTCTCCGCAACGAAGGCGGGAAGTCCGCGAACGAACCGCCCAGGACCGACGATCCAGCAGCATCCGGGCCGGTCACAGCAGTTTCAGCTTGCCTTCAGCGGCATCGGCCAGACTGGCAGCGGCGGCCGTGCGGCCGACCTACTGACGAGGGGGCCGGATGCGCGTGCTGGTGGTGGAGGACGAGGTGCGGCTCGCGACCGGGCTCAAGCGCGGCCTCGAGGCCGAGGGCTTCGCGGTCGATATCGCCGGCACCGGTCCGGATGGGCTCTGGCTGGCCCGCGAGAACGAGTACGCGGTCATCCTGCTCGACATCATGCTGCCGGGCCAGAGCGGCTACAGGGTCTGCGAGACCCTGCGGGCCGAGCAGAACTGGACCCCGATCCTGATGCTCACCGCCAAGGACGGCGAGTGGGACCAGGTCGAGGCCCTCGACACCGGCGCCGACGACTACCTCACCAAACCGTTCTCCTCCGCCGTGCTGCTGGCCCGGATGCGCGCCCTGATCCGCCGCGGCACCAGCGCCAGGCCCACCGTGCTGCGCGCCGGCGACCTGCACCTCGACCCCGCCACCCGCCGGGTCAGCCGGGGCGACGCATCCGTTGACGTCACTGCCCGGGAATTCGCGGTGCTCGAATACCTCATGCGCAACCGGGGCACCGTCGTGAGCAAGCGTGACGTGCTCGACAACGTCTGGGACTTCGACTTCGAGGGTGACCCCAACATCGTGGAGGTGTACGTGCGGCACCTGCGCAACAAGGTGGACCGGCCGTTCGACCGGGCCGCGATCGAGACCCTGCGCGGTGCCGGCTACCGGTTGGCGGCCAACGGTGGCTAAGCGGGCCCGCGGCCGGTCGTTGCGCGGCCGGATCACCCTGGTGTCCACCGCGATCGTTGCCGCAACGCTGGTCGGCGGCGCGGTCGTGTTCGCGCTGGTGCTCCGCGGTGTGCTGCTGGACGAATTGCACACGGCCGTGGAACGCGACCTCGAGCAGATCGAGACCGAGCTCGACACCGGCAGCGGTCTGAGCGGCCTCGACGCCGACGATGACGACGTGCTCTTCCAGATCACCGACGGCTCCGGCACGCTCCTCGCCGCCAGCGAGGCGCTCGAGGGCCGGCAGCTGGGCATCGACGGCGACGACGACGCGCAGACCATCCGGGTACCAGACGAAGACACCGACTACCTGGTCGTGGCCGAAGACCACGACGACGCCACCGTCGTCGCCGGCCGCTCGCTGGAGAACGTCGACGAGGCCGTCGCCACGGTCGGCGTGCTGCTGGCCGGAGCCGTGCCGCTGCTGACCGGGATCGTCGCGCTGCTCACCTGGATCGTGGTGAGCCGGGCGCTGGCCCCTGTCGAACGGATGCGCCGGGAGGTCGACGCCGTCACTGCCACCAACCTCGAGCGCCGCATCAACGACCCCGGCCGCGACGACGAGATCGGCCGGCTCGCGCACACCATGAACAGCATGCTCGACAGGCTCGACACCTCCCAGCGCGCCCAACGGCAGTTCGTCTCGGATGCCTCGCACGAGCTCCGCTCCCCGCTCGCGTCGCTGCGCCAGTACGCCGAGGTGGCCCAGGCGCATCCCGACAGGGTCAACCTCGGCGACCTGTCCGAGGCCGTTCTCGACGAGGGCGACCGGCTGGAGCGGCTGGTGGCGGGGATGCTGCTGCTGGCGCGGGTGTCCGAGCGCAGTGCCACGACGACCGGTACGGCCGTGGACCTGGACGACCTGATGCTCGCCGAGGCCCGCCGGCTGCGCGACACCATGGCGCTCAGCATCGACAGCACCGGGGTGAGTGCGGCCCGGGTGCACGGTGACCAGAACCTGCTCGGCCAGGTGGTGCGGAACCTCGTCGACAACGCCGCCCAACACGCCTCCGGGCGGGTGAGCCTGTCGCTCGGCCTGGTCGACGGGCTGGCGCTGCTGACCGTGGAGGACGACGGCCACGGGGTGCCGCCCGGCGAGCGCGACCGCGTGTTCGAGCGCTTCGTGCGGCTGGACGAATCCCGGGCACGGGCGTCCGGCGGCACCGGGCTGGGCCTGGCCATCGTTCGGGAGAGCGTGCAGGCGCATGGCGGCACCGTGCGCATCGTCGACAGCGCTCTGGGCGGCGCCCGGTTCGAGGTGCGCCTGCCCGCTGTTGCCGAGGCCTGACCTCGTTTCTGAAGCGGCCTTCAGCGGGCTTCAGCCTGGCTTCAGCGGTGGCTTGGCACAGTGGGCTTATCAGCCACGGCAGCCGTGGCACTCACGAACAAGGGACACACCATGAAGAAGAAGACCATCTGGATCACCGGTGCAGCCGTTGCCGCCGTTCTCGTGGTGGGCGGCGCCGGCCTGGCCATCGCCGACCCGTTCGAAACTGACGGCCCGCTCACCGGCAGCGCCCTCGACAAGGCCAGTGCCGCCGCGCTGGATGCCGTGGGCAGCGGCACGGTCACCGACACCGAGTCCGGCGACGACAACGACCCGCACGCCTACGAGGTGGAGGTGACCCTCGCCGATGGGACCGATGTCGACGTGGCGCTGGATGAGAAGTTCGCCGTGCTCTGGGTCGACGGCCTGCCCGCGGATGGCGCAACCTCGGTGCCGGGAACCGGCAGTGGCTCGAACTCCGGCTCCGGCTCTGACGACGGTGACGGCCGCAGCGACGACACCGGCAGCGACGACTCGGCCACCGACGGCACCGGCACTGACGACTCGGCCACCATGACCCCGGTCACCGACGCCGACCGCGACGCCGCCTCGGCCGCGGCGCTCGCCACCCTGCCCGCCGGCACCGTCGGCACCGTCACCGAGGTCGAGCGCAGTGACGACTTCGACCACGCCTACGAGGTCGAGATCACCCTCGAGAACGGTCAGGACGTCGACGTCGAGCTCGATGCGGCCTTCGCGGTGCTCAAGGTCGACGGCGCGCCGACCGCATAGCCCCGGCGGTCCTGGCGTTTCAGAGCCAGGTCTGGCGGTGGTCCTCGATGAAACCGCGCAGCGTGGTCGCCGGCCGACCGGTGAGCCGGCGGATGCCGCGATTCGGCAGTGCGGTCAGCCGCCGGCGCGCCGCCCGATACCAACTCGCCTGCGCAGCGATGTCCGGTCCGGTCACACCCTGTTTCGCCGCCAGCTCGGCGAACTCGGCCTCGGTCGTGGCGGTGTACCGGATGGGCCGACCGAGCACCTCGGTGAGACTCTCCGCCACCTGCGGGAAGCTCAGCGACTCCTCCCCCGCCAGGGAGTATGACTTGCCCAGATGACCGGGTTCGGTGAGCACCCGGGCGGCGCAGCGGCCCACGTCGGTCGCGTCGACGAACGCGACCCTGGCCCCGCCGGCCGGCAGCACGATTTCACTGCGCAGGCGGATGTCGTCGCGGTACAGGGTGGACAGGGTCTGCATCAGCACGTTCGGCCGCAGGATGGTGTGCGGCGTGCGGGTGCGCTTGAGGTACTGCTCCACCACGTGATGCGGCGACCGGGTGTCGAACCGCACACCGGGCGCCGACAGGAACACGATCTGCCGCACTCCGCTCTCCTCCATCGCCTGGTCGATGAACGGGATGAGGGTGCGCCCCACGTTGCCGATCGTGGGCGGCACGAGCAGGAACACCCTGTCGACGCCGGCGAGGGCGCGCGCCCAGGTGCTGCGGTCGGCGAAGTCGAAGGCGCGCACGATGGCCCCGCCGCCGCCGGTTGTGCCGGTTGCGGCCGCGGATGCGTCGGCCGCGCCGACCGTGCGTCCGGGCGGCGGCGAGGTGGGAAGGCCGCCCGGCTTGTGGGCCGGGTTGCGTGCCGGCTTCTGGTTGGGCGCCCGCAGCGGCTTACTGCCGGGTCGGGCTGTGCCGATCCGTGCAGTGCCGGGCCCGGCGGGCTGCTGGCCGGCCGCGGTGCCGCTGGCGCGCCGGGCGCCCTCGGCGATCCACGCGCGGGGGTCCCGCATGCCGGCGATCACGGTTTCGCCCGCCTCGGCCAGGGCATCCACGACGGCCTGCCCCACGGTGCCGGAGGCCCCGGTGACCAGGATCCCGCCCGTCAGCACTGTGCGCCGCGGCGACGAGGTCTGCTCGGTCATGCCCCTTACGTTAGTGCTGCCCAGCCCCACATCCTCCGCGAAAGCGGGCGTGTGGCTGCCACGACCCCCTCGAAGCAACCACATAACCGCTCTCGCGGATCCACCCCGACCCACTCCCGCATCCACCCCCACGCGAAAGCGGGCGTGTGGCTGCCACGACACCCACGAAGCGACCACATGGCCGCTTTCGCGGATGCTCAGGGCGCGGTCAGACCGCGTCGAGGGTGAACAGGGCCGCCTGCTCGGGGGTGAGGAGCGGGGCGGGCAGGCCCACCTCGGCGAGCACGGCGCCGGTGAGCACCAGCTCCCCCGCGTCGGCAGCCAGCCACGCCGGCGGCACGGTCTGCACGGTGCGCGGCACCGGTCCTACGAGCAACGGTCGCACCCGGTAGCGTCGGGCGGGGTCCAGGCCGGGAAACCGAATCGGGGCGGGTAGCGCGGTGCGCGGCGCGGCCAGCGCGACCTGCGCGAACACGGCGGCGGAGCCATCCGTGGCCACCACGCCGTGCAGTTCGATCGCCGGGTCCGACCCGTCGGCGTGCACAACGTTGCCGCTGTGCAGCAGCGCCCGGTGCTCCTTGTATATCGCGATCCAGGCCGCGATCTGGTCGAGCTCGACGGCGGATGCCTGGGTGATGTCCCACTCGATGCCGGCACTGCCGAACAGTGCGGTGGCCAGCCGGAAGCCCAGCGCCGAGGTACGCCCGGTGGTGTGCGCGGTGGCGGCGCCGAGGTGGCCGCCGAGGTATTCCGGCGGCACCAGCACGCTCGTGTAGCGCTGGATCTGCTGGCGTTCCAGCGGGTCGTTGGTGTCGCTGGTCCAGACCCGGTCCACCCGTTCGAGGATGCCCAGGTCGATGCGTCCGCCGCCGGACGCGCAGGACTCGATCTCCAGGCCCGGCTGCGCGGCGCGCACGGCGTCGATCAGCCGGTACAGAGCGGCGGTCTGCCGGTGCACGGAGCCGCCGAGCAGGTCCCGGTTGTGGTCCCACTTGAGGTACGCGATGGGGTATTCGGCCAACAGCGCGGTGAGGCGCTCGAGCAACCAGGCGAAGGCATCCGGGTTGGCCAGGTCGAGCACCCGCTGGCCGCGCCAGGTGGGGGCGGATGCCGAGCCGAGCAGCCAGTCCGGGTGCACCCGGGCCAGGTCGGAGTCGGGGTTGACCATCTCCGGCTCCACCCAAAGGCCGAAGTCCAGGCCGGCCGCGTGCACCCGCTCGATCAGCGGGTGGAGGCCCTCGGGCCACTTGTCGGCGTCGACGAACCAGTCGCCGAGGGCTCGCTGGTCGTCGGTACGGCCGGAGAACCAGCCGTCGTCGAGTACAAACCGTTCCACGCCGACCTGCGCGGCGGCGTCGACGAGGCGGCTCAGGGTGGGCAGATCGTGGTCGAAGTACACGGCCTCCCAGGTGTTCAGAAGCACCGGGCGCGGGCCGGTGATCGTCGACCAGGATCGGATCCACGGGTGCAGCCGGGCGCTGAGGCCGTCCAGGCCCGCGTCGGAGTACACCGCCACGGTCCACGGGCTGGTGTAGCTCGCTCCCGCGGCCAGGCTCAGCTCGCCGGGCGCGAGCAGTTCACCCGCGCCGAGGGCGGCGTGGCCCAGCGCGCTGCGTTCGGCCCAGACCACCTTGTCGCCGCTGTGCGCCAGGTGCACCGCCCACACCTCACCACGGCGGAAGCCGAAACCGGGGGTTCCGGCCACGGTGAGGTAGGAGTCGTCGTGGCCGGGCCGGCCGTGCCGGGACTCCCGGCTCCAGACGCCCTGGCCGAGGATGCTGCGCTGCGGCCGCCGTTCGTGGCTCCACAGTCCGGTGAAGTCGAGCAGCTCGGCCGCCCGGTCGGGCACCGGCAGGATCGCATCGAGGCCGGCGAGTTCGAGGGTGCCGGCGCCGCTGTTGGTGAGGGTGTGCCGCAGGCGCAGCACACCCTGCACGGTGAGTTCGAGCTCGGTCGAGACGGTGACGGATGCGTCAGCATCCGCCAGCTCGATGACCAGCGTGTTGTCGCCGCCCTCGTGCACCGCCACCAGCGCCAGCGCCGGGTCGAGGGTGCCCGTGCCGGTGCGGAACCCGCCGAGCGCGGGCCGGCCGCTCCAGCCCTCGGCGAGGGCGGGCAGCAGGCTGAGGCGGAGCGGCACGTCGAGGGAACTGGGGCCGACGGGCGGCACACTCGCGGCGGCCAGCGCGGCGAGGTCCGCCGCCGGCAGCTCGCCGAGGTCGGCGCCCCAGTGCACGATCACCGGTGTGCCGCTGCCGGACGCGTCGAGAACAAGGCTGGTGCCCGCGGCACGGAGGTGGTGGATCATGACACTGCTTTCTTCGTTGGATGAAGGAGGAGTTTGAGTACATCGCACGCGGACCTGCGGACGGCGTCCGATCGTTGGTGGAGCCTGTCGAGACCCCGTGAGCCGACAGCCCAACGAACCACAGACTAAGTCACCAGGTCTCGACAAGCTCGACCGACGCGGCGGGCACGACGCCGAGGCATCCGCACGCGTCACACACGACCGTACCGCCCGGCGCGAGAAGGCACCGGGCGGTACGGGGTAACGGGCAAAGCGGGTCAGCTACTCCTTGACGGGAATCGACTGCGCCTTGAGCGCGTCGACGGTGGCGCTCTGACCGGTGGTCAGGGCCTCGGCGAGGGTGCCGTTGCCGCTGACGGCTGCCTTGAAGCCATCCGAGACGTCGTTGTACGTCTGGGTCATGGTCGGACCCCAGACGAAGTCGCTCGACACCTGGCCGGAGGCGGCGGCGAACTCGTCGTAGATGGGCTGGTTGCCGTAGAACTCCACGCCTTCCTTGAGCACGGGCAGGTCCAGGCCGGCCTTGGCGGCCGGGTACAGGTTGGCTGCCTCGTTGAGCATGGTCAGCGACTCGCTCGAGCTGTTCAGCCACAGGGCGAACTGCGCGGCTTCGTACGGGTGCTCGGAGCCGGTGAACACTGCGGTGGACGAGCCACCCCAGTTGCCGCTGGCCTCATCGCCGGCTTCCCACTGCGGGGACTGGGCCACGGCCCACTTGCCAGCGGTGTCGGGCGCACCGCTGGCGATGGAGTTCGCACCCCAGGCTGCGGAGTTCCAGGTCCAGGCCGCGCCGGTGTTGTAGGCGTTGTCCCACTCGGTGGTCCACGGCGGCTGCGTCGAGACGAGGTCCCGGTCGATCAGGTCCTGCCAGTAGTCGGCCACCAAGATCGACTCGTCGCCGGTGAGGTCGACGTTCCAGTTCTCGCCGTCGTTGCCGAACCAGGTTCCGCCGGCCTGCCAGACGAGCCCGGCGAACTGGTTGATGTCGCTCTGCGAGAAGTTGGTGATGTACGCGCCGGTGGCCCGCACCTGCTCGGCGGCGGTGGCGTACTCTTCCCAGGTGGTGGGGATCGCGATGCCGTTGGCCTCGAAGAGGTCGGCCCGGTAGAACATGGCCATCGGGCCGGAGTCCTGCGGGATGGCGTAGACGGCGTCGTCCTCGTTGAAGCTGACCTGGCCCCAGGTCCAGTCGACGAAGTCGGCCTTGGCGTCCATCACACCGTCGCAGGATGCGAGGTTGACCAGGCCGTCCTGCACGCGGAAGTTGGGCAGCGCGTCGTATTCAATCTGGCCGAGGTCGGGCGCATTGCCGGCCTCGAGCTGGTTGAAGAAGTTGGCGTAGGTGCCGCCGTTGCCGTTCGGGCCGGTCTGCACGGCCACCTGGATGTCGGGGTTGGCCTCGTTCCAGACGTCGACGACTTCTTCGATGCCGGGGATCCAGGACGTGAAGGTCAGATCGACCTTGCCCTCGGCGGGCTCGCAGGCAGCAGCGTCGGCGCTGTCGCTGGAGGTGCCGGAGGCTGAGCAGCCGGTCATGGCGACCGTGGCTGCGGTGAGCAGGGCAACGGTGGCCGCTCTCTTGGTGATTCGCATTGTTTTCCTTTGTTGGGGTGTTCGCTGAAAAGGAGTGGTGCAGGGTGACACGGATGGTGCGGGGTTAAGCCGGGTGAACAGTCGGAAGGAGTCGAGGGGGTTACTTGACGCTGCCCGCACCGAGGCCGTTGCGCCAGAAACGCTGCAGCAGCAGGAACAGGATGATCAGCGGGATGATCGACAGCAGCGCGCCGATCAGCACGTAGCCGCGGAGTTCGGGGATCTGGTTGACCTGCGAGTTCCAGGCGTAGAGACCGAGGGTGACCGGGAACAGGGTCTCGTCGCGGAGCATGATCAGCGGCAGGAAGAAGTTGTTCCAGATGGCCACGAACTGGAAGAGGAACACCGTGACCAGGGCGGGGAACATCAGCTTCACCGAGACGGTGAAGAAGGTGCGCACCTCGCCGGCGCCGTCCAGGCGGGCGGCCTCGATCAGTTCGTCCGGCACGCTGGCCGAAGCGAAGATGCGGGTGAGGTACACGCCGAACGGGCTGACCAGGCTGGGCAGGAACACCGCCCAGAAGGTGTTGGTGAGGCTGACCTGGCTGAAGATCAGGAACAGCGGCAGCGCCAGCGCGGTGGCGGGCACGAGGACCCCGCCGAGGACGATATTGAACAGGAGTTCCCGGCCCGGGAAGCGGTACTTCGCCAGGGCGTAACCGCACATGGCGGCGAACAGGGTGGCCAGCAGGGCGCCGGCGCCGGCGTAGAGGGCGCTGTTGAGCATCCACTTGAGGAAGACGCCGTCACGGTAGGCGATCAGGTTTCCGATGTTGGCGAACAGGTTGAAGTCGGCGAACCAGAGCGGGTTGGTGCTGGTGAACTGGGAGCTGCTCTTGGTGCCGGCGACGAACAGCCACCAGATCGGGATGAGGAAGTAGAGCGTGAAGACCAGCATCACGGTCATCGCGCCGACGCGGGAGAGCGGGCTCTCCTTGGGTCCCTTCGGCGTGTTCTCGGCGCGACGCATCGCGCGCTTGGTCGGGACGGCGACGGGCTCGGTGAGGGCGCTCATTTGCCTTCCTTCCGCTGGGTGAACTTGAGGAACGAGAACGAGAGCACGAAGGTGGCCAGGGCCAGCACCACGCTGAACGCGGCGGCGAGGTTCACGTTGGGGATCGAGGACGTGGAGTAGACCATCAGGTTCGGGGTGAAGGTGCTGGTCACCGCGGAGCTGAAGGAGCGGAACACCTGCGGCTCGGCGAGCAGCTGCAGGGTGCCGATGATGGAGAAGATGCCGGTGAGCACGATCGCGGGCATGATCAGCGGGATCTTGATCGACCAGGCGATGCGCAACTGCCCGGCGCCGTCGAGGCGGGCGGCCTCGTAGATCTCGGTGGGGATGGCCAGCAGTGCCGAGTAGATGATGAGCATGTTGTAGCCCACGTAGACCCAGGTGACGACGTTCGCGATGGCCCAGAGAACCAGGTCGGCGGAGAGGAAGCTGACGTTGCTGGTCAGTGCCGTGAACGGCGACAGGTTGGGTGAGTAGAGGAAGCCCCACATGATCGCGGCGATGACGCCGGGCACGGCGTACGGCACGAAGAAGGCGAGCCTGAAGAAGCGCTTGCCGCGCAGCAGCGGGCTGTCCAGCAGCAGCGCGAACAGCAGCGCCAGGCCGAGCATCACCGGAACCTGCACCACACCGAAGGCGAGCACCCGGGTGATCGACTCCCAGAACGGTCCGTTCTGGAACACCAGGATGTACTGGGTCAGGCCTCCGAACACCTCGGTGGCCTTGCCGAAGGTGCCGTCGCGCTCCACCACGAGCAGCGACTGGTAGATCGCGTAGCCGATCGGCAGCAGGTAGAACAGGGTGAACAGGATGGCGAACGGCACGATGAAGATCGCGATCGCCCCCGGGTGCGAGACCTTGATCTTGCGGGGCCGGGGCGCCGGGCTGCGGGAACCCGCACGCCGGGCATCCGCGGCCGGAAGGGCTGGTGCGCTCATGATGCGGTGTCCTCTCTGAGAACGCGAACGGCTCCGGCCGGTACGCGCAGGGTGCGGGCGATGTCGGCGCCGGTGATGAGCTCGACCCCCGCCGCGCTCACCTCCAGGTCGGTGTCGCCGTGGTTGATGATGAAGCGGTAGGAGCGGCCGGGCGCGGCGCGGCGGATGACCTCGATGAGGCCGTCGCCCTCCGGACCGACCGCGGTGACGTGAGCGTGCCCGGCGATGGTGCGGAGCACGTCGCGGTAGGTGTCGGCGTCTGGCGCGGTGGCCAGGTACCAGGCGGTGCCGGCGCCGTGCCGGTTGCGGGTGAGCGCGGGCACACCGGGCAGGGCGCCGTCGGTGTAGTGCACCACGGCCTCCGCGCCGGTCAGCTGCAGGCGTTCGGTCCACAGGGTCCCGGCGGCACCGGCCGCCAGCCCGATCGGGGCGCCCAGGCCCACGGTGGTGCCGGGGCGGAGCGGCACGAACTCTTCGACGCGCACGCCGAGCAGGTCGCGGAACGCGCCGGGGTAGCCGCCGAGGCGCACCCTGTCGTCTTCGTCGACGATGCCGCTGTAGAACGTGACCAGGGTGTGGCCACCGGCGGCGACGTAACCGGACAGGTTGTCGGCCTGGGCGTCGGTGACCAGGTAGAGAGCGGGCACGACGACGAGGTTGTAGCCGGCCAGGTCGGCATCCGGGGAGACGATGTCGACGGTGACGCCGAGCCTGTGCAGCGCGGTGTACGCGGCGTGCACCTGCTCGAGGTAGGTCACCGACTGCGACGGCCGGGATTCGCCGTCGCCGGCCCACCAGGCCTCCCAGCTGAACAGGATCGCGGCATCCGCGACGACGCGCGTGCCGATGATCTCGTCGAGCCTGTCGAGGGTGGCGCCCAGCTCAACGACTTCACGCCAGAGAACGGTGTCGGTGCCGGCGTGCGGCACCAGTGCGGAGTGGAACTTCTCCGAGCCCTGCTGGGAGGCGCGCCACTGGAAGAAGCAGATCGCCTCGGCGCCGCGGGCCACGTGGGCCAGCGAGTTGCGGGTCAGCTCCCCCGGCGTCTTGGCCAGGTTCAGCGGCTGCCAGTTGACGGCGCTGGTGGCCTGCTCCATCAGCAGCCACGCGCCGCCGCCGGCCAGGCCGCGGGTGAGGTCGGCGGCGAAGGCCAGCTCGGTGGTGGGGTCGGCGAGGCGGTGATCGAGGTAGTGGTCGTTGGCGATCACGTCAACGGCGGATGCCCAGGACCAGTAATCGAGGTTGCGAATGTGCGCGGCGACCATGAAGTTCGTCGTGACAGGCAGGCTGCTGTGCCGGCGGATGACGGCTTCTTCGGCCTTGTAGTAGCCCAGCAGCTCGTCGGAGCTGAACCGCTGGAAGTCGAGCACCTGGCCGGGGTTGCGGCTGGAGAGGGTGAGCCTGGGGGTGTGCACCTCGGCCCAGTCGGTGTAACGCTGGCTCCAGAAGCTGGTGCCCCAGGCGGCGTTGAGGGCGGCGATGGTGCCGTACTTGGCCTCGAGCCAGAGCCGGAACGCGGCGGCGGTGTCGTCGTCGTAGCAGAGCGCGTTGTGGCAGCCGAGTTCGTTGGAGACGTGCCAGAGGGCCACGGCGGGATGGTCGCCGAAGCGCTTGGCGACCTGCTCGACCAGGCGCAGCGCGTGCTCGCGGAACACCGGCGAGCTGGGGCACCAGGCCTGGCGACCGCCGGGGTAGCGGGTGGTGCCGTCTTCGGTCTGCGGCAGGATCTCGGGGTGCAGGGTGGTCAACCACGGCGGCGGCGACGAGGTGCCGGTACCCAGGTTCACCCGGATGCCGTGAGCGTGCAGCAGGTCCACGATGGTGTCGAGCAGGGTGAAGTCGTACTCCCCCGGGGCCGGCTCCAGGGCGGACCAGCCGAAGATGTTGATCGCGACGAGGTCGACGCCGGCCTGCTGCATGAGGAGCACGTCCTCGGCCCAGACTTCCGGACCCCATTGCTCGGGGTTGTAGTCACAGCCGTAGGCGATGCCGTTCTGCACGAACGGTGTCGTCGGGGTGACCTGACGGGTCACGGCCGGGGTGGCTACTGGCGTGGTCATCTGCTCCTGCTTCATGCTACGTCTGTGAACGTGCACAGATCGAGGAGCAAATGACTCCCCGTTGAGTGTCTGTGAACGTACACAGAGTAAGTACAGCCTGCCCACGATGTCAAGCTCGGGGACGGGTACAGTTATCGAATGGTGACAATTCCGGGGCGGCGCAAGCGTGCGACAATCCACGACGTCGCCGCGGAGGCCGGCGTGTCCCGCGGCACCGTGAGCCGGGTGGTGAACAACGAACCCTACGTGTCGGCCGAGGCTCGTCTGGCCATCGAGGCGGCCATCGCGAAGGTCGGTTACGTGCCGAACACCGCCGCCCGCAACCTCGTCATGCAACGCTCCCAGGCCGTGGGCCTGATCGTGCACGAGCCGCATTCTTTGTTCCTCGAAGACCCCAACATCGGCGAGATCCTGCTCGGCGCCAACTCGGCGCTCTCCCTGGCCGACTACCAGATGGTCAGCCTGGTCATCGAGTCCGAGCGCGACACCGAGAGGGTGGCGCGGTACCTCAGCGGTGGCTTCGTCGACGGTGTCGTCGTCGTGTCGGCCCGGGAACAAGACCCGATCACCCGGGTAATCGAACGGCTCGACCTGCCGGCGGCGTTTGTCGGGCATCCGCAGGACCTGCGCGACCTGCCGTACGTGGGTATCAACAACCGCGCCGCGGCCCGCGCCATCACCGAGCGCCTGATCGGCACCGGCCGCCGCCGCATCGGCATGATCGCCGCGGCCCTGGACCGGGACTCCGGCGCCGACCGGCTGGCCGGATTCACGGACGCCCTGGGCGACCGGTTCGACCCCGCGCTGGTGGCCCCGGTGCCGCTGTACACCTACGCCGACGGCCGCGACGGCATGCGCGCCCTGCTGGCCCGCGACCCGCTGATCGACGGGGTCTTCGCGGCCTCCGACGTGATCGCCGCCGGCGCCCTGAACGCCCTGCGTGAGGCCGGCCGCAGCGTGCCGGGCGACGTGGGCATCGTCGGCTTCGACGACAGCGCCTGGGCACTCCGATGCCAGCCGTTGCTCTCCACGGTGCGCCAGCCCGCCAACGGCCTCGGCCAGCGCGCGGCCGAGTCGGTGCTCAGCCAGCTGCGCGGTGAGGCGCCGGAGCTCGGCGGCATCCTGCTCGACACCCAAATAGTCTGGCGCGACTCCGCCTGACCGCCGGCGGGTCGATCTCGAGAAGCCAACCCTATTCGTCGGTCGAGCTTGTCGAGACTCCGCGGGCCCAACTGTTGCGGCGATAGTGTCCGGCTAACCGTCGTCGAGGTGGCGCGCGATCTCGGCCAGGATGCCGGCCTGCAGGTCGAGCGAACCCCGCCAGTCTCCCGGCAGCGTCAGCGCGTGACCCGCCCCCGGCACCGACAGCAGCTGTGCCGCGGTGCCGCGGACCGTGTCGGGCCGCCAGAACGCATCCAGCTCGCCGCCCACGGCCAGGTCCGCGGCGGTCGCCTCCGACAGCGCCCGGCGCACCGGCTCCTCGGTGAGCAGCGGCGTCAGCCAGACCCCGGCGATCCCCGCGCGCCGGGCCCAGGGCAGCGCGTAGGTGCCGAAGGATTTCGTCACGACCAGCCTTCGCGAGCTCGCCGGGCTCGCGTCGAACGCGTCGGCCGCGGCCCGCTCCACGAAGGGCAGCGGATGCGCGAGCGCCTCGTCGTCCACCGACCAGTCGACGGCCTGCACGTGCCAGCCGCGCTCGGCGAGCAGCGTGGCGCACCAATAGAGCACCGGGGCCTGCACCGAGTAGTTCACCCCGGGCAGCAGCACCGCGACGGGCGCATCCGCTGACTCGGCCCGCGCCCACTCGTAAGAGGTCATGGCTCGACGGTACCGCCCCGGTGCGGTTACGTGTCCCCCACGCAGCTGTTGCCGCTGCGGACAATTGCACCCGGCGCACCGGGCGCAAATGTCCGGATGGGCAACAGTTGCGGCCCACCGCGCGGGCGGGCGGGGTTGTCGAGGCGGTGGCGTGCGCCCAGAATGGGGAGCGTGAGTCGCAAGCGAGTGATCGTCAACGGGATGGTTCAGGGCGTGGGGTTTCGGTATTACACCGAGGCGCAGGCCGGCACCCTCGGCCTGGGCGGTTTCGTGCGCAACCGGTCCGACGGCGCCGTCGAAGCCGAGATCGAGGGTGACGACGACGCGATCGAACGGATGCTGGCCTGGCTGCACACCGGACCGCGTTCGGCGAGCGTGGAATCGGTGCAGGTGACCGACCTGGCCGAACACGGCGAGGCGAGTTTCAGCATCCGCCTGTAGCAACCCACAGCGATGCCGATGATGGCCGCGGGCGACCGGCACTCTGGCGTACCGTGGGAGTATGGGCGCGCAGGCATCCGGTCCCGGCCGGACGGGATCGACGGTGCGCGAATCCTCTCCGCAACGGGAGGAACCACAGGCGCGCGAGCCGTTCCGCGCGCGCAAACGCCTGTCCATGCGGTCCAGTTACGGCATCGGCCGGCTACTGTTGGCCGTCGCCGGGATTGCGGGGCTGATCGGCAACTACGAGTACGTGTTGCTGTTCCCCACCTTCGCCGCGTACAACGTGTTCACCTATTTCACGGTGCAGAGTGCGATCGCGGCGGTGATCGCGTTCGTGCTCGGCGCGATCGTGGCGTTCCGGCAGCCGAAGGACCCACAGTGGCTGGACGTGTTCCGGGCGCTCGTGACCACGTACATCCTGGTTTCCGGAATCGTGTTCCTCACCATCGTCATCCAGTCGTCATCGCGCGACTACTCGATCGAGGTGCCCTGGCCGAGCCAGGTGCTGCACTTCTACATCCCCACCCTGGCGCTGCTGGACTGGCTGACCGATACCGGCAAGGCCCGGCTGTCCTGGCGTTTTCTGCGCTGGATCTTGCCGTACCCGATCGCCTGGGGCATCTTCACGTTCGTGCGAGGCTCGTTCGTGGGCTGGTACCCGTACTTCTTCCTCGACCCGGCCCAGGTCAGCGGCCCGCTCGAGACCGCGTTCTACTGCCTGATCGCCGTACTGCTGTTCCTCGGCATCGCGGCGGTGCTCGTGGCCACGTCGCGGCTCAGTTGGCGTCCCCGCCCGCGCGGCGACCGCGCGTCATCGGTGCCCAACTAGAACCGGCCCGGCCGCGCCCGACCCGCTACTGCTCGACGGGGAGAAAGGTGTACTGGCTGGTGAGGTGCTCGGACTCGCAGGTGCCGCAGTAGAGCACGCCGGAGGCCTGCATCGCCGAGACCCGTGGCGAACACTGGATCACCTTGGGACCGCAGCACGGGGAGATCACCATGTAAGCGCCGGGCTCGGCGGCGGCGTGGCCGCTCAGGCTCCGGTGGTGGTGGCTGCCCTCGCAGGGCAGGTTGGTGTCGAAGTCGAGCAGCGACACTGAATCAAGACTTGTCAGAATATACATGTTTCACACGGTCAATCAGAATTGGCATTGGCCGCGGTGCAGGTGGGACACCAGGATCGCGACCGCACCCGATGACCGACGGCGAAAAGCACCCACCCGGACTCCGTCGGCACGTCCAGTGCGGAAACGACTGGATCTCCCCGTGGGGGTGTCCCTGAGATGGGCGGCCCCTTCACCGACTAGACGTTTCGTGGAGCTTACACCGGAACTCTGAGCTTTGCTCGTTAATGTTCCGACGGCGAATCACTCCGCCCGGAGCCCCAAACAGAAGGGCCGGTCAGGGCGCCGGGGTGGCCGTGGCGACGACCGCGAACGGTTCCAGGCTGCGCAACGCGGCGTCGGTGAACTCCGTGTTGTCGGACTTCGCGAGCCCCAACGCCCGCTCGCCGCTGACAAAACCCACCAGGATCGGCTCGTTGGTGATCGGCATCATGTTCACCCAGACCCTGAAGTCGAGGGTGTCGTCTCCGACGGTGGTCCACAGGGCGGCGTCGGTGTCCCAGAACGGCTCCTCGAAGCGCAGCCAGATCTTGTCGAGAGCGCCCATCCCGAGCGCGGCGATCGCGCCTCGGTGCGCGAACGGCAGGGGCGGGTCGAATTCGATGACATCGCTCTTGAGCACGCCCAGCGGCACGGTCACGATCGCGCGGTCCACGGTGAGGGACTCGCCGGTGCCCAGGCGCAGGCTGACGGAGGTATCGGTGTACGCCACCCGGGTCACCACGCTGGAGAAGAGCACGTCCAGGTCGGTCGCGTCTTCGTCGAGCAGCGCGCCGTAGCCGCCGATCACGATGCGGATGTCGTCCGCGGCGGTCGTCGCCGGGGTGGGGGCATACCAGCCGGACATCTCCTCGGCCGGGGCACCGGACTCCAGGGTGGTGGAGGTGGCGAGCTGGTAGTCCAGCCAGTCGGCGTCGGAGACCCCGGCTTCGCCATCCGCCATGGACAGTGTGGCGGAGCCGTTGGCGACGAGGGCCTTGGCCAGGGAGGTGTCTTCGACCTGCGCGGCGGCCCAGGCCAGCGCCGCGGTGACGGCGTCGGCTCCGACCGGAGAGACCGGGGTGACGATGCCGGCCGGGGTTCGCGCCTCCGGGGTCGGGGTGAAGGGCGCGTGCGAGACCTCGAGGCCGGTGAACTCCTCGTCGAGGGAGTTGGTGCTGCCGGCGACGATGAACGACGGGCCGAGTTCAACGGGCATCGGCCAGGAGCCACTGGTGACGGTGTGGATGCGGCCGCCGAGCCTGTCGCGGGCCTCGATCACGAGCACGGTGAAACCGGCGTCGGTGAGCAGCCGGGCGGCGGCGACGCCGGCAGCTCCGGCGCCGATCACGGCCACCCGCTCGCCGGGTTCGGCGACGTCCGCCAGGGCCCTGGCGGCGCGCTGGCCGGAGCCGCGGGCGCCCTGCACGGTGCCAGGGGCGGTGTCTGAGAGCGCCTCCCCGGCGAGGAAGAGCCTGTCGAGGATGGGTTCGGCCAGGTCCTCGCGCTGCTGAGGCGTTGAGGAGACCGCCGCGAAGCTGTAGGAACCGCGGGCGAACGGGTCGTCGGACCAGGAGCTGCGCAGCATGTCCTGGGGCTGCGGCACCAGGGACGGCGCCGGCGTGGCGGAGGGAGTGGGCGAGCCCGTCGGCGTGGGCTTGGGCGGCACGCATCCGCTGAGCGCGAGCAGGGAGAGCCCGGAAAGGGAGCTGATCAGGAAGGTCCGACGTTGCATCGCTGTGTTCGCGTCAGGTGACGCACTCCTCTCGGCCCCTCGAAGTGGTACCCCTCACGCTACCTCAGGCCGTGGCCGCCCGGTTCGGCCGCGGTCGGGGCGCGCCGGGTGGGGCCCCTCAGCAGCAACTGTTCCCGTTCCGGACAAATGGTCCCGGCGCACCGGGCGCAAATGTCCGCCTCGGCAACAGTTAGCGCCGCTGGGTGTGGGGCTGGCGGGTCGGGCGGGCGGGTCCGGCGGGCGCCCGTGGCTAGGCGGCGGGCGGCTCGAGGAAGCCGTCGTCGAGCAGGCCGCGCACCCGGGGCAGCAGCTCGGCCCGCAAGGCGGCCGCGTCGGCGTCGAGCAGCTGGGCGATCGCGTCGATGATCGCACCCACCGGAAGCTCGCCGTCGCAGGCGCCGATCAGGGCGGCCTGGGCGGTATCCAGCGGAACCGATCGGCCGAAGCCGCCGCCCTGGTGCAGGGTCATCAGCGTCGGATCCTCCTGGCCGGGCCAGAAGTGCCGTTCCTCGGTGACGTCGGATGCCACGGTGAGCGTGCTGCGGGACAGCGCGTCGTCATCCAGCCCGGCTTGCCAGTCGTGCGCGGCCAGGCACTCGGCAAGGTGGTGGCCGATACCGGCCGGGTTGTGCCCCAGGGCCTCCGGCAGCCGTTCGAGCCGGAGCAGGCGGGGGCGGGTCGGTGCGGCGGCCCGGCGGCGGCCATCCGTCGGGCGGCGCAGCAGCATGTAGCCGAAGCCCACCTGACGCACCCCGCGGGCCTCGAAGTCGTCGAGCCAGGCGCCGTAGAGCCGGTCGAAGTCGGGGGTGTCCGGGCGGGTGCCGCCGTCGCGGATCCAGGTTTCGGCGTAGCCCGTGGGCGGCTGCACCTCGCGCTCGATGATCCAGGCGTCCAGCGCGGTCTCCGCCGGGCTCGCCAGCCAGCCGGTGAGCCTGTTGAAGGCGTCGTCGTCGTGATACTCCCAGTTGCCGAGCAGCTGGGCCACCCCGCCGGGGGTGAGGTGGTCGGCGGCGCCACGCACCACGGCCTCCACGAGGGCGTCGCCGACCATGCCGCCGTCGCGGTACTCGTAGCTGGGCACACCCTCCACCCGTGGGGTGATGACGAACGGCGGGTTGGAGATGATGTGGTCGAACCGCTCCCCCGCGACGGGGTCGAACAGGCTGCCGAGCCGGAACTCGATGTTCTCGACGCCGTTCAGCCGGGCGTTGAGCGCCGCGAGCTCGAGGGCTCGCTCGGAGATGTCGGTGGCCACCACCCGGGTGGCGTGTCTGGCGGCGTGCAGGGCCTGGATGCCGCAGCCGGTGCCGAGGTCCAGCGCGCTGTCGACCGCGGTGGGGATCATCAGGGCACTCAGGGTGAGCGACGCACCGCCGACGCCGAGCACGTGGTCTTCGCCGAGCGGATGCCCCAGCGCCAGTTCGCCCAGGTCCGAGGTGATCCACCAGCTGCCGGCGCCGTGCGCGTCCACGAAGCTGTACGGCCGCAGGTCCACCAGCGGCGCCACCTGTGCCGGGCCGAGTGCCGGGTCCGCCGGGGCGACAAGGTCGGCGACGGGGCCGGGCTGCGTGGCGGCCTCGTCGGGGCGGGCGGCGACAAGGCCGAGCTGCTCGGCGCCGTCCACGCCGAGGGACGGCAGGGCCGCCGCGAGCTCGGCCCGTTGGACGGGTAGGCCGAGCACGAAGATCTGGGCGAGCACCACGTTGGGTTCGGGCACGGCGAGGGTGGCGCGCAGCTTGGCGAGCGCCCGCAGGGCCGGCACCCGCTGATTGCGGCGCAGGGCGGCATCCGCTTCGATGCCCCACAGCCCGGTCAGGGCGGTCACCGAGAAGTTGGCGGCGGCGAGGTCGGCGCGGAGCAGGTCGATCAGAGGTGCAGTCACCCCTCTATTCAACTGCACGCCGGGCCCGGCCTACGCGACCCAACCAACCCGTGGGCGCGACCTAGGGACCGGGTCACCAGGTCTCGACAAGCTCGACCAACGACGTGGACGTGATCCTTGGACCAGGAAGCCGGCTAGAGCCAGCGCATCGTGAACGCCCGCGTGAGCAGGCCGTTCAACGGCGGTGTCGCCAGGACCCGCACGATCACGTTGCGCAGCCGCAGCCGCAGTCCGCGTGCCGGACGGCCCATCGCCATGTTGAAGCCGGCCTGCCTGGCGGCAATGCGGGCGCTGCGCCGCCGGCGGCGGTCGTAGCCGGCGAGCGTCACCCGGGCCTCGATCGGCTGCGCGAGCGCGTGCGTGAGCGCAGGCGCCAACGCCACCGCGTCGAGCCACCCCAGGTTCATACCCTGCCCGCCGATCGGGCTGATCTCGTGCGCCGCATCCCCCACCAGCAGCACCCGGCCCTGCACCATCGTGGCGGCCAGCCGCTGCCGCACCGAGAACGAGCTCGGCACGGCGTCGGAGGCCGGCAGCAGCACCCCGGTGCGACCGAGGACCAGGGCCGTCAGGTCCTCGAGCGAGGCATCCTCCATCAGGGTCGGCGTCAGCGCCACCCAGCGGCGCCGGCCGCCCGGCAGCGGGAACGACTCGACGACGCCGCCTCGTTCGAAGAATAAAACGGCCTCGCTGCCGTGTTCGCCGGTGTCCGGATAGTCGGCCATCAGGTAGGTGTCCCCGCCGCCGAGCGGCCGGGAGGCGATGCCGACGGCATCGCGCAGCTGTCCGCGGGCGCCGTCGGCCACCACCACGTACCGCGCCGTCCCCACGATCTCGAGCCCGTTGTCGCCGGTATCCCCGGCCCTGTCGGCACTCGGCTCGGCGATCAGGTCCACGTGGTAGCCGCGATCGTGCAGCATGCCCACAGCCACGCCGGAGCGCAGACCGTCCGGCCGCAACTGTCGGAATCGCGCCCGCAGCACAGCTTCGGTTTCGTACTGCGGCAGCGCCACGACAAACGGGAACCGCCCCGTCGTCTGCGCGAACGACAGCCGCCCCAGCGTGCGGCCGCCGCTCTGCACGCTGCCGGTCTCGATGCGCACTGCCCGGGCCAGCACCTCCTCGGCCACGCCGGCCTGGCGCAGGACCCGCATCGACGGCGGGTGGATGCCGATGGCCCGCGCGAGCATCGACGGCTCGGTACGCCGTTCGAGCACCTCCACGTCCACGCCGCGCTCGGCCAGCAGACAGGCCAGCAGGATGCCCACCGGGCCGCCGCCGACCACGATCACGTCACGCATGCGCCCGACTTCCAGCTGCCGGTGCGGCCGAATCAGTCGAAACGGCCCGCCGCGGTTCGGTCACCGCGGGGGCCTGCCAACGCAGCATCAGCCGGTACGGCACCTCCCGGTGCACGCTCCAGCCCGGCGGCGCCACGGCCGCCAGCTCGCGCCAGGTGAAGCTGCGCCGGATCGAGGTGAGGCCGTCGGCGCGAATGTAGGAGCGGCGAAAAAACGGCCACGTGCCCAGCCCGAAGCCGAGGTAGGCCAGCGGGGAGCGCTCGATGTCGCCGTGCAGGACCAGGCCGCGGCTGAGCCGTTCCGAGTCCACGAGCAACGCGCCGAGCTCGACGCCATTGAGGTGGTGCAGCACGTGGTTGGAGAGCACGATGTCGAACCGCTCCCCCGCGGCCACGAGGTCGCTGCTGAGCGCCCGGCGAAACTCCAGCCCGGGCAACGGCGGCCGGCCGGCCGCGTAGGCGTGCGCGCGGGCATCCGGGTCGATCGCGGTCACACTCAGGCGCAGCCCGTCGCGCACGGCCCAGCGGGCCAGCGACCGGGCCACATCGCCGCCGCCGGAGCCGATGTCGAGCAGGCTGGTCTCGGTGCCGGCCGACAGGCGCGGTCGGATGTCGCGGCGGTAGGTGTGCCGAAGCCCGGAGACGACGGCGTTGACGTACCGGAAGTTCGCGTAGGTGCGCCGCAGCGTCTCGGCGTCGCAGTGCGGATCGTCCATGATCTCGACGGCGTCGACCGCCCGTTCGCGGAGCCTCGGGAGCACGGGTCAGCCGCGCTGCACTGTCATCAGGCCTGACTCCACGGTCAGACCCGGCCCGAACGCCATCGCGCAGACCCGGTCCCCGTCGGCGGTGGCCGCGCCCTCGAGGATCTCCTTCATGACGAAGAGGATGGTGGCGCTGGACATGTTGCCGTTGGTGCGCAGGGTTTCCCGCGACGGCACCAGCTGCGCCTCGGTGAGGCCGAGTTTGGCCTCGGTTTTATCGAGGATGCTGCGCCCGCCGGGGTGGATCGCCCAGTGCGCGATGGCGGTGCTCAGAGCCGAACCAGGGGTCGCGGCCGTGAGCACCTGGCCGGGACTCGCCCCGCCGTCCACCGACTGCGATTGCTGCTCCTGTGCCTGCACGGTCACGGCGTCGGCCTCGGCCACCACGCCCGCCGCCAGCGCCAGGGTCAGCGACTCGTCCCGGCCGAACAGCGGCGCCAGGGCCGACTCGATGTGTTCGTCGATGATGTGCGGCACGTACGAGCTCAAAACCATCTCGAAGCCCTCGTCGCCGATCTTCCAGGCCATGTCGCCCTCGCCGACGGGCGTGATCACGGTCTCGAAGTGGTCCAGGTTGAGGGCGGTCTCGCCGGCGACCGGCGCACGGCTGCTCACGATGCCGGCGGCCGCGCCATCCGAGAACAGCGACGACGCCACGATGGTGTCGGGGTCGTTGGAGGTGCGCAGGTGCAGCGAGCACAGCTCGGCGCTGACCACGAGCACCACGGCGGACGGATCGGCCAGCACGAACTGCTTCGCGGTGCGTAGCGCCGGCATGGCCGCGTAGCAACCCATGAATCCGAGGTGGTAGCGCTGGGTGGACGGCGCCAGGCCCAACTCGCGCACCAGCATGTAGTCAGGGCCCGGCGCGTAGAAGCCCGTGCAGGAGACCGTCACGACGTGGGTGATGTCACCGGCGTCCAGCCCCGGGCAGGCGGCCAGCGCACGCCGGCCGGCCTCCACGAACAGCTTCGTGGCCTGCTCGATGTACAGCTCGTTGCGCACCCGGGTGCCGGGCACGAGCAGCCGCTGGGTGGTGGCGTCGAAGAACTGCGGCTCGGGCGCCTGCGAGTCGAGGGTGAGTTCCTCGATCACGGTATGCCGGGTGTCGATCCCCGACAGGTTGAAGGATGCGGTCACCAACCGCTGCGCCAGCCGGCTGAGGCCAGGTTGGGCGGCGAAGATGTCCCTGACCTGCTCCTGCACAAGGACGGTGGGCGGAACAACGGTCTGGAGCGCTCTCAGCGTGACGGCCATGCCCCAGTGTTACACGCACCGCGCCGTAGGCACATCCCCCTGCACGGCGAGGCGCGCGGCGGATGCGGCGGCAGATGGGCTCCCGGCCGCGGGCTCCCGCCCGCGACCGCTACGGCAGGCGGTCGAAGAGGCGGGTGGCGGTGATGGCCAGCACAAAACCGACCGCGACGATCGCGGTGACCGCGCCGAGATAGGCCACCGGCGCATCCGAGATGCCGAACGCCCCGGTGGCGCCGATACCCGCGGCCACCGCGGTGACGATGCCGGCGAGCACCGCGATCCCGGTCTGCAGCTTCAGGCCCACCCTGGCCGGGGTGGGGGTGCGTGCGGTGCGCTGTCGGCCGCCGGACCGGGTGAGCACGGCCCCGGCGACGCAGCCCCAGAACGCCACGACGAGCAGCGCCGCGATCACGTCGCTGGGCCGGTGCCACAGGCTCACCAGCGTGGATACCCCGGCCGCGACCGCGAATGCCGCCCCGATGGTGCCGGCCAGCCACCGCGTGTGCGGGCTGGCGACGAGGAACACCACCAACGCGGATGCCGCCGCCACCGTTGTATGCCCGGAGGGGAATGAGTTGGGGACGTAGCCGTCCACACCGAGCTCCGGGCGGGTGAGGATCACGTTCTTGAGCAGCTGAGTGGTCACGACGGCCACCATCGCGGCGCTCACGGCGACCACGAGCGGGAACCAGGCGCGTCGCACTGTCGCGATGATCAGGCTCACGATTGCTCCGATGGCGACCATCACCGAGGGGATCATGTCGAGCAGCTGCCGGGTGACCGTGGTGCCCGTTGAGCCGTCCTCGGCCCCGTTGAAGGCCAGCTGATCGATGGCCTGCCCGGCGACATCCCGCACGAAAAAGAGGTACAACGCCACAAACGCGACGACGCAGAGCAACGCTGCGCCGATGTAACGGGTGGGGGTGAGGCGGGAGATCGAGGGCACTCTCTAGCTTCCCACGGCAGCATGGGTGAACCGTGAAAGCCCGGTGCACAACACATGTGCGTCAGGTGCTGAGCCACGCTCAGGTTGCCTCTTGACATGGTGATTCTGCGGCGTATCGTCGGAATATGTTCGGTAGGCAGACAAGGCGGGAACGGTCCACGCGCGGCGCGGATCGCTCACTCGACCGCGGTGGGTACCCGGGCCTGGAGGGCGACTTCGAGTCGGAGCGGCGCCGGGCGGCGGCCGCGGACCACGACACCATCGAACCGTATGAGCACGACGAGGGCGCCGTAGCGGTGCTGCCGGTCACGGAGCCCGGGCTCACGCATCCCTGAGACAGGTCACGAGACGGGACCCTGAGGATTTATCCTCAGGGTCCCGTCTTTTCGCGTGTTGGACACGCTATGTTCATGATTCTCTGATCGACTGGTCTTGTAGCATCCGCAGCGTAATCCCCGTAAAGTGCCTAAGTACCAAACGAATGGAAGCTCCGTGAGCGTTCGAACGGCCGAATACCCCAGGCCGGATTATTTCCTTCTCCACCTCAGCGACACGCACCTGCTCGCAGACGGCAATCGTCTCTACGGCAGCGTGGACAGTGCCGCACACGTGCAGCGGTTGGTCGCGGATGTCGAGGCATCCGGCGGCAGACCCGATGCGATCATCATCACCGGTGACCTCGCCGACAAGGGTGAGCCGCACGCCTACGCGCAGCTGCGCGGCATCGTCGAACCCGCCGCGGAGCGCCTCGGCGCCAGGGTCATCTGGGTGATGGGGAACCACGACAATCGGGCGAACTTCCGTACCGAGCTCCTCGGTGAGGAACCCAGTCAGGCGCCGATCGACCACGTCGACTTCATCGGCGGGCTGCGCATCATCACCCTGGACACCTCGGTGCCCGGCAGCCACTACGGCGAGATCACCGAGAATCAGCTCGAGTGGCTCAGCCTGCAGTTGAGCGTCCCCGCGCCGGACGGCACCATCCTGGCCATGCACCACCCGCCGGTGCCGAGCATGCTCGACCTGTCGGTGGCGGTGGAGCTGCGCGATCAGGCCAGCCTCGCTCACGTGCTGCGCGGCACGGATGTGCGCAGCATCCTGGCCGGGCACCTGCACTACTCGTCCACCGCCACGTTCGCCGGCATCCCGGTGTCGGTGGCGTCGGCCACCTGCTACACCCAGGACCTCAACGTTCCCGTCGGCGGCACCCGTGGCCGCGACGGCGCGCGAGCGTTCAACCTCGTGCACGTCTACGCCGACACCGTGCTGCACTCGGTGGTGCCGCTGGGCGACTTCGAGCCGCTGGACTACATCGACGCCGCCGAAAGCGCCCGCCGCCTGGCCGCCTCCGGCATCGAGATCATGCCTGCGGGGAGTCTGCCCGCATACCGGGAGCCGCCAATGACCAGGCCGATCCAGGTTCTGCGCTGACGTCGCCGTTTCCCAGGCCCAGGGCACTCTCGATGAGGGTGTCCTCGCCGTGCTGGCTGGCCGCGATGACGCTTTCGCGTTCCCACGGGGCCACGATCGGGAAGTATCGCTCGAGGAAGTCGGTGACGGCCTCGGTGCGCACCTCGTCGCTGATCTCGGGAAAGCTGCCGTCGTTGAGGCAGAACATGTCCTGGTCGCGGCGCTTGAGCAGCTTGTTCATCTGGCGCAGCGCCAGCTTGAGCGTCGTTTCGACGTACAGCGACCGAACCTGGGTCTGCTCCACGGCCCGGCCGGTGGCCAGCGCGTAGTAGTGGTACAGCGAGTTGGTGACCGAGATGTCGGTGGCCGAGCGGAACCGGCTGGCCATGGTGCGTCGGAAGTCCTCGGGGAATTCGGCCTCGAGCTCGGCCATGACGCTCTTGCGCAGCGGTGCCGGGGTGTGCTCGAGGTGCCGGGTGGTGACCTTGCCGAACCGTTCGCGCAGCAGCGCCCGGTTCACCCGCGCGGCGTTTTCGAACCCGCTGCGGCTGGGGTCGTTGTCGCCCAGGCCGATCCGGGTCGCCGCCTCGACGAACTTGGTGATTCCGCCGGGTGAGTAGAACAGCTCAGGTCCCACCGGACGACCGAAGAACATGTCGTCGTTCGAGTAGATGAAGTGCTCGGCGATACCCGGGATGTGGTGCAGCTGGCTCTCCACGGCGTGCGAGTTGTGGGTGGGCAGAACGGAGACGTCGGGGAAGAAGTCCTCGCTGTTCATGATGGTCACCCGCGGGTGGTCCACCAGCCATTCGGGAGCGGGCGAGTCGGTGGCGATGAAGATGCGGCGCACCCACGGCGCGAACATGTAGACACTCCGCAACGCGTACTTGAGTTCATCGATCTGCCGGAAACGGGCATCCGAATCGTCGCCGGCGCCGGCGACGTAACCGTTCATGCGCAGGGCGCGGGCCTTCTGGAAGTCGCTGGAGGACCCGTCAACCCAGGAGAAGACCAGGTCGATGTCGAAGCTGATGTCGCTGACGAGGTCGTCGAACATGTTCTGCAGGGTGCGCCAGGTGCGGCCGAAGAGCTCGACGGTGGTCTCTCGGGCCTCGGACCGGGGCAGCCGGCGGCGCATGAGGGCATTCTCGACGGGAGCGACGATCTCGTCTTCGCCGAACCGCCACAGCTCGAGCTGGAACGCGGTCTCGGCACCGTAGCGGAGCCGGCCGATGGGTTCGATGCGCGGCTGGTAGACCCTGAAGACGTCGGAGGTGCCCAGGGCGGCGAGGGCGCCGTCGGCGGCGAGAGCCGGGCGGGCGAGGTCGCCGTCGAGGGGCTTGAGGTAGAAGGGCGTGTTCGCGAAGGCCTCGGCCAGGACGCGGCTGATCTTCTTGCGACGCTTGCGGTTCACGGCGATGACCGGACGGTCGTGGTCGCCGCGCACCAGCAGGTAGTCGATGCCGGCGGTGTCGAGGGCGTCGGCCAGGGCGAGCAGGTCGCTGACCCTGGACTCGTGCGGAGTGAAGTGCCCGTTGATCAGGGCGATCTCGCCCTTTCGCACGACAACGTCTTCGCGGTCGAAACGGCGGGTGCGGTCGTCGAGGGAGCGCAGCACCAGCTCGGGTTCGCTGCTCAGCGAGAGGAGGGGAATGGACGCGGTGTCCGGAGCCGGTTCATCGACCGGGTTCGCCGGGGCCTCAGAGAAGCCAGTTCCGGCAGCGATGTGAGAGTGTCGGGTGGAATCGGTGCGGTCAAAGCGTGCCATGGTCCTCCTTGGAGAAAAATACGTGGAGCGGTAACGGATGCAGGGCTGACTGCGGGGTGCCAAGCGGTTGTGCGGGAAAAGCGACGGGCGATCTGCTCAGGGCGGGCATCGATGCGCCAGGCCCCGGAGTATGCGCCCGGGTCTCCCGGGCATCCACGCACCGGTCCAGGCCGGGCAAGGGGCCCGCTGGGAATAGTGACGTTGCTCTAGTGTACGTTGCCGGGGCGGCCGGGGCGTGACCGGCGCGGACGGCGGCGGCGTGGTCAGGCCGTGGTGCCGGCGATCGAACGCGTCGTGGGTGATCATCCGGGAAGCGGTGGCCAGGGTGGCACCGGCCTGCCTGGTCTCGTCGGTGTGCTCGCCCGGCCGGCAACTGTTCCCGTTCCGGACAACTGTGCCCGGTGCGCCGGGCGCAGTTGTCCGCACGGGCACCAGTTGCATGGGGCGGGGGCGGCGGATGGGGCGATTCAGCCGAGCGCGGCGGCATCCGTGCTGGGCAGGCGGCAGACGAAGTCGTGGCAGAGGTATGCGGTGGGCAGGCCGTCGCGGGTGGTGCGGTCGGCGAACAGCTCGAAACCGGCGGCGGCGAAGGCGGCGCCCTGCCGTTCGGTGACCACGGCGACGACCCCGGTGCGACGCCGGGCCGCGTCCAGCAGAGCCGAACCGGCCGTTGCGGTGACGGGCCGTTCCGAGGCTCCGTCAGGGGTGACGACGACGAGTTGCTCCACCGGCGTGGTGAGCCCGTTGACCAGCCGGAGGGCGGCGCCGAACGCGAGCGGGTTGATGTCGCCGGATCCGACCAGCCGCACCATCCCGGCCGTGGCCGCGTCGCGATAGCGGCCGGCGCCGGTGAGCAGGTGCAGCCGCCAGGCCGCGCTGGCGATGGCCGTGAGTCCGGATGGGTAGGCGCCCTCGGAGGGGTCGGTGGCGAGGTCGAGTCCCTGCGCCGTGAGCACCGGATCGGCGCCCTCCGGGGCGGCGAAGGTCATTCCGGGTTCACGGCCGGCCGTCGAACCGTCGCCGGGCATGGTCCGGTCGATGAGTTCCCCGGCCACGACCGCGTACCGTACCTCTCCGGTGGCGGTGGCGAGCTCGAGGAGGCCGCCGGCGAACATGCCGTAGTCCTCCAGTGTCGCGACCGCGGCCGAGAGGCGACCGTCGATGGAGGCCCGCACCAGGGCGCCATCGGCGCGGCGGTGCGCCTGGAGCAGCCTGTCGGCCGCACGTCGGGCCAGGTGCAGCGCGGCATCGTCGGCGAACGCGTGCCCGGCCAGTGCGAGGGCGCCGATCGCCAGGCCGTTCCAGCCGGTGAGCACCTTGGCGTCCAGGGCCGGCGGGGCCTGGCCGCGGCGGGCGTCTTCGTCGAGGGCGTAGTAGCCGCCCTCCACCCGCACCCCGTCGACGGTGCTCTCCGAGTCCTGGGCGCTGGCGAAACCGCCATCGGGTAGCTGAAGCACCGCGCCGAGAAACCCGACGAGGCCCTCGGCCACGATGCGGGCCCAGCGTTCACCGGTGAGCATCCACGCCCGGGTGTACAGCTCGAGAAGTTGCGCGTTGTCGTAAAGCATCCGTTCGTAGTGCGGGTCGCTCCAATCGCGGTTGACGGCGTAGCGGAAGAAACCGCCCTCGACGGGGTCCCGGAGCGGCGACGCACCCATCCGCTTGAGGGTGCGCAGCGCCAGCTCCCGGCCGTCGGCCCGGTCGAGCAGCAGGCCCAGGGTCGGCGCGGCGGGAAACTTGGGAGCACCGCCGAAACCGCCGTAGACGGGATCCTCCGCCGTGGCCAGCCGGGCGACGGTGTCGGCGACTCTGGCCTGGTCCGGCATCTCCCCCACCGCCGCGGGCGCCGCCTGGGCGAGCGCCTCGGCCAGGCCCGCGGCACTGTCTTCGACGGCGTCCCGGCGGTTGGTCCAGGCATCCGTGACGGCGTTGAGCACCTCACGGAACGCCGGATGCCCCGGCATCGGCGTGGGCGGCGAATAGGTGCCGGCGAAGAAGGGCCGGCCGGCCGGGGTGACGAACACATTCAGCGGCCAGCCGAGGTTCTGGGTGAACGCGCCGGCCGCGGCGAGGTAGCTGGCATCGACATCCGGATGCTCCTCCCGGTCGACCTTGACGCTCACGAAATGCTCGTTGAGATAGGCGGCCAGCGCCGGATCGCTGAAGCTCTCGCGGGCCATCACATGGCACCAGTGGCAGGTGGCGTAGCCGATCGACACCAGGACCGGCACGTCGCGCCGGCGGGCCTCGGCGAAGGCGGCCACACCCCACGGATGCCAGTCGACCGGGTTCTCGGCGTGCGAGCGCAGGTACGGGCTGATGGCGTCGGCGAGGCGATTCGGCATGGCTCCATTGTGACCCGGCAACCTCCGTTCCGGCTGGTCGCGGCGATATCCGAACGCCGGCGGGCACCGCACTTCTGGACGCGGAGAGGGTTGCCGAGTCGGAGGGCTGCTGTGAGACTGGATGCGACGAAGGGGCACGATGGATCTGTGGGCGCTGCTGCTGGGCATTGGCACGATTGCCCTGGTCGCCGTCGCCGTTCTCCTGGTTTCGGCTCGCTCTTTCGCACCCCGATGTCTGGCACCGGATGCGCGCTCTGGGTGCTGATCATCCTGGCCTTCCCGATCCTGGGCGCCTTCGTCTGGCTGTCCTGGGGCCAGGTCCCGTTTCGCCGCCGGATCGGCGCTCCGACCGGTCACCCACCAGTACCCGCGCCCGAACGGCCTCGCCGCTGACCGGGCATCCGCCCATCGGCCTATGAGCACCCGCCGCCGTCCCGTGACCGTCTGCGCGACATGACCGAACGCACGATGACCCCCGTCGAGGCGGCGGCACTCCTCGAGGTTGCGGTCGATGCCGAGCTGGAGCAGGTGGAGCGGGCGTTCCGGTACCAGGCCCAGCGCTCGCATCCCGACCTGTTGACCGCCGCAACACCCGCCGAGTTGGCCGCGGCGGCCGCCCGGTTCGACAGGTTCACCCAGGCCCGGGCCGTGCTGCGTGAGGTCGAGGCCGAGCGGATGCGCCGCTCCCCCGGATCCGCCGGACCCCGGCCGACCGGCGAAGGGGCGGGCTCCGGCTCGAGTTTCGGCTCGGGCGGGGAGTGGGCCGGGACCGGCCGGGGACCTGCCACGGGTACGCCGCCGGGCTGGGCGGCCGACGAGCCGTACCAGCCGGTGCAGCCCGCCGGTCCATGGCTGTTCTGGGTGTGGACGGCGCTGTACGCGCTGGCTGCCACGATCTCGGTCATCGGCGGGCCGCTGCCCCAGTCCCAGGCGGACCTGTGGCTGCGGCTGGTGCCGCTGGGACTGGCATCCGTCGCCTTCGCCCGCACCGGACGCACCGTCTTTTTGGTGATCGTGTTGATCCTGGGCACCGCGACGGCAGTGCTCACCGTGGTGTTCGCCTCGTTCGGTCCCCTCGTGGCGCTGCAGCTGCTCATCGCGCCGGTGCTGGGCCTGGTGGCCCTCGGCCGGCCCAAGCAGCTCCGGCGCCGGTCGTCCGCCCCGCCCCGCCCCGCCGGCTGACCGTCCCCACGGCGCCCGAGCACCCGCATGCGCTCGAAGGACGACCTCGCGAAAGCGGCCATGTGGTCACTTCGCCCCGGCCGAGGCAACCACACGGCCGCTTTCGCGGATGGACGACCTCGCGAAAGCGACGTTCTGGCTACCTCAGCCGAGCCAGGCAACCACAGGGCCGCTCTCGCGGGCGCTGCAGGGTGGGATCAGGCCAGGGCCCGCTCCACGAGCGCGCGGCGGCGTTGCACCCGGGTCCAGATCACGAAGCCGGTGATGGTGAATGCGCCATAAAAGAGGTAAAGGATCGCGGAGGCGTAGTAGCCGGCGCTGATCAGCAGGGGCACGCCGACGATGTCCACGGCCACCCAGATCAGCCAGAATTCCGTCCAACCGCGGGCCATGCCGTAGGTGGCCAGCAGCGACCCGGTGAAGATCCAGGCGTCGGCCCAGACTGGTTCGAACGAGCCCAGCGCCCGGAAGATCGGGGTGAGCACTAGCGTGCCGGCGACGAGGCCGATGCCCAGGCCCACCCGCGCCCGGGTGCCGGCCCAGTGCGGGGCGACGGCGACGGTGCCGACCGAGCGGCTGCGCGACCACTGCACCCAGCCGTAGATCGAGACGATGATGAACATCACCTGCCGGCCGGCTTGACCGAGCAGGTTCACCGGGTTGGGTGTGCCGAAGACGGCGCCGAGGAACACCGTGAACAGCAGGGCGTTGCCGACGATGCCCACCGGCCAGGCCCAGATCTTGCGGCGCATCCCGCCGACGGCGCTGGCGATGCCGAAGACGTTGCCGATGATCTCGCGCCAGAGAATGGTCTGGCTGCCGATCTGCAGCTGGGCGTCAAAGAGCCAATCGATCAGGGACACAGGACACTTCTCTCCCGGATGGGTCGCATCCGTGCACGTCCCAATGTAAGGCGTTTGCGCGCGGGTCTATTCCGCGGCCGCCCGGAGCGTCACCAGACGATGGCGGCCGAATCAGCCGAGAGGTTGGCCGGCAGGCTGGCCCGCACCAGCGGCAGCCCGCGGTGAATCGCCTGATCGATGCGCTCGTTGAGCTCGGCGTTGGTCACCCGGTAGTCGGTGAAGTCGGAGTCCTTGGCGTACACCCCCAACGGCAGGGTGAGCGCCTGGAAGAAGCTGAACAACGGCCGGAACTGGTGCTCGAGGATCAGCGCGTGCCGGTCGCTGCCACCGGTCGCGGCCAGCAGCACCGGCTTGTCCACGAGCGAGTACTGCTCGACGAAGTCGAAGACGTGCTTGAAGAGTCCGGTGAAGGAGGCCCGGTACACCGGCGACGCCACGATGAGCAGGTCGGCGCCCTCGATGCGTCGCAGGTCGTCCTCGGCCGCGGCGGAGAGCTCGTCCCGGCGAAGCGCCCCGCTGAACTCGCGGCCGACCCGGCTCAGCTCGATCAGGTGCACGTGGATCGAGAGCTCGCGTTCGAGCGCGTCGAGGATCGCCCGCACCAGGGCGGTGGTCTTCGAGGGAGCGTGCAGGCTGCCGGAAACGGCGACGACGTTCAGGGTGTACGACATGTTCCGACGCTAAATGCCGCCGCCGGATGCCGCCAGCCGCGCTGACACACGGCGTAAGACGCGAGCCGGTGCGCATCCGCCGCCCGCGAAGCAACGCGTGCGTGCCGAGTTGCCGCAAAGTGTCCCTTCGGACGCTGCACAGGGGCACTTTCTCGCAAGTGGGCGCAGGGTCATCCGCTGAGATGCCGCAAACGGCCGCCTCCGACGAGCATAAGGGGCCGTTTGCGGCACGTCAGCGGAGCCCGGTGAGGCTAGTTGACCTCGTTGGGGTGCGCGCTGACGCGGCCGCCGCGCTCGAGCGCCGAGATGGTGGCGAGCTCGGTGTGGCTGAGTTCGAAGTCGAAGACGTCGAAGTTCTCCGCCATCCGCTCGCGGCGGTTGGACTTGGGGAAGACGATGTTGCCGGTCTGCAGGTGCCAGCGGATGATCACCTGGGCGGGCGTCTTGCCGTGCGCCTCGGCCGCGGTAGTGACCACGCCCTCATCGAGCAACGGGTACTTGCCCTGGCCGAGCGGGCCCCAGGCCTCGATGTGGATGCCGTGCTCGCGGGCGAACGCCGTGATCTCGGTCTGCTGGTAGGCGGGGTGCAGCTCGATCTGGTTGACCGCCGGCACGACGTCGGTCTCGGTGATCAGTCGCTCCAGGTGCGGCACGAGGAAGTTCGAGACGCCGATGGAGCGGGCCCGGCCGGACTCGCGGATCTTCGCGAGCGTCTTCCAGCTCTCCACGAACTTGTCGTTCGCCGGTGCCGGCCAGTGGATGAGGTACAGGTCGACGTAGTCCAGGCCGAGCTTCTCCAGGCTCTCATCGAACGCATCCAGCGCCGACTGGGTGCCCTGCTTGTCGTTCCACAGCTTCGTGGTCACGAACAGTTCCGAGCGGTCGATACCTGACGACGCCAGCGCCTGCCCGACACCCTCCTCGTTGCCGTAGACGGCGGCGGTGTCGATGTGCCGGTAGCCCACCTCGAGGGCGTCGGTGACGATGCGGGTGGTCTCGGTCGGATCGACCTTGAAGACCCCGAAGCCGAGCTGCGGGATGGTGTGGCCGTCGTTCAGGGTGATGGTGGGTACGGAATTCGTCATCCACTGAGCCTAGGGAACCGCCACCGCCCGCGCACGTCACGCACGCCGAGAGCGTAATCAGCGCGCTCTCCGGGGCTGACTGTTGCGACTCAGTGGTAGCGGCGGCCTTCGTCGCGGCGGAAGAGCAGCAGGGCCAGGGCGAAGGTGCCCGCGGTCCAGACCAGGATGCCGATCCACACCCACGGCTCCAGCTCGCCGCCCTGCACGGCCCAGATCACGAACTCCCGGGCCTGCCGCGACGGCAGGAACATCGACAGGGTGTCGAGCCAGTCCGCGAAGAGGTACGGCGGCAGAAACAACCCACCCGCGAACGCCAGGCCGAACATCACGATCTGCACCACGGCGATCGCGGCCTTGGACGACATCGAGTAGCCGATCGAGATGCCGATGAACATGAACGGCAGCGCCGAGATGCCCAGCGCCACGATCCCCGCGAGAACGCCCAGTATGGATGCCTCCGCCGCGGTGAACAGAGCGCCGATCGCGATCACCGGCAGGATCGACGCAAGGCCCATCAGCCCGGTCGAGCAGATCTGCCCGAGCACGCGGGAGACGCCCGGTACCGGCAAGGTGCGCAGGTACGGGTCCCACGGCTGCTCCCGGTTGGCCGAGATGTTCAGGCCGAAGCTGAAGAGCGAGTTCGACATCAAGGCGAACACGCTCAGCGCGATCACCGCCTGGGTGGCGAACTCCGGGTTGTCGGCGATGGCGCGTTGCGGCACCACGAAGAACAGCAGCGACAGCCCGGGAAACACGAGTGACCCGATCAGGGCGGCCGGGATGCGGAACGTCTCGACGAGGATGATGCGGGCGTGCAGCAGCGTGAGGGCAAGGATGCCCGTACGGCCGCCCAGAACCGGGGTGCGGCCGGGCGTGCCGGGAGTGGCGCCGACCGGAGCGGGGATGTGGGTGCTCATCGGTTCATCTCCTTCTGGGCGGTGGGGGCATCCGTCGCCCCGGTGAGGGTGAGGAACGCCTCTTCGAGGGTGGCGCCACGAACGGTGAGGCCGGAGAACGGAATGCCGGAGCGCACGAGTTCCACGATCAGCCGGTCGCTGTCGCTCGCGTAGAAGGTGGTCGCGCCGTCGTCGGCCTGCTCGTGGCCCACCACTCCGGGCAGCCCGTTGACCCGGTCTGGCTGGTCGGTGACCAGGCGCACCTGACGCAGCGAGACCTGGTTGATCACGGCGGTCACGGTGTCGTCGGCGATCACCCGGCCGTGCCCCATCACCACCACCCGTTCGGCGAGCGCCTCGATCTCCTCGAGGTAGTGGCTGGTCACCACCACGGTGGCGCCGCGCTCGTGCTGGCGTCGCACGGCGTCCCACAGGGTGCGGCGGGCATCCACGTCCAGGCCCGTGGTCGGTTCGTCCAGCAGCACCAGGCGCGGCTGCCCCACAAACGCGAGGGCCACACTGAGCCGGCGCTTCTGGCCGCCGGACAGGGCGCCGGTCTGCCGTTTCAGCAGCTCCGCCAACCCGAACTCCTCGGCCACGGCCGCGGTGGACAGCGGGGTCTCGAAGTGCCGGCCCACGAAGTCGATCACCTCACCCACCCGCAGCGTGGGCGGCAGCGCGGTCTCCTGCGGGGTGCCACCGAGCTTCTGGCGCATCCGGTAGTCGCCCGGCGACCCACCGAACAACGACACCGTGCCGCTGCTGGGCCTTCGCAGCCCCTGCAGCATGGTGAGCACGGTGGATTTGCCGGCGCCGTTGGGCCCGAGCAGGCCCAGGATGCTGCCCGAGTGGATGTCCAGGCTCACGTCGTCGACGGCGAGCACGTCGCCGAAACGCCGCGTCACGTGATCGAGCCGGGCGAGAACGCTCATGAGGATTCCCCTAACAGCCCGCGCAGGGCTTCTCGGTAGTCTTCGAACGCGCGCCGGCCGGTGCGCGACAGGGCCAGGTAGGTGACCGGGCTGCGGCCCTGGTGGGACTTGACGACGTCAACATAGCCCGCGTCCTCGAGCTTCCGCAGGTGGGTGGACAGGTTGCCGGCGGTCATACCGAGCAGCTCCTGCAGCCGGGGAAAGGCGATCTGGTCGCCCACCTCGAGGGTCGCCAGGGTGGCGGTGATCTTCAGCCGGGCGGATGCGTGGATCACCGGGTCGAGTTCGTCCATCAGCGGTTCCGGCGCAGGCGCGCGGCCATGACGGCGGCCGTGACGAGGAAGGCGCCACCACCGACGAGCGCAAAGACCAGGTCGTTGCCGGGCGACCCGGCGAAGGGGGCCGCCGCACCGACGACCAGCATGACCAGACCGAGGACCAGCTGCGATTTGTCCCGCCAGAGCGCGGCGCCACCGAGATAAATGGTGCCGCACATCAGCGCGAAGCCGGACGGGAAGAACAGGTTGGCGAGGTCGGTGGACATGCCGTGGCTGATCAGGGCGGTGCCGAGCAGCCCGAAGGCGGTGCCGCAGACCGACCAGGACAGCCCGTAGACGGCGCCGGAGAAGCTGGACATGCCGCGAACGCCGCGGTTGATGCGCAGGCCGATCACGGCGGAGGACACGATCGAGATCACCAGCAGCACGATGAACAGCGGCGTGGCCACGCCCGCGGGAATCGTGAACCACGGGTTGCCATCCACATCGCCCGACCAGAGGGCAAGGAAGCCAACGAACCAGGCGACCCCCCAGATGAAGTACAGCCAGACGACGGGCGCAATCTGTGAATCCGCCACCCGCCGCTGTTGTTCTTCGAGCATCGCGAGCATCTCGCGCGGGTCCCCAGGGGCTCATCGAGGGCGGTGACGGGCGTCCTGTTGTCATCCATGTCTACTTTGTAACACAAAGTAGTTTGCTCCACAACGGTTCGACCCGAAGTGGGGTACCCCCGCGACGCAATACTATGGAGGGCTAATGATTCCCGTGAAAATCACCTTCCCGCCCGAGTTGCCGATCAGCCAGCGCCGCGACGACATCGCGCGCGCCATCCGCGACAACCAGGTCGTGATCGTGGCGGGGTCGACCGGATCGGGGAAGACCACCCAGCTGCCCAAGATCTGCTTGGAGCTGGGCCGGGAGTCGATCGGCCACACCCAGCCGCGCCGGCTCGCCGCGCGCACGATCGCCGAGCGCATCGCCGAGGAGCTCGGCCAGGAGGTCGGCGAGCTCGTCGGCTACCAGGTGCGGTTCACCGACCGGGTCGGCGCGGACACCCGCATCAAGCTGATGACCGACGGCATCCTGCTCAACGAGATCCACCGCGACCGGATGCTGCGCAAGTACGACACCATCATCATCGACGAGGCGCACGAGCGCAGCCTCAACATCGACTTCCTGCTCGGCTATCTGCAGCAGCTGCTCCCCCAGCGCCCCGAGCTCAAGCTGATCATCACCAGCGCCACCATCGACCCGGCCAGCTTCGCCAAGCATTTCGCGGCCGCCGACGGCACCCCGGCGCCCATCATCGAGGTATCCGGCCGCACCTACCCTGTCGAGATCCGCTATCGCCCGCTGGTGGCCGAGGCCGCGATCGACGACGACGACGAGATCACGGATGCCGCGCCCAGCGTGGACCGCGACTACATCGAGGGCATCTCCGCCGCGCTCGACGAGCTCGAGCAGGAGTCCAACGGCGACGTGCTGGTGTTCCTCTCCGGCGAGACCGAGATCCGCGACGCGGCCGATGCCCTGCAGGGCAAGTTCGCTTCCCGCGACCGCACCAGCCCCACCGAGGTGCTGCCGCTGTACGGCCGGCTCTCGTCGGCCGACCAGCACAGGGTGTTCCAGCCCTCCACAGTGGCCGGCGTGCGGCGCCGCATCGTGCTGGCCACCAACGTGGCCGAGACCAGCCTCACCGTGCCGGGCATCCGCTACGTCATCGACGCCGGCACCGCCCGGATCAGCCGGTACAGCGTGCGCTCGAAGGTGCAGCGGCTGCCGATCGAGGCCATCGCGCAGGCCTCCGCCAACCAGCGCTCCGGCCGCAGCGGCCGCACCAGCGACGGCATCGCCATCCGGCTGTACAGCGAAGAGGACTTCACCCGGCGCCCGGAGTACACCGAGCCGGAGATCCTGCGCACCAACCTCGCCGCGGTGATCCTGCAGATGATCTCGCTGGGCCTGGGCGACATCGCGCAGTTCCCGTTCCTCACCCCGCCGGACTCCCGCAACATCAAGGACGGCCTCGACCTGCTCACCGAGCTCGGCGCGGTCAAGGCCACCGTGGCGCCCACGGGCACCCCCACCGAAGACCCGAGCCAGGCCGGCGGCCGCTCCAGTGGCCGCGATGGTGGCCGCGGGCGCGGCGGTCGTGGGCCGCAGGGCGGGCGGATGGCCGTCACGGCCGGAACGCACACCCTCACCAGGGTGGGCCAGCAGCTCGCCCAGTTGCCCATCGATCCCCGGTTCGGCCGCATGGTGATCGAGTCCAAGGTGCAGGGCACCAGCCGCGAGGTGATGGCCATCGTCGCCGGCCTCACCATCCAGGACGTGCGCGAGCGACCGCTGGAGCGCCGCGGGTCCGCCGACGAGAAGCACGCCCGGTTCGCGGACCCCACCAGCGATTTCCTGTCGCTGCTGAACCTCTGGAACTACCTGGAGAACCAGCAGAAGGAGCTCGGCTCGAGCGCTTTTCGGCGTTTGTGCAAGAACGAGTACCTCAACTACCTTCGGGTGCGCGAGTGGCAGGACGTCTACAAGCAGCTCCGCCAGCTGGCCAAGCCGCTCGGCCTGCACATCGGCGACCCCAGTGTGAACCCCGACGGTATCCACCGGTCGATGCTCTCCGGCCTGCTCTCGCACATCGGCCTGAAGGACGTGGCGAAGAAGGACTACATCGGCGCCCGGCAGCAGCGCTTCGTGCTGTTCCCCGGCTCTGCGCTGGCCAAGAAGCAGCCCAACGCCGTGATGAGCGCCGAGCTGGTGGAGACCAGCCGGCTATTCGCCCGGATGAACGCCGTCGTCGACCCGGCCTGGGCGGAACAGCTCGCCGGCGACCTCTGCAAGCGCAGCTACTCCGAGCCGCACTGGGAGAAGAAGCAGGGCGCCGTGGTCGCCTACGAGCGGGTCACCCTGTACGGGGTGCCGATTGTGCCGCGCCGCCGCGTGCAGTTCTCCCGCGTGGACCCGGCCTACGCCCGCGAGCTGTTCATCCGGCACGCCCTCGTCGACGGCGAGTGGGACCTGGACCGGGTCGACCAGCGGGTCACCGCGTTCGACCGCGCCAACACCGCGCTCCGCAAGGAGCTCGCCGAGCTCGAGGAGCGCACCCGGCGCCGCGACATCCTCTTCGACGACGAGGCCGTCTTCGAGTTCTACCACCGCCGCATCCCCGCCGACGTGCACAGCACCCGCACCTTCGAAACCTGGTGGCGCGTCGCCCGCGCCGAGACGCCGGACCTGCTCACCATGACCGCCGAGGCGCTCGTACCCGAGGATGCGCCGGAGATCGACGAATCGCTCTTCCCGCCGGCCTGGCAGCAGCGGGACCAGCGTTTTGCACTGAGTTACCGGTTCGAGCCCGGCGAGGAGGACGACGGCGTGACCGTGCAGGTACCCCTCGCGCTCCTCGCCCGGGTCTCCCCCACCGGCTTCGACTGGCAGGTGCCGGGCCTCCGCGCCGACCTGGTCACCTCGCTGATCAGGTCGCTGCCCAAGGCCATCCGCCGCAATGTGGTGCCCGCCGCCGACTGGGCCGTGCGCCTCCTCGCCGAGCTGCCCCCCGCCCCCGGCGTGGTTCGATCCTCGGTCGAGCTTGTCGAGACCCCGGGACATGCCTCGAATCGCGACCAGGACGCCGACCCCTCCTTCGCCGAAACCCTCGCCGCCCTCATCCAGCGCCTCACCTACGTGCCCGTCACCGTGCGCGACTTCGACCTCTCCAGGGTGCCCGCGCACCTGCGGATGACCTTCAGGGTCGTCGACGAGCGCGGCCGCTCCGTCGCCTCCGGCAAGGACCTCACCGAGCTCCAGCGGCGCCTGGGCAACAAGGTGCGCGAGTCCGTGGCCAAGGCCTCGGCCGCCACACCCAAGAACGCCATCGAACGCAGCGGCCTCACCACCTGGGACTTCATCGAACTGCCCCGGTTCATCGACACCAAGCAGGGTGACAACACCATTCGCGGCTACCCCACCCTGATCGACGACGGCACGTCAGTGAGCATCCGCATGATGAGCACCGCCGAGGAGCAGGCCCGCACCCTGCCCGGCGGGGTGCGCCGGCTGCTGCTGTTGGCGACCGCGTCGCCGGTGGCGTACGTGCAGCAGCACCTCAAGGGCGGCGAGAAGCTCTCGCTGGCCACCAGCCCCTACCGCTCCACCCAGGCCCTGTTCGACGACTGCCTCGCGGCCGCCGTCGACGACGTGCTCTACAGGGTGCGGCCCGACGGCCAGGTCTTCATGAAGGCCGAGTTCGACACCATCCGCGACAGGGTCTCCGGCGTGGTGATGGACTCGATGTTCGAGACCGTCGGGCTCGTCGCCCGCATCCTCACGGCGTCCCGCGCCGCGGACAAAGCGCTCAAGGCCTCCACCAGCATGGCCCTGCTTGCCGCGCTCACGGATGCCCGCGAGCAGCTGAACGGGCTGGTCTACCCCGGTTTTGTCAGCGCAACCGGCCTGGCCCAGCTGCGGCATCTGCCGCGCTACCTCGGCGGCATCAGCGCGCGCATCGACAAGCTGCTGGACAACCCCAACCGCGACAGGGTCTGGATGAACGAGGTGCAGTCCGCCACGGCCCGCTTCGCGGACGCAGGCGGACGCATCCCGTTGCCCGCCGACTCAGCGGCCAACCTGGTTCGGGCGAGATGGATGATCGAGGAGTTGCGCATCAGTCTCTTCGCCCAGGAGCTGCGCGCGGCGGAGTCGGTCTCCCTCCAGCGCATCCAGAAGGTCCTCGCCTCCTAACGCCGTCTCGCAGTCGCACCCCACCGTCGGTCGAGCTTGTCGAGACCCCGCGACGCCCACGCGTCCCGCGCCATCCGCCGGTCGAGCTTGTCGAGACCTGGTGACAATACCTGCGTTCAGACTCCAGCTCACGGGATCTCGACAAGCTCGATCAGCGAGGCGGGGCGTTCCACAGACAAGCTCGTTCAGCGAGGCGGGCCGTCGCAAGCCGCGTGGTCGTCGGGGTGGGCGAGGGCCCGGGCGATGTCGGTGAGCGAAAGCACCTGGGCGGGCGTCAGCCGGTCGAAGACCAGGCGGCGCACCTGGGCCACGTGGCCGGGCGCGGCCGCCACGAGTTTGGCCAGACCCGACTCCGTCAGGGTGGCCAGCACGGCACGGCGGTCATCCGGCGCCATCTCGCGGGTGACGTAACCCGCCGCCTCCAGGCGCGCCACGATGCGCGACAGCCGCGATTGCGAGGTGCTGGCCGATGCCGCGAGCTCGCTCATGCGCATGCAGTGGTCGTCCCGTTCCGAGAGCATCACCAGCACCATGTAGTCCGCCATCGCGAGGTCAGCATCCCGCTGGAGCTGCGATTCCAAAGCCGCGGGCAGCAGGAAGAGCACCTCCGCCAAGGCCTTCCATGCGGTCAGCTCCTCAGCGTTCAACCATTCCGGTTCGTCCATCCGCCCACTCTACCCAGATTTACTTGACGCCGAAAGTAGTTCACGCTAGTTTATTTGACACAGCAACTACTTCCCCCGCAACAACCGTCGTTCGGCGCTTCCGGCCCGACGCCAACCCTGGAGTTCCCATGAATATCGCCATCTGGATCATCACCGTCGTCATCGTCGTCGCCTTCATCGGTGCCGGCCTCATGAAGGTCGCACAACCGCGCGCCAAGCTGGCCGCCAACGGCATGGCGTGGACCAACGACTACTCGGATGCCGGCGTCAAGCTCGTCGGTCTCGCCGAGCTGCTCGGCGGCCTCGGCCTGATCCTGCCCGCGGTCACCGGCATCGCCCCGATCCTGGTGCCGATCGCCGCGGCCGGCCTGACCGTGATCATGATCGGTGCCGTGGTTTGGCATGTGCGTGCCGGCGACGGCGCCAAGGAGACCATGCCCAGCGTGATCCTCGGTATCCTCGCTCTCGTCGTGGCCATCACCCGCTTCGGCCCCTACGCTTTTTAGCCCGCGACCTGTGAGAAAGGCCCCAGAATCGTCGAGATTCTGGGGCCTTTCTCACGGTTCGGGGAGGCTAGAGCACCTTGGAGAGGAACGCCTGGGTGCGGGCGTGCCGCGGGTTGGCCAGGACCTCCGACGGGAGACCGGACTCGACCACGACACCGGCGTCCATGAAGACCAGGGAGTCGGCGACCTCGCGGGCAAAGCCCATCTCGTGGGTCACCACGATCATGGTCATGCCTTCCTTGGCCAGGCCCTTCATCACGTCGAGCACCTCGCCGACGAGCTCCGGGTCCAGCGCGCTGGTGGGCTCGTCGAAGAGCATCAGCTTGGGCTCCATCGCCAGCGCCCTGGCGATCGCCACCCGCTGCTGCTGGCCACCGGAGAGGTGCGCGGGGTAGTAGTCGGCGCGGTCGGCCAGGCCCACCCGGGCCAGCAGGTCGCGCGCGGTCGACTCCACCTTCGCCTTGGGCAGTCCCTTGACCCGCAGCGGCGCTTCCATCACGTTCTGCAGCGCAGTCATGTGCGGGAACAGGTTGAACCGCTGGAACACCATGCCGATGTCCCGGCGCTGCTTCGATGCTTCCTTGGGCGCCATCTCGTAAAGCTTGCCGTTGGACTCGCGGTAGCCGATCAGCTCACCGTCCACGCTCAGCCGACCGGCCGAAAGCACCTCGAGGTGGTTGATGCAGCGCAGGAACGTGGACTTGCCCGAACCACTCGGCCCGACCAGGCACATCACCTCGCCGCGCTTGACCTCGAGGGTAATGCCCTTGAGCACCTCATTCGAGCCGAAGCTCTTGGTGACCTGCTCGGCCAGCACCATCGGCACGTCAACGGTTGTCGCGGGCCCCACTGTCGTCGCGCTCATCGTGCTCCTCCGTCGCCGATCGTGCCCGACGCATCCGTCTTCGGCGGCAGCACCACGGTGGGCTGGCCCGACCCGATCACGGGTACCACACCGGTGATCGCGCCCGTGCTGGGCGCCGGGTCGCTCTTGTCGGTCTGCCGGTCGCCCACTCCGCGGGAGAAGCGCTTCTCGAGGAAGTACTGGCCGACCATCAGGATCGAGGTGAAGAACAGATACCAGATCGACGCGACGATCAGCAGTGGGATCGGGTTGAAGGTCTCCGCCGAGATGTCTCGCGACCTCGTGAACAGTTCCAGGCTGAACGGCACCGCCGTGACCAGGGAGGTGGTCTTCAGCATCGAGATGACCTCATTGCCGGTCGGCGGGATGATCACCCGCATCGACTGCGGCAGGATGACCCTGGTCATCGTCTGCGACCAGCTCATACCGAGAGCGATCGAGGCCTCTTCCTGGCCCTTGTCGACCGAGAGCAGGCCGGCGCGCACGATCTCGGCCATGTACGCGGCTTCGTTCAACGCCAGCCCGATGATGGCCAGGGTGAAGGTGTTCAGTGCTGCGTTGGTGCTGAACGAGACCCAGGGGTCCATGAAGGGAATACCGATATCGATGCTCGTGTAGATCAGCGAGATCAGGCCCCAGATGGTCAGCTGCACGTAAACCGGGGTGCCGCGGAAGATCCACAGGTAGAACCAGGCCACGCTCTTGACCACCGGGTTGGGTGAGAGCCGCATCACGGCCAGGATCACGCCGAGGATGATCGCGATCACCATCGAGAACACCGTCAGCTGGATCGTCACCAGGGCGGCCATCGAGATGCGCCGGTCGAAGAGGTACTTGCCCACCGCCGGCCAGTCGTACGCCGGGCGGAACGCCGCGTCGATGACGAAAAGAGCGAAGATCGCCATAAGCAACACGGCGAACACCACACGCCACGGGTGTCGCAGCCGGATGGCCTTGATCGGCTCCGAGGTGGATACGGCGTCTCGCGGCGGCGGGCTCGAGCCCGCCGCCGGGCCGGACGGGTGCGTGGTACTCATGGGTTATCCGTTCGCGCCTGCGTTGATTGTGATTTCATCGATGCCGCCGTCGGCAACGCCCCACTCGTCGAGGATCGCCTGATAGCTGCCGTCGTCGACCATGGACTGCAGCGCGGCCTGCACGGCCACGGTGAGCTCGGAGCCCTTGGCCACGACCATGCCGTACGGGGCCACATCGAAGGTCTCGCCGGCCAGCTGCAGCTTGCCGTCGGTCTGGGAGATCGCGTACAGGGTGACCGGGGAGTCGGCACTGAGCGCGTCGGCCTGGCCGAGCACGACCGCGTTGGTCGCGGCATCCTGGGTGTCGAACTTGAGCTTGTCGATCGGGGGCTTGCCGGCGGCCACGCAGGCGTCGCTCTTGGCGGGCACCTCGTCGGTGTCCTCGAAGGTGGTGGCCTGCACGGCGACCTTCAGGCCGCAGGCGTTGTTGGGGTCGACATCCTTACCCGCCGCAGAGGCCCACTGGATGCCCGCGGTGTAGTAGTTGACGAAGTCGACCTGCTGCTGCCGCTCGACGGTGTCGGTGAACGAGGACGAACCGATGTCGGCCTTGCCGCCGGTGACGCTCGGGATGATGTTGTCGAACTTGGCGACCTGGAACTCCGGCTCGAGGCCGAGCTTGGCGGCGATGCCACTGGCGATTTCCACACCCCAGCCGATCGGCTCGCCGGCCTCGTTCTTGAACTCGTTCGGCGCGTAGGTCGGGTCGGTGCCGATGACGAGGGTGCCGGTGTCGGCGACCTCGGCGGGCACCAGGGCTGCGGCCGCGTCGTCGACCTCGAGCGTGGGAGCGCTGCTGGCGTCGGAGCCGCTGGTCGCGGGCGTCGAGTTGTCAACGCAGCCGGTCAGCATCAGCGCGGCGGCGGCGGCGAGGGCGGGAAGTACGTATCTAGCGCGCATGGCACGACCTTCTTCATTGGGGCGTCGAGGTGTCGGATCGACTGAATGGCAGTGGACGGTACGACTGCTGTGAGCCTAATACACCCCTGCGCTGGGGGAACGGCCTGGCGATATCGGTTCGGGAACAGCCCAAACGACGCCTGTCAAGGCTAGTGGGTCCTGCGCAGTGGCACTCCGGCGGAGTCGTCGATGCCCCAGGTCAGCGAGAACTTAGGGGATCAGCCGTTCGCGGCTGCGTTGATCGTGATCTCGTCCACGCCACCGTCCGTGACACCCCAGGCATCGAGGATGGCCGTGTAGCTGCCGTCATCCACCATCGACTGCAGGGCGGACTGCACGGCGGCGGTGAGTTCGGAACCCTTGGCGACGACCATGCCGTACGGGGCCTCATCGAAGGTGACGCCGGCCGGCTGCAACTTGTCGCCGGTCTGGGCGATCGCGTACAGCGAGACCGGGGAGTCGGCGCTGAGTGCGTCGGCCTGGCCGAGCACGACAGCGTTGGCGACGTCGGCCTGGGTGTCGAACTTCAGCTTGTCGATCGGCGGCTTGCCGGCGGCAACGCAGGCCTCGCTCTTGGCGGGCACCTCATCGGTGTCCTCGAAGGTGGCGGTCTGCACGGCCACCTTCAGGCCGCAGGCGTTGTCAGGGTCGACGTCAGTGCCCGTCACCGACGCCCACTGGATGCCGGCGTTGTAGTAGGTGACGAAGTCGACCTGCTCCGCGCGCTCCGGGGTGTAGGTGAACGAGGATGCTCCGATGTCGGCCTTGCCGCCGGCCACGCTCGGGATGATGTTGTCGAACTTCGCGACCTGGAACGTCGGCGTCAGGCCGAGCTTGGCGGCGATGCCGGCGGCGAGCTCGATGTCCCAGCCGATCGGGTCGCCGGCCTCGTTCTTGAACTCGTTCGGCGCGTAGGTCGGTTCGGTTCCGATGAGCAGGGTGCCACGATCGGCCACCTCAGCCGGGACCAGTGCCGCTGCCGCGTCGTCTTTCGTGATCGCAGCGGCACTGCCCTCGGGTGACCCGGACTCCGCCGGAGTCGAATTGTCGACGCATCCGGTGAGCATCAGTGCCGCCACGGCAGCGAGGGCGGGGAATACGTATCTAGCGCGCATGGCACAACCTTTTCCTGGGTCTCGACGCTTCACAGGATCGAGTCGACTGAGCGCTCCGTGGATTGTACGACTGGAGTGAACCTGAGACACCCCTGCGCTGGGGTACGGCTCGTACGATCTCGGCTTCGAAATCAGTCGAAACGGAGGCAGGTCAAGGTTACCGTGCTCCGGACAGCCCGTGCTCCAGGCTGCCCTCGCTCCCGGTCGCCCTCGCTACCGTCCGCGATTACTTCGCGGCGTCGGCGGCCAACGCGGCCACCGAGAGCTGGGCGACGTAGTCGTCGATGCCCCAGGTGAGCGAGAGACCGGTGGGCGGGGAGACCGAGGCGACGAAGGCCGCGCCGACCGGCGACGCCACTGCCTTGTTCTGCACCTGCGGCATGACCTGCGCGTAGCCGGCGTTCAGGAACGCGTCGGATTCCTCCTGGGTGGCGGCGAAGTTGACGATCACGTCGCTGGTGAGCTTGTCGAGCTGCTCGTAGCTGATCGTGTAGAAGAAGTCGGACTCGCCGTTGGCGAGTTCGGCGACGCTGGGGGCGCTCTCAAAGCCGAGCTCGGTGGCGAAGGTCACGCGCGGGTCAGCATCCGTGTAGACGTAGAACACGCCGGCGGTGTCGGAGGTCAGGGCGACGGTCTTGCCGTCGAACTCCGGATGCGCCGCGGCCTTCTCGGCGATCGTGTCGTCGATGTCGGCGAGCAGGGTGGTGGCCTCGTCGGACTTGCCCAGGGCCGTGCCGGTGATCTCGATCAGCTCGCGCCAGTCGGTGGACCAGGGCTCGTCGGGGTAGGCCACGACCGGGGCGATGTCGCTGAGCAGTTCGTACTGTTCCTCGGTGATGCCGGAGTACGCGGCGAGGATCACGTCGGGCGCGGCGGCCGCGATCTCCTCGAAGGGGGGTTCGGTGGAGTCGGAGAGCACGGTGGGAACGTCTGCGCCCTGCTCGTCCAGGGCGTCGGCGATCCACGGCAGCACACCGTTCTCGTCGCCGCCGTAGGCCTGGAAGGGGATGGCGACGGGCACGACGCCCAGGGCGATGGCGTCGTCGGCGCTACCCCAGCCCCAGGTGACCACGCGGGTGGGCTCGGCGTCGATGGTGGTCTCACCGAAGGCGTGCTCGATGGTGACGGGGAACGCGCCGCCGGCCGCGGCATCCGAACCGGCGTCGCCGTCGGAGTCGGAGGCGGAGCATCCGCTGAGCGTGAGGGCGGCGATGGCCGCGGTGGCGGCGAGCACGGTGGTCAGACGTCTGGGCACAGGTAACTCCGGTTCTGAGGGGCGGAAATGACCGCCGATGTTTAGGGTAGCCTCACCTAATATAGCGGGTCAGACGCTTCCGTGGAACCGTCCGATGGGCACAACCAGGGGTGAGCCGCAGACCGGGTCGGCGATGACGTGGGCGGTGAGCCCGAAGGCCTCGAGCACGACCGCCTCGGTGAGCACTTCGGCCGGGGGGCCCTCGGCGATGATGCGCCCGTGCCGCATGACGACAAGCCTGTCGGCGTATCGGGCGGCCAGGTTCAGATCGTGCAGCACCATCACCACCGTGGTGCCCTGCTCGTGGTTGAGCTCGTGCAGCAGGTCGAGCACCTCCACCTGGTGGGTGACGTCGAGGAAGGTGGTGGGTTCGTCCAGCAGCAGGATGTCGGGTTTCTGCGCGAGCGCCATGGCGATCCAGACGCGTTGACGCTGCCCGCCGGAGAGTTCCTCCATGCGCCGGGAGGCCAGCTCGAGGGTCTGGGTGGCGGCCATGGCCTGGGCGACGATGGCGTCGTCGGTGCTCGACCAGTGCCGGAACCAGCCCTGGTGCGGGTACCGGCCGCGGCCGACGAGGTCGGCCACGCCGATGCCCTCCGGGGCGATGGGCTGCTGGGGCAGCAGGCCCACGACGGTGGCGACCTGACGGCTGGGCAGGCCGGCGATGTTCCGGCCGTCGAGGGTGACGGTGCCGGCCTGCGGCGGCAGCAGCCGGGCGAGGCCGCGCAGCAGCGTGGACTTGCCGGACGCGTTGGCGCCGACGATCACGGTGATCGCGCCGGGTTCGATGGCGAGGTCGAGGTTGTCTACGATGCGGGTGCCGTCGTAGCCGAGGCTGAGGCCGGTGGCGGTGAGGGCGTGGCGAGCGGATGCGGCCGACTCGGCGGCGTGCGGGGCGGCGGGCTGAGCGATGGGCTGGCCGGTGGGCTGGGGCATCAGGCGCCCTTTCCGATTCGGTTCTGGGTGGCGAGCAGCCAGAGCAGGTAGGGGGCGCCGATCGCGCCGGTGATGATGCCGGCCGGCAGTTCGAGTGAGCCCGGCAGCAGGTGCTGGGCGGTGAAGTCCGCGACGGTGGTGATCAGCACGCCGATCAGGGCCGCCGGTAGCAGGGCCAGACTGCCGGTGCCGACGAGGCGTCGGGCGATGGGTGCCGAGACGAAGGCGATGAACGCGAGCGGACCCACGAACGCGGTGGCGAGGGCCGCGAGGGCCACGGCCGTTACGAGCAGGGCCAGCCGGGAGCGTTCGGCGCGCACGCCGAGGCTGCTGGCGGTGTCGTCGCCCAGCTGCAGCATCCGCATCCGCCCGGCGAGCAGCCCGATGGCCGGCAGCAGCACCGCCAGGAACCCGGCGAGGACCGCGATCTCGGACCAGCGGGCGCCGCTGACGCTGCCGACCAGCCAGGTGAGGGCGTCCTGCGCGTTGCGGAGGTCGGCTCGGGAGAGCAGGTAGCCGAGCAGGCCCTGCACCATGAACGCGACGCCCACACCGATGAGCACGAACCTGTAGCCGACGACGCCGCCGCGCCAGGCGAGCAGGTAGATGGCGGCGGCCACGACCATGGCGCCGGCGAACGCCATGAACGAGGTGGCGACACTGCCCAGGCCCAGCACGAGCATGCCGAACACGGCCGCGGCGCTGGCACCACCGGTGACGCCGATGATGTCGGGGCTGGCCAGGGGGTTGCGTAGCACCGTCTGGAACAGCCCGCCGGAGATCGCGAAGGCCACGCCGACGAGGACCGCCAGGGTCAGCCGAGGCAGCCGCAGCTTGAACACTATGAAGTTCTCGCTGCTGGACCCCTGGCCCACCAGGGTGCGCAGCAGGTCGGGCACGCTGAGGTTGTATGCGCCCACCATCAGGCTCATCGCGGCGACCAGCAGTACCAGCACGGCCAGGACCAGCACGATGCGGCGTTCCCGGCGGTGCCGCAGGGTGCGGGCCAGCGCGAGCGGGGCGGCATCCGCTACGGCCCGGGTGGATGTCGTCACGGTGGCGCTCACAGACCGGCCAGCTTCACGCGGCGCACCAGGGCGATGAGCATCGGGGCGCCGAGGAACGCGACGACCAGGCCGGCCTCGATCTCGCCGGGCCGGGCGATGACCCGGCCGAGCACATCGGCGGCCAGCAACAGCACCGGGCCGAGCACCGCGGAGTAGAGCAGGATCCAGCGGTAGTCCGGGCCGGTGAAACGGCGGGCGATGTGCGGCACGGCCAGGCCCACGAACACGATCGGTCCGGCCATGGCGGTGGCGGAGCCGCAAAGCAGCACCACGGCGACGGCGCAGACGATGCGGGCCGCTACGAGGTTCTGGCCGAGCCCGCGGGCCAGGTCGTCGCCCAGGGCGAGCGCGTTGAGCATCCGCCCGGCCAGCAGGCAGAGCAGCACCCCGAGGCCGATGAACGGGGCCAGCTGCAGGGTGGAGCCGAGGTCGCGGGCCACGAGGGAGCCGGCCGACCAGAACCGGTACTTGTCGAAGGCGGCCGGGTCGCTGAGCAGCACGATGGTGATCAGCGAGGTGAGTGAGGCTGTGAGCGCGGTGCCGGCCAGCGCCAGTTTGACCGGGGTGGCGCCCTCGCGGCCGAGCGAGCCGACCACGTAGACGATCACGGCAGCCACGAACGCGCCGGCGAAGGCGAACCAGACGTAGCCGAGCGCCGAGGTGACGCCGAACCAGGCGATTCCGGCGACGACGAAGAGCGAGGCGCCGGCGTTGACGCCGAGAAGGCCGGGGTCGGCGAGCGGGTTGCGGGTGATGCCCTGCATGAGGGCGCCGGCCAGGCCCAGTGCGAGGCCGGCGAGTAGGCCGATGGCGGTGCGTGGCACCCGCAGGTCGAGCACCACGGTGTGGTCGGTGATGCCGAGGTCGGGGCGCAGCAGCGCCTCGAGCACGGTGCCCAGCGGGATCGACCGGCTGCCCACCACGAGGGAGGCGGCCACGGCGAGTGCCAACAGGAGCACGGCAATGCCCAGTCCGACGAGCTGACGGCGGCGCGGTACCCGCAGCTCGTTCCCGGCCGCGGGCACGACAGAGCCGCGGGCAGGCGCACCCGCCCCCGGAGCCGCTGAGGTAAGCATTACCTAAGTATGACAGCCTCGACCTGAGCAGTCACCGACGCTGGCAGTATGAACCCATGACCGTGCCCGTGCTGCGTTTCGCCGCCTTCACCGATCCGACCCTCACCCATGCGGCGGGCGGGGGAAATCCGGCCGGCATCGTGCTCGACGCGAGCGGCCTCGACGACGCGGCGATGCAGGCCGCCGCCGCCGAGGTCGGCTACGCCGAAACCGCGTTCATCACGGTGCCGGGGGTGGACGGCGATCCGCGCAGAAGCCGGCTGCGCTACTTCTCCCCCGTCGCCGAGGTGCCGTTCTGCGGGCACGCGACCATCGCCACGGCCGTGGCGCTGGCCGGCCGGGACGGTGTCGGCCCGTTCACGTTCGACACCAGCGTCGGCACCATCATCATCGAGACCCGCACCACGGATGCCGGCCTGGCCGCATCCTTCACCAGCGTTGAGCCCGAGGTGCGGGCCATCGCGCCCGAGGTGCTGACCGAACTGCTCGGGCTGCTCGGCGTCTCGGTTGCGGCGCTGCATCCGGAGTACCCGCCGTTGCAGGCCTTCGCGGGCAACTGGCATCCGGTGCTGGTCTTCGCCGATCAGGCCGGGTTCGACGCCTTCACCTTCGACCCGGCGGCCATGCGCCGTCTGATGGATGCCCACGGCTGGGCGGGCACCGTCACCACCCTGTCGGTTCTGGGCGTCGGCGAGTTCGAGGCACGCAACCTGTTCCCGGTCGGCACTCTCAGCGAAGACCCGGCCACCGGCTCGGCCGCCGCCGCGGTGGGCGGCTACCTGCGCGAGCTCGGGCTGGTGATGCCGCCGGCGCGGGTGGTCATCCACCAGGGCCGGCACGTGAACCGGCCGAGCCTGCTGCTCGTGGACGTGCCCGTCGCCGGCGGCATCGTGGTGAGCGGTACCGCGACCCGGATCGCCTAGCCGCGCGGCGGGACAGCCCCGGCACGCGCCAGCCCTCGCAGCACGCGCCAGCCCTCGCGGCACGCGCCAGCCCTCGCGGCACGCGCCAGCCCTCGCGGCACGCGCCAGCCCCGGCGGCACGCGGTGTAACACGTGCCGCCGGAGGTACTGCGGGCCGCCAGGACCAAACCGGGCCGCGACGCTGCCGAACCGGCGAGAGGGATCTACCCGCGGGCGGATGTCCCGCCGGGCGCGTCCCCGGTCGCAACCGGCCGGCCGGGCAGGTTCGACCACTGCGACCAGGAGCCGGGGTAGAGCGCCGGAGTGAACCCGGCGAGGGTGAGCGCCACCGCCTGGTGCGCGGCCGTCACGCCGGAGCCGCAGTACACGCCCACGTCGTAGCCGGGCGTCTCCGGTCCACCGCCAGCCTCCCGGCCGGGCACCCCGAGCGCCTCGAACCGGGCCCGCAGCTCCGCCGCCGGCAGGAACCGCCCCTCAGCATCCAGGTTGCCGCCCGTCGGAGCGCTCACCGCGCCCGGGATGTGGCCGGCGCGCGGGTCGATCGGTTCGATGTCGCCCCGGTAGCGTTCGGCGGCCCGTGCGTCCAGCAGCACGCCGTCCTGCGCGAGCGCGGCCGCGGCATCGGCGTCGAGCACAGGCAGGGCGCCGAGGGTCAGTGTCACCGAACCGGCCGGCACCGGCTCCTCCCCCGCCACCACCGGTAGCCCGGCGGCGCGCCAGGCGGCCAGGCCGCCGTCGAGCAGACGCACGTCACGCACCCCGGCGTGGCGCAGCAGCCACCAGGCGCGGGCGGCCGACATGTTGCCCAGGTCGTCGTACACCACGACGGTGTCGCCGTCATTCAGACCCCAGCCGCGCGCGGCGGCCTGCAGGTCGGCCGGTGCGGGCAGCGGATGCCGGCCGTCGGCCGGCTCGCCGTGTCCCGCCAATTCGGAGTCCAGGTCCACATACACGGCGCCGGGCAGGTGCCCACGGCGGAACTCGGCACGGCCTGGAGGGCCGCCGAGCTTCCACCGCACGTCGAGGATACGTGGAGCCGGGCCGACGACGAGGAACGCGGCCAGATCGGCCGCCGAAATCAATGTGTGCACCCGTTCACGTTAGCCGGGCGGATAACCCCCGCTGCGCTGGGAAGCTCGCCTCGGCCATAGACTAGACGGTTGTGAGCAGCTACTGGACCCTTCTGAAAACCCCCGGCGTGGCCCGACTCATCGCAGCCCAGCTCACCGCCCGATTCCCGTTCGGGATGCTCTCGCTGGCGTTCCTCATCCACATCGAAAAACTCTTCGACTCCTACGCCGCCGCCGGCCTGGTTCTGGCCGCCATGAGCATCGGCCAGGGCATCGCCGGCCCGCTCACGTCCCGGCTGATGGGCCGCCTGGGCATGCGCCCGGTCCTGATCACCACCATGGTGATCTGCACCGCCGCGATCGTCACGATGGCCCTGGTGCCACTGCCCGTGGTGGGGCTGATGATCGTCGGCTTCATCGCCGGGCTGTCGATGCCACCCATCCAGCCCGCCGTGCGCACCATTTACCCCAAGGTGGTCAACTCCCGCCAGCTCACGCCGCTGTTCTCCCTGGATGCTTCCGCGCAGGAGATCATCTGGGTGCTCGGCCCCGTCATCGCCACCTTCGTGTCCATCCAGGTCAGCAGCATAGCGGGCATCCTGCTGGCCGCGTTCTTCCTCGTGGCCGGGGGCATCTGGTTCGTGGTCCTGCCCGAGGTCGGACGGGTGCGCATCCCCCGCAGCCGGCGCAAGCTCGGCGTTGTGCTCAAGAAGCCGGCGGTGCTGCTGAGCACCATCGTCGGCTTCATGCTCCTCGCGGCCTGCTCCGCCCTGGAGGCGGGGGTGGTGGCCGTCTTCGGCCACGGCAGCGCCAACGCCGGCTGGGTGCTCGGCATCTTCGCCATCGGGTCGCTCATCGGCGGTCTCGCCCTGGGCCACCTGCCGATCGGGCCGTGGGCGCTGGCATCGCGGATGCTCATCGTCACCTGCGGCCTGGCCCTGGCCAGCCTGTGGATGAACTTCTGGTGGCTCTCCGGGGCCCTCGTCCTGGCCGGCATCGGCATCGCGCCCGCGTTCGCGGTGCTGTTCGGCATCGTCTCGGCGAGCGTGAAGTTCAGCGACACCGCCGAGGCGTACGGCTGGATCGGCACCGGCCAGCTCATCGGCGCGGCACTCGGCTCGGCCCTGGCCGGGTTCGCGATCGACCACTCCGGGGCGGCTGCGGCCATCTACGTGGCCGCCGGGTTCGCGGCGCTGGGTACGATCATCCCCGCGCTCGGCCGCCGCTGGCACCCCGACCTGCGCGGACGCGACGCGAGCCCGATCCCCGACACCGAGCCGATCAGCATCCAGGTCTCCTGACCTCCCTCTCCCTCCCTCGCGAACTGTGATTTGAGCCCCTAGAGACTCGAGTTCCTGGGGCTTTTCTCTCAGTTCGCGAGGCTGAAACCGCCGTCGCTGGTGAGAACCTGGCCGACCAGCCAGCGGGCCTCCGTGGTGCACAACCACGCGATCAGGCGGGCGGGATCGGTGGGCTCGCCGAAACGGCCGAACGGGAGGGTGCGCAGGTACTCGAGCATGCCGTCCAGCGGCCGGTCGGTGGTCTCCGGATCGAGATAGCCGGTGTTCACCGGACCGGGATTGACGGTGTTGAGCAGGATGCCGCGGACCAGCAGCTCGCTGGCCACGGTGGGAGTGAGCCCGGCCAGAACCGCCTTGCTGGCCGCGTACGCGACCTCGCCCGGCATCGGCCCGTGGATCTGACCTGAGGTCAGCCAGATCACCCGCCCCGTGGCGAACTCGTCGATGGCGGCGGCGGCCGGATCGCCGCGTTCGCCGGGACGCCGCGGCGTCTGAGCCGCACCGACCGGGCCGGCCGCATCCGACCCGGCAGCATCCGGGCGGGCCGTGAGGCCGAACTGCTCGGCGAAGGCACGGGTGAGCAGCAACGTGGAGCGAGCGTTGACCTGCCAGTGCCCATCGAGCATCGTGGCGGTCATATCGAAGATGGAGCCGTCGCCGCCGCTGCGGGCGTGGTTGGCCACGAGGATGTCGACCCGCCCGGTGAGGCCGACGGCCGCGCCCATGACCAGCGTCGCGGCATCCGGCTCGGCCAGGTCGGCGCTCACGTCACCGAACACGGCGCCCTCGGTCAGCGCCGAACGGATACCGGCCCGCACCGCGTCGAGGTCGTCACCGCCCCAGGGCTGCGCGTCGTCGTGCGGAGCGAAGTGTTGCACGAAGACGCTGGCGCCCAGCTCGGCCAGCCGCACCGCCACCGCGTACCCGATGCCCTTGCGCCGCGACACCCCGGTCACGAGCGCCGTCCTACCGTGCAGTGCGGGTTCCATCCCCCGAGACTAGGCCCCGCCAGCCCGCGAGCCGTGAGTCAGCACCACGTTTCCGAGACTTTCGAGGCTCAGCTCACAATTCGCGAGGGGCGGGCCGGGCGGGCCACGGGGTTTAATGAAAGGCATGGACCACACGCTTCTGATGAACGACGGCCACACCATCCCCCAACTCGGGCTCGGGGTCTACAAGATCCCGGATGCCTTGGCGGCGGGCACCGTGCAGATCGCATTGGAAGCGGGATACCGGCACGTCGACACCGCGGCGTTGTACGAGAACGAACGCGGCGTCGGCGAGGGACTGGCCCGCGCCGCCCTCCCCCGCGCCGAGGTCTTCGTCACCACCAAGGTCTGGAACGACCGGCACGGCTACGACGAGACGCTACGCGCGTTCGATGAGAGCCTGGCCAAGCTCGGCCTGGACTACGTCGACCTGTACCTGATCCACTGGCCGGCGCCGCGGCAGGACCGCTACGTCGACGCCTACCGCGCCCTGGAGACGATCAAGGCCGACGGTCGCGCCCGCTCGATCGGGGTGTCGAACTTCCACACCCACCACCTGGACCGGTTGTTGGCCGAGACCGACATCGTGCCGGCCGTCAATCAGGTGGAGCTGCATCCGTGGCTGCAGCAGACCGAGGTACGCGCGTACAACGCCGCGCACGGCATCCTCACCGAGGACTGGTCGCCGTTGGCCCGCGGTCGCGCGATCGGCAACAACACCCTCGACGCCATCGGTGCCCGGCACGGCAAGTCCGCCGCGCAGGTGGTGCTGCGCTGGCACCTCGACCTCGGCGACGTGGTGATCCCCAAATCGGTGACCCCGTCGCGCATCCGCGAGAACCTCGACGTCTTCGATTTCACCCTGGATGCCGCCGACCACGCCGCCATCGCGGCCCTGGACGCGGGCGAACGCACCGGAAAAGACCCCGACGACCTCGGCTAAGCCCGCGAACTTTGAGAAAAGCACCCTCCCAGCGCGTGGGAAGGTGCTTAGCTCATAGTTCGCGGACGGGACCTACCAGCGCTCGTGGATGGACTCGCGCAGGAGGCGGTCGTAGATCGACTGCACGCCGACCATGAACTCGTCGGGCAGCTGCGGCACCGCGCCGGCGGCCGCGTTGCCCTGCGCCTGCGACACCGACCGGGCACCGGGGATCACCGAGGACACCCCGTCGATCTGCGCCACCCAGGCCAGCGCGGCCTGAGCGGGCGTGAGGCCCTCCGGCACCAGCGCGGCGAACTCGGTCGCGGCGATCAGGCCGGTCTCGTAGTCGACGCCGGAGAAGGTCTCGCCCACGTCGAATGCGCTGCCGTCGCGGTTGTAATTGCGGTGGTCGTTCTCGGCGAAGGTGGTCTCCCGGGTGTACTTGCCGGTGAGCAGCCCGCTGGCCAGCGGCACCCGGGCGATGATGCCCACCCCGGCGGCGCGGGCGGCCGGCACAACCTCGTCGAGAGGCTTGAGCCTGAACGCGTTGAGGATGATCTGCACGGTGGCGATGCCGGGCCGGGCGATGGCTGCGAGCGCCTGCTCGCAGGTTTCCACGCTCACGCCGTAGTTGGCGATCACGCCCTCGTCGACGAGGGTGTCCAGTGCGTCGTAAACCTCGCCGGATTCGACGACCGCGCTCGGCGGGCAGTGCAGCTGCACCAGGTCGAGGGTCTCGGTGCCGAGGTTTCGGCGGGACCGCTCGGTCCACTCGCGGAAGTTCGCGAGCACGTAGTTCTCCGGCAGCTGCTCGGCCCGACGGCCCATCTTGGTGGCCACGGTGATGTCAACGCCGGGGGCGCCGTGCTCGAGGAAGTGCCCGATGATCTGCTCGCTCCGCCCGTCGCCATAGACGTCCGCGGTGTCGAAGAAGGTGACGCCGGCCTCAACGGAGGCGGCGAGCACGGCGGTGGCGTCGGCCTCGGTGACGTCGCCCCAGTCGGCACCCAGCTGCCAGGTGCCCAGTCCGATGACGGAGACGGTACGGCCGGTTCTGCCCAGTGTTCGTGTATCCATATGTCAAGCCTAACCACGCGCTTCGGCGTTGCCGGGAGGCCGCAGGTCAGCGCGTCACTCTGGTTGCTGCCGGTTCCGCCGCGGGTGCACCGAAACCGTCGATCACCCTCACCAGCACCTTCGCGATGCGGCGGCGCACGATGTGATCGTTGGCCTCCACGCGGTGGGTGGTGACGTGCCGCATCCGCTCCACCACCCGCAGGCTGCCCGGCGCCACGAAGGCGTCCAGCGCTCCGTAGATCAGGTCGACGGGGATGCGCAGGCCGGCGATGTCGCTCACCATGGTCTGCGATTCGATGCATTGCTCCAGCGACTTCACGAACGGGGTCCAGGTGTCCTCGGTGAGTTCCAGGATGCCCTTGGGCAGCAGCCGGCCGAGCACCGCCGCGTTGGCGAGGGTGAAGTCCTTGTTCGACCGCAGGAACTCGTAGGCCCGGAGGTACGCGGTGACCCTGGCGCGCACCCACGGGTCGCCGATGTCGGCGGGCGAGAGATAAATCGGCGGCCCGACGAGCACCAGGCGGGAGACCCGCAGGCCTGGTCGGGTGTACCAGCGGAGCTCGGCGGCGTACCGGGTGGCGATCAAGCTGCCGAGCGAATGCCCGACCAGCACGAAGGGCTCCCGCAGGTTCAGCGCCCGGATGGTCGCGGCGAGCGCCGCGACATGGTCGTCGAGGGTGTACTCGCAGTCCGGGGGCGCCGGCGAGGCGCCGTGGCCGAGGATGTCCACGGCGATGACCCGGTGCCCGGGGGCCAGCATCGGCACGACTTTGCGGAAGGTCACCGCGGTGGACGCGATGCCGTGCACCAGGATCACGACGGGTCCGCTGCCGGTGTCCGTCTGGATGAACAGGTGCGGAGCGCGGCGCCGACGGAACGCATCCGTCAGCGCCGCCCAGCGTCCGCGGCCCGCGGCCACGGCGCCGCCCCCGGCGGCCGCGGCTAGCGCAGGCCTTCCTTGTAGTCGTTCTTGGCCTTGGTGGAGTCCCGCTCGGCCTCGGCGTGCTTGACCTCGGCCTCGGCCTTCTTCACCTCGGCGTCGGCCTTGGCTTCGTCGAGCTTGTCTGAGACGCGCTCCTTGGTGTCTTCCGCCGCGCGTCCGATCTTCTGGCCGGTGGCCGCGAGGGCGTCTTTGGCGTCGTCTGCGAATCCCATGGTTCCTCCTAGAGCGAGAACTGAACAGTCTTTTCGTACAACGGCGCCGCAGAAACCGGCGCCACTTCGAGCGTACGACGCGGCCCAAGGTCGAGACTCGATTGTGATCCGACTCCCAGAAACCATCCAGATAGCGGATACGGCCCGACCCTACAGTTGGCCCATGAGCAACAGCACGGAGACCCAGGGTGTGGCGCAGGGCGTCCAGGCACGGCGGCCCCGCCGCCTGAGAACATGGGTCGGCGTGACCGGCGGCCTGGCCATCATCGGGCTGCTCCTGGCCGGCTGCACCTCCCTCGGTTCGCAGAGTGCCAGCGACTCCGGCTACCGCTCCGAGTCGATGGATTCCGGCACCGTGCCCGGCCAACTGCCCGCGCCGGGCGAGGTCGTCGCAGGGGATGTCGTGGAGGATGCCGCGGGCGAGGCCACCACCGCCGATCGCTCGGTGATCACGACGGGATCGGTGTCACTCACCGTGGCCGACCCGATCCGGTCGGCCGAGAACGCCGCGATGATCGTCGAAGAGGCCGGCGGCCGCGTCGACAGCCGCACCGAAACCCCCGAAACGGAGAACCAGTCCGCCAGCGCAAACCTGTCGCTGCGCATCCCCGTCGGCGACCTCGACCGCACCCTCGACGCGCTCCGGGCCCTCGGCACCGTGAACTACGTGTCCCTGAATTCCTCCGACGTCACTCAACAGAGCCAGGATCTGGACGCCCGGATCACGGCGCTGCGCACCTCCGTCGACAGGCTGCTGGCCCTCATGTCGCAGGCGACGACCACCACCGACCTGATCGCCATCGAGAGCGAACTCTCATCCCGCCAGGCCGAGCTGGAGGGCATGCAGTCCCAGCGCGACTACCTCACCGACCAGATCGAGTACTCCACCATCGGCCTCGAGCTGTACTCCACCGGCACCGTCGCCCCCGGCGCCCCCGATAATTTCTGGACCGGCGTCGTGGCCGGCTGGAACACCCTGGTGACGGCGCTCGGCGCCCTCCTCGTCGGCGTCGGATTCGCCCTGCCCTGGCTCGCCATCCTGGCGGTGGCCGGCGGGATCGTCTTTCTCATCGTGCGTCTGGCCACGCGAAAGGAAAAGGCTACGTAGGCTTGCAGGTGTGACCGAATCTTCCCGCCCCGCACCGACCTCCCCCGCCTCCGGCGCGGTGCTCGACGTCGCCCTACTCGGCCGCATCCGCTCCCGTGCCGCAGCGCACGACGCCGCCAACACCTTCCCGTTCGACGACGTCGCCGAACTCGCCGCCGCCGGCTACCTGCGTGCCCTGGTGCCCACCCGCTTCGGCGGCCTGGGCCTCACCCTGCCGCAGCTGGCTGCCGAGCAGTCCCGGCTGGCCGCGCACGCCCCGGCCACCGCCCTCGCGGTGAACATGCACCTGGTCTGGACCGGTGTCGCCAAGGCCATGCACGACAGGGGCGACACCGCCCTCGAGTTCGTCCTCATCGAGGCCGCGCAGGGCGCGATCTTCGGCTTCGGGGTCAGCGAACCCGGCAACGACCTGGTGCTGTTCGGCTCGTCGACGGATGCCGCACCGCAGCAAGGCGGTGGCTACAGGTTCACCGGCACCAAAATCTTCACCTCCCTCTCCCCGGTCTGGACCCAGCTGGGCACCATGGGCCTGGACAGCTCCGATCCGGCCCGGCCGCTGATCGTGTGGGCGTTCCTCGACCGCGCCGACCCCGGCATCACCCGGAAGGACGACTGGGACACCCTCGGCATGCGCGGCAGCCAGAGCCAGACCACCCTGCTGGACGGGGCTTCCGCCCCTGCCGACCGGGTGGTGCGCACCCTCCCGCCCGGACCGGTCAACGACCCGCTGATTTTCGGTATCTTCGCCACCTTCGAGATTCTGCTCTCGAGCGTGTACACCGGCATCGCCCAGCGGGCGCTGGAACTCGGGGTTGCGGCAGTGAAACGGCGCCGCTCGGCCAAGAACAACGGTCGACCTCTCGCGCAGGATCCGGACATCCGTCGCCGTATCGCCGAGGCGGCCCTGCTGCTGGATGCCGTATACCCCCAGATTCAGACGCTGGCCCGCGACGTCGACACCCTCGTCGACCACGGCCCGTTCTGGTTCGCCAGGCTCGCCGGCCTCAAGCACCGCAGTGTGGAGAGCGCCAAGGAGGTCGTGGACCTGATGCTGCGGGTGAACGGCGGCGCCAGCTACTTCACCGGCGACGAACTCGGCCGGCTGTACCGCGACGTGCTGGCCGGGCTGTTCCACCCCTCGACCGCTGATTCCGCCCACGCCACCGTCGCCACCGCCTGGCTCGGCCCGCTCGATGACTGAGCAGCCGCGCACATTCCCTCCCCGCATCACCGATCCTCGAAGTGTTGAAGTTGTCCAGTTGACTGCCGTGCCCCCCTCCTCTCTCCCCACGAACACCAAACCGGTGCCCGTCGCCGCGACGACCGCACCCATCCCCAAGCAGCCCTACCGGGCGCCGCACCCCACCACCCCGCGCCCGGTCACCACCAGCATCCCGATCCTGCGCGCCGATGCCACGGGCATCGCCGCCGTGCGCGCCTACGAGGATGCGCCGAGCACCTCCACCGTCGCGGTCCCGGTCATCGACATCGCCGCGTACACCCGGTCGGTGCTTGACCTCACCATGCGGCTGGCCGAGGTGATCTTCGCGTCCGGCGCCGGAGCGGAAGACGCCACGGCGGCCATGCTCGCGCTGACTCGCGCGTACGGGCTGCGCGGCACCGAGGCGAACATCACCCACACGATCATCACGCTCACCCACGAAGACCAGTCCACCCACGAATCCATCTCCCGCAGCCGGGACGTCAAGTACCGCACCCTCAACTACGCCAAGCTCACCGCCACGTCGGAGCTCATCGCCGACCTGATCGAAGAGCCCACGGATGTTCCGGAGGCCCGCAAACGCCTGGCCACGATCGTCTCGTCGAAGCCGCAGGTGACGCTGCTGTACCGTCGGATCGGCTGGAGTCTCGTCGGCGCCGGCGCCGCCGCGCTCTTCGGTGGCAGCCCGGTCGTGATCATTGCCGCGTTCGTCGCCGGATTCGTGATCGACTTCCTCACCACCGCGCTCGACAAACGGCGGGTGCCGTTGTTCTACCAAACCGTCGTCGGCGGGGCCATCGGTCCGATCTTCGCCGCAATCGTGCCCCTGATCGATCCCGGCGCCAGTCCGTCCCTCGTCGTGGTCGCCACCATCATCATGCTCCTGGCCGGCGTGACCACCTTCGGCGCGGTGCACGACACCCTGTCGGGGTTCTACCTCACCGGCACGGCGCGGCTCATCGAGGCCCTCCTCATCACCGGTGGTCTGGTCGCCGGTGTGGCCGGCTCCTCGCTGGTCCTGGCCCGGTTCGGCCTCGACCTGGGGATCAGCGCGGATGTGCCCGCCTCCCTGGGTGTCGTGGCAATCCAGTTGGTCGCCGCGGTGGTCATCGTGGCGGGCTTCGCCCTGGGTACCCAGGTGCCGTGGCGGGCGTTCTGGGTCGTCTGCCTGCTCGGCGCCGTGGCCGAGGCGGTTTACCTGGCCGCCAGCAATGCCGGGTTCGGCCTGGTCTGGTCCTCCGGCGCGGCGGCGATGGGTGCCGGGCTCCTGGCGGCCGTCGGGGCACGCCTCGTGCGCACCCCTCCCCTGGTGATCGTCGTCTGCGCCCTGGTTCCCCTGGTGCCTGGCCTGGCGTTGTTCCGCGGGCTGCTGCAGATGGCCGACGGCGATATCAACGGGCTGCTCAACCTGCTCACCGCCGGTGCGATCGCGGTAGCCCTGGCGGCCAGCGCCATCCTGGCTCAGCTGATCGTGCAGTACGTGTGGGGCCCCGGCCGCAGCCTGCAACGTCGTTTCGTGGGTCCGCTGATGGCACTGCCCGTGCGGCTGAGCCGCAGCTCCAAGCCGGGCGCCCGCATCTAGCCCGGCACACCGGCGGCAGCGCTTCCCGCGCTGCTCCCGGTGTGCAGGTCCGACCGGCTAGTTGGGCACATCCCCCACCGCGGTCTCATCAGACACGTCTTCGTCGACGAATCGGTACGGGATGGGTTCCTCGGTCTCCCGGCCCTTGCGGTAGGTGCGGGTGATTGTCTGGCCGTTTTCGACGGCTTCGAGCACCACCACGTCCTGGTATTCCCCGTTGGCGAAATGCAGTTCAATCTCGGTGCCGGACCCGATCACGTTCGGACCGAATAGCACTGCTTTGTACGTTTCCTGTGCGCTCATGATCTCCCGGCTCTCCGTACGACTTCTCGTCCCAGCGACGAGGAGCCTCATCGCAGACAGCCTACGTCGACACCCTCCAAAGGCACAGGCCCCGCAGGGGCCCCCAATCGGGCCGCGTCGGGGGCGGCGTTCAGGCACGCCCTCGTCTCAAGATGCCCTTTGTGCCGAACCCGCGTAGGGTCAGATCATCCGTGCCGCCCAGGTTCAGGTCGAAGGAGTACACATGGCTGACAAATCACCCAAGAAGGATGCGACCAAGAAGGTCGCCGGCAAGTCCCTGAAGGAAAAGCGCGCCGACAAGCAGCTCAAGTCCGCTGAGACCGAAAAAGCCCGCAAGCGCTAATTCGTCTCCGGCCGGGCGCAACGCGCCCGGCGCACGAACCTCACCGGTGTCGCCTGCCTGCAGGCGGCACCGGTTTCGTGTGCGTCAGACCATGAAACGCACCCCCGCGGCGACAGCACCGCCGCCGGGCATGTCATCAGCCCGCACCGCGAAGATCTCCGCCCCCGACAGCAGCGCCCGCCGCAGGATCTCGTCGACGACACCGTAGGTGATGGCGTCGTCCTCCGCGCTCAGGGTGACCGCCCCGGTTTCCTCGTCGACCAGCCCCGGCACGCTCTGGTCGATGTCCACGAACAGAGTGTCGACCGCGCCGTAGGTAGCGGCTCGCGCCACGTCGCTGAGGTCGGTGACGGCCCGGCCGTGCGCGGCCCGGCGGGCCATGCGGTCCTTGAGTCCGTCCAGCTCCGCCGCGTAGAGGTCGTCCAGGATGCCGCGCGCCGCCCGCCCCAGCTCCTCGTCCGGGGTCTCTTCGGGGTTGCCGGGGATGATCGCCTCGGTGAGGTTGGGGTAGCTGTTCACCGAGCGGTAGATGCCGGCCAGGGGTTCGGCGGCGGCGAGGATCAATGGCAGGTCCACGCCGCTGAGCACCGGCCGCAGCGCCCGGTCGATCGCCCGCGCGTATTGGCGCATCCGCACCTTCTGCCCTTCGGCGCCCTGGATGCGGCCGCCCATGATGTGGCTGTCCTGAGTGCGGCCGTTGATCGAGGGCAAGCCGACCGCGTCGGCGACGTCGCTGGGCAGCCCGGGCACCGAAACCGCGTAGACCGGGCTTTCCGCGCTGATCTCCAGCAACCGCACGGAGTTCTGCGCGAGGGCGAGCACAAAAGCGGCCTGCGGGAACGTGACCGCGCGCAGCAGCGGCTTGACGTAGAACCGGTCCGAGACCTCCAGCGCCCCGCCGAGCCGGTTTGGCAGCCGGAAGGTCCGCACGCTGTCCGGGGTGGCGAAGATCGCCAGGCTGTACGACAGTGACCGCCAGAAATCCGAGTCCTGGATGAGGTCGTCGAGGGTTTCCTGCAGTTCCTCGATGGGTCCCTTGTCGGTGCCGGCATCGCGCAGCTGTTGCACGGCCTCCGTCAGCCGGTTTTTCAGCTCCATCCTGGCCTTTTCGGACTCCTGGGGCAGCGGGCTGGTGCTGAGGTAGATCGAGACGCACGGATGTTTGCGCACCGTTGCGAGGGTGTCGACGTCGTCTCGGGTGGGTATGTCGGTGTGCAGCACGAATGGGCTCCTTTGATCCGGGTGCCCACGTGCCGCCCCCGCTCGACCGTGAGCCTCTTCTCCGGCCACTCTAACCACTCGGTTGACTTCCCATAAGGGTGTCAGCGGACTGCGATCGCTGGCGATACCGTTGACTCGCGCGCATGAACAAGGGGGCTCCATCCGCACTCGAAATCGCACCACACTCACAACCATGGTCGCCCTGGTGGCGCTGGCAGCCGTTGGCCTCACCGGATGCTCCATCCAGGGCAACGCTGCCGAGAGATGGCTCAGCAAAAGCCAGATCATCGAGTCCTCGGACATCTCCCTGACCGGATGCTCCGCGATGTGTGATCCGGAGGTCGAGGGGACCATCCGCGATTCCGCCAGACGTCCCACCTGGTGGACCTGGCCCTGACCGCATTCGACGACGACCGGGTGTCCACCGCCTACGTCAATCGGTCGTTCGCCACCCTGTACGGATCGAAGGCCGACGTCACGACGCTGTTCGAGGAGTACGCGGGCACCCCGGATCGTCCGCTCACCCTCCGCGCCGATGCCGGGGATGACGCTGACACGTCCTATTTCATGATCGACGAGGGATCAGAGCAGTGCGACAACTCGGCTGCGCTGCTCGCCGAATTCGACAGGCTCCTGCCGGATCCCCTTATCACCTCGATCCGACTGGGACTGTGCACGAAACTGCAGGTGCTGGTCACCGACGACACGAGCATGGACGCGATGGTCGCCCGGATCCAGCAGCTGGCCTCCGATCCCCGGTACTCCGCGATCGAGTTCAGCGTCGAGACCGAGGACGGCTCGCCATACTCCGTCACCGCCGACACCCCTCAGTTGGATCCGCTGTTCGCCCTATTCGACGCCACGGCCGGCGTGGCCTCCTACTCGGTGGCGGACAACGTCATCCTGGTCGGCGTCTCCGACCCCGCGCTGTTCCGCTCGATAGTGGCAACGATCGATGCCGAACCCCGACCCGGTTTCATCGAGGAGATCCGGGTCGGCCACGACTGGGCATCCGTGTACCTCAACGGTGACGGCACGGTGGACGCTCAGATCAGTACAGCGGAAGCGATGTTCGCCGCCAACGCCACGCGAGCCGAAGACGACAAAATCTCGGTCAGTGCTGGGAGCGGCGGTATCCTGGGGTTCGGACCCGTGAACTACGACGAGGAAGCCGGGCGGCAGATCGTGGACGCGGTCATTGCCGGTGGCCTCTGGAAGACCTCGAGTACCCCGATCGAGGTCTTCGATCAGCCCGAGCTCTTCACGGTGACAGCCGCTGCCGGGTCGGATCGTTTCGAGCAGACGAGGTCCGATGAGACGCCGGAGACCATCCGTCTCCTGAAGGCACTGAACACGTACTGGTCGACCCAGACCGGCTCGGGCTAGCCTCCCGGTCCCTGGTTCTGCAGCGCAGCCACCGCGCCCTCGCCACGGATCAGGGCGAGCATCACGAGGATCTCGTCGACGAGTGCCGCTGTCACCCCCGCCGTGACGATGCTGTGCGGGCCGAGCGACTCCAGGCCGTCGGCACGCACTCGGATCACCGCCCAGCCCACCTCCTCCAGAGCCGCGTCCTTCTCCCGGTCGGAGACCACTTTGAGGCCGCGGTGCGCGGTCTTGTCGCGGCCGGGTGAGTCGTACTCGATCGCGACCTTGACGGCGGGGATGATGATGTCCGGCCACACCTCCGGCTTGCCGTAGAAGGTGCGGTTGATCCGAATCGCGTTCACCCGGTGCGGCAGAGCGATGCGCTCACCCAGCAGCATCCGCAGCTTCTGTTCCGCCTGCGACGTGCGCGTCTTCAGCCCGGGCTTCATGAACGGCACGCCGCCCTCGTACCGGGCTGCCGGGGCCCGCGCATTCCGGGCGCACTTGGGGCAGCCAGGGCCGGTCAGGGTCTCCCGCACGCTGGCCTGGTACCGGGAGTGCCCGCGGCTGCAGATCCACTCGTAGCTTGCCCCGATGCGGGTTTCCCGCGCCAGGGCGGCCCGTCCGTTCGGGGCCACCCGGTGCAGCAGCTGGTCCCGGGAGCGCCGGGTCTCCGCGAGCAGCATGCACAGCGGGCACTGCCGCTGCAGGGTGACGCGCGCCTCGGCCGCATCCGCGCCGTGCCCGCAGTGGAACCGCACGGTGGTTCCCGCCGGTGTCGCTTCCTCATTCATCCCGTTGCCCGGCTTCCGCTCTCGTGTCGTTGACCGTCACGGTAGCAACGACGACCGACAGCGGCGGCGGCGCCTCCCCGGGCGAGGGGCGCGTTGAGTTGCGGGAGCGTGGTGGCCGAGTCAGGCGCCGGTGTGCGCTTCGATGACCGCGCGCATCCGCGGCAGTGCGAACTGGTCGGCGATCTGGATGCCCGAATGGCTGCCGAGATCCGGGTCGGCGCCGGCCTGCAGCAGGTCGAGCAGAATCGGCTCGTTGCCCCGGAACACGGCGCAGGCCAGTGCCGTCTGTCCCATTGTGTTCACCACGGCGGTGTCGGCGCCGCGTCGCAGCAGCTCCCGCACAGTCTCACCGTGTTGCCCGTACGCGGCCACGATCAGCAGGCTGTCGCCTCGACCGTTGACCAGGTCGAGGGGCACGCCGGCGTCGAGCATCTCGCCCAGCGGGCCGGTGCGGCCGTCCCGGGCCAGCTCGAAGACGCCTTCAACGACGGCTGCGGGCGGCTGGGCCGCCGGCTGGTCCTGCTGGGCTGTCATGGTCGTCTCCGGTCGTCTCAGACACAGGAACCGCCGGGCCCCTGCGGCTCGGCCGGTCCCGGCAGTGCCCAATTCTAACGGCGCGGCACACTGCCGCGGATGCTGACACCAACACAGAAGGACCGCAGCCCGGGGGCCGCGGTCCTTCTGTTTCAGTGGTGGAGCTAAGGAGATTCGAACTCCTGACCTTCTCATTGCGAACGAGACGCGCTACCAACTGCGCCATAGCCCCAGACTGCGTATTTACAATATCACGCGAGTGCGGCGCCTTCGAACCGTCAGCCGACGGCGCGGCGGCGGCGGAGCACCGCGTCAAGGTCGGTCATGCCGGGTTCGGTGTCACCGATGATGCCCATCTTGGCGAACCGGCTCGGCGCCGCCTGCGGGGCGGTCTTGGCGGCGGGGGCGCTGCCACGGGCCACCACCGGGCGGGTGATCGGGGTGACCTCGGACGGGGCGATGGCCTCGGCCATGGCCAGCGCGCGACGCTGCAGTTCGGCTTCGGCGGCGGCCTGGCGCAGTTGGGCGGCGGCATCCACCGACGCCATCGCGGCCTGGGCGATCGAGCCCGGCGACAGGTGCAGGGGCTTGGGCAGCGGCCGCGGGGTCCACGGGCTGGGCTGGACGACGGGGGCCTCGTCGACGAAATGCACGGGCTCGAAACGCTGGCCGCGGGCGCCGGCGGGCGCGCGACGGCCGGCGGCAGCGGCGTCGGCATCCGCTGCAGCGCGCGGG
>NZ_SOFZ01000033.1:0-155310 GCF_004402435.1 Cryobacterium sp. TMB1-7
GGACGCGCGGCCCGCAGCGGCGACGACGTGGCCGACGCCATCGCGGACGCGGCCGCCGGGCTCCCTGACCAGCTGGGCGACGCGTGGCGGGCCCTCGCCGCCGCGTGGGATGTCGCCACCCGGGCCGGTGCGCCCCTGTCCGGATGCCTGCGCGACCTGGCCGCCGCGTTCCGGGAGCTCGGCCAGCTGCACCGCGACCTGACCGTGGCCCTCACCGGCCCGCGCGCCACGGCCCGGCTGGTGATGGTGCTGCCCCTGGTGGCGCTGTTGTTCGGCAGCCTGATGGGCTTCGACACGCTGCGCACCCTGTTCCTCACCGGCCCAGGGCTGGCCTGTCTCGCCGCGGGGTGCCTACTGATGGTCGGCGCCGCTCGCTGGAACCGGCACCTGGTTGCCGCAGCCGGCCGCCAGGGGCCCGCGCCGGGACTGGAGCTCGACCTCACCGCCATCGGCATGGCCGGTGGCGGGTCACTCGACCGGGCCCGCGCCAGCGCGCGGCGCAGCGCCGAACGGTTCGGCCTGCGCGCGACCGGTGCGACCGACTCCGCCGACGTGGTCATCGACCGAGTGCTCGACCTCTCGGCCCGAGCCGGGGTGCCGGCCGGTGAGCTGTTGCGCAGCGAGGCCGCGCAGGCCCGGCGGGATGCGCGCACTGCGGGCCACCAACGCGCCGAAACCCTTGCCGTGACCCTGATGATCCCGCTAGGGGTGTGTGTGCTCCCGGCGTTCATGCTTGTCGGTGTCGCCCCGCTGCTGCTCAGCGTGCTCGCCGCCACCCTCGGCAGCGTCGAGTGACGGTGCTCGGGTGCTCCCGCCCTGGTGAACTCGGGCGCTCCTCCACAGGCTGCCGTTTCGAACTTTTGTGCACCGATGGGCTTCCGTCGTTGGTGCGCCGGGTGTCGCCGCGACAGGCTGGCTGCACTCGCGCCGCTTGCACCGCGTCTTGTACGCGAAAGGAGATCCATCATGACCACCCTCAGCAGCCCGCCCGCCCCGCCGACAGAGCACCACCCGCAAGCCGAGGAGAGCACCGGAAGCGCGGCGGCCGCCGACCGTGCCGCCGCTCCGCTACGGCACAATCCCAGCGCGGGTACCGGAATACGCAACGCACTCGTGCGCACCCGCGCGGTGCGGTCCAACAGCATGCGCGCCCTCCTGCGGTTGCGTGACGATCGCGGGGCGGCCACCGCCGAGTACATCGTGGCTACCATGGCGGCCGTCGGGTTTGCCGGCTTGCTCATCGTCATCCTGCGCGGTGACGAGGTGCGCGGCATCCTCACCGAGCTGGTGCGCAGTGCGCTCACGGTGGGGTGACCGAGCCGCGGCAGGGCTGGCACACCGACTCCATCGGGACCGGGGCAGCGTCACGGCCGAGTTCGCGGCCGTGCTGCCCGCAGTGCTGGTAGTGCTGGCCTGCTGCCTGGGTGCCGTGCAGGTGGTCGGGCAACAGGTACGCATGACGGATGCCGCAGCCGACGTGGCCCGGCTGCTGGCCCGCGGCGACGGCGCGGGTCCGGCATCCGGGCTGCTGGCCGCGGTGGCGCCCGGCACCGCGCTCGCCGAGGAACGCCAGGGGGAGTTCGTCTGCGCCCGGCTCAGCGCGCCGAGCGCCTTCGCGCCGTTCGCCGCCGCGGGCCTCACTCTCGCCGCCCGGTCCTGCGCTCTCGCCAGCGACACCGCGAGCGACGACCCGTGACGCGCCCACCCATCCGCCGGCCTACCTCTGCCAGCGAGCGGGGATCCGGTTCGGTGCTCGCGGTCGCGCTGCTCGGCGCGCTCGTCACGATGACCGCCGTGCTCGTGCCGCTGCTGGCCTTGCTGCCGGTCAGTCAGTCCGTGCAGGGTGCGGCGGATGCGGCGGCGCTCGCCGCGGCCGACGTCGCCTCCGGCCTCATGCCGGGCGTGCCCTGTGCCACGGCGGCGCGGGCGGCGGAGCTGAACGGCGCCCGCCTGGTCACCTGCTCGGTGGACGGCCTGATCGCCACCGTGGCGGTGTCCCGCACGGTGGGCGCGTTCCCGATCGGTTCCCGGGCGCGGGCCGGCTCGGCGCCCTAGCGATGGTCAGGCCGGTGTTCGAGCTCGCCGCCAGAAGTGCAGCATCCCCGATCGCCGGGCTAAGTGGTCGCTGGGGGAGTGTCGAAGAGTGCCTCGAGGTAGCGGTAGTCCACGGCGGAGGGCTTGTCGGGATGCTCGGCGGAATCGAACTCGAGACCGGCGGCGCGGGCATAGAGGTACCGCTTGCCGGCTGCGTCGGCGGGTATCTCGATCCGCGGCCGGGGATCCCCGGATTCGAGGAACTCGGTGGTGACGGTTTTTCCTTCGAGGGGGCCGTCCGTCAGTTTCGCGGTGTACGTGCCCTGCGCTGCAGTAACCATGTCTCTATTGTGCGGCTGTGCTCCGCGGAGGCAACCCCTAATCCGCAAACCGAGGCTCACCGGCCGCGTGTCGGGCGATGCCGCCGCGAATTCCGCGAACACATGTGCACACTCGTTTCAGCCTTGCCCTGCGCCGTGAGCGAGCTACCGTGAAGTCAATTCGGGGCACTCCCGCGCCGTCACCGTCGGCGCGCACTCGATTCCTGTGTGTATGGTGTGGCTTGGTCGTTTCACAGACCGTTACCTATAAAGAGGAGTCTGGTGCCAGGCACTAAGAAGCTGGTCATTGTCGAGTCGCCGACCAAGATGAAGTCGATCGCCGCCTATCTGGGCGACGGATACGAGGTTTTGTCGTCGGTCGGGCACATCCGAGACCTGATCGAGCCCAAGAATCTGCCGCCGGAACTCAAGAAGGGCCCGCTCGGCAAGTTCTCCGTCGACGTCGACAACGGCTTCGAACCGTATTACGTGGTCTCCGACGCGAAGAAGAAAACCGTCAGTGACCTCAAGCGGGCGCTGAAGAACGCCGACGAACTCCTCCTCGCAACTGATGAGGACCGCGAAGGCGAGGCCATCGCGTGGCACCTCCTGCAGGTCTTGCAGCCTAAGGTTCCGGTCAAGCGGATGGTGTTCCACGAGATCACCAAGGACGCCATCATCGCGGCCACCCAGAACACCCGCGACCTCGACACCGCCCTCGTCGACGCGCAGGAGACCCGGCGCATCCTGGACCGCATCTACGGCTACGAGATCTCGCCCGTGCTCTGGCGCAAGGTGGGCCCCGGCCTGTCCGCCGGCCGCGTGCAGTCCGCCGCCACCCGCCTCGTCGTCGACCGCGAACGTGAACGCCTCGCGTTCGTGTCCGCCGGCTACTGGGACCTCATCGCCCAGCTCGTTCCCGGCGCCTCCGCCGAGAACGGCTTCCAGGCCAAGCTCGTGCGCCTCGGCGGCGAACGCATCGCCACCGGCAGCGACTTCGACGACACCGGCAAGCTCAAGCCCAAGGTCGTCGCGGCCACCCTCGACGAGGCATCCGCCCTCGCCCTGGCCGACGCCCTCAAGGTGCCCGGCGTGCCGATCACCGTCACCAAGGTCGCCTCCAAGCCCTACCGCCGCAGCCCCGCCGCGCCATTCACCACCTCGACCCTGCAGCAGGAGGCCGCGCGCAAGCTGCGCTTCACCGCCCGGCAGACCATGAGCGTGGCCCAGTCGCTGTACGAAAACGGGTACATCACCTACATGCGTACCGACTCGCCTTCGCTGTCGCAGCAGGCGATCACCGCCGCCCGCAAGCAGGCCGCGTCGCTGTACGGCGCCGAGACCGTGCCCGCGAACCCGCGCCTGTACAAGGGCAAGAGCAAGAACGCGCAGGAAGCCCACGAGGCCATCCGCCCGTCCGGCGACACCTTCCGCACCCCGTCCTCGCTGTCCAGCTCGCTGCGCGGCAACGACTTCAAGCTCTACGACCTGATCTGGAAGCGCACCGTCGCCAGCCAGATGGCGGATGCGACCGGTTCGACCGCGTCGGTGACCATCGCCGCGGGCCCCACCGGCCAGGCCGCGCACCCCGCCGCCTCCGAGGCGCTCGCCGAATTCGCCGCCAGCGGCACCGTCATCACCTTCCGCGGTTTCATGCTCGCGTACGAGGAGTCCAGGGACGAGGAGCGGAACGCCTCCACCGACCCCACCGAGTCGAAGCTGCCGCCGCTGGAAGAGGGCCAGACGCTGACCCTCGTCGAGGTGGAGGCCAAGGGCCACGAAACCACTCCGGCCGCCCGGTACACCGAGGCCAGCCTGGTGAAGAAGCTCGAAGAGCTCGGCATCGGCCGCCCCTCCACGTACGCGTCGATCATCTCCACCATCACCGACCGTGGTTACGTCACCCCGCGCGGGCAGGCTCTGATCCCGAACTGGATCGCCTTCTCCGTGGTGCGGCTGCTCGAGGAGTTCTTCACCGACCTGGTGGAATACGACTTCACCGCCGAAATGGAAGACGACCTCGACCGCATCGCCGGCGGCACCGCCGACCGGGTGGACTGGCTGACCAGCTTCTACTTCGGTTCGGAGAAGCACCGCGGCTTGCGCCAGGTCGTCGACAACCTCGGCGAGATCGACGCCCGCTCGATCAACTCGATCCACATCGTCGATGACATCACCCTGCGCATCGGCAAGTACGGCCCCTACCTCGAAGTCGCCGACCCCACCGCCGACCCGGATGCCACCCCCCGCCGGGTGAACATCCCGCCGGACCTGGCACCCGACGAGCTCACCCCTGCCAAGGCCCGTGAACTCGTGGATGCCCCGGTCGTCACCGACCGCGTCATCGGCGTGAACCCGGACAACGGCAAGGAGATCGTCGCCAAGGACGGCCGCTTCGGCCCGTACGTGACCGAGCTCGGGCCGCCGGCGGACACCGACGGTCCCGGCGAGTCCATCGACCCGCTTACCGGCGAGGTCACCTCGCTGGCCGACGCCGGAGCCCCGGCCGCCGCACCCGCTGCCGCCGCCAAGCCCAAGCGCAAGACCCCGGCCAAGAAGGCCGCCGCCGCGGTGAAGCCGCGCACGGCGTCGCTGTTCAAATCCATGGACCTGGCCACCGTCGACCTCGACACCGCGCTGGCGCTGCTGAACCTGCCGCGCGTGGTGGGCCTGGACCCCGAGACGCAGACCGAGATCCTCGCCCAGAACGGCAAGTTCGGTCCGTACCTCAAGAAGGGCGTCGACACCCGGTCGCTCACCAGCGAGGACCAGATCTTCGAGATCGACCTGGCCGGCGCCATCGAGTTGTACGCGCAGCCCAAGTACGGCGCCCGCCGTGCCTCCAGCGCGCTCAAGGACTTCGAAGAGCCCGACCCGGAGAGCGGCAAGGCCATCAAGATCAAGGACGGCCGGTTCGGCGCCTACGTGACGGATGGCATCACCAACGCCACCATCCCCAAGGCCGAGAGTGTTGACGAGGTCGACTACGAGCGCGCCGTGCAACTGCTCGCCGACAAGCGGGCCAAGGGCCCGGCGGTGAAGAAGTCGCCGGCGAAGAAAGCTCCCGCCAAGAAGCCGGCGGCCAAGAAGCCCGCCGCGAAGAAGGCCCCGGCCAAAAAAGCCGGCGCAGTGAAGGCCGGTGCGGTGACCAAGACCGCCGCCAAGCGGGCCCCGGTCAAGAAGACCGGCACGTCTGCGGCCACCCCCGGCGTGCGCGCCGAGCGCACCCCGGAGCAGAAGGCCGCCACCGCCGCGAAAGCCGCAGCCACCCGGGCGGCCAACGCGGCCGCGAAGGCAGCACAGGCGGCCGCGCAGTCGTGACGGATGCTGTGACGGATGCTGTGAAGCCCGGCCTGTTCATCACCCTCGAGGGTGGCGACGGGTCGGGCAAGAGCACTCAGGCGCAGTTGCTCGGCGAGTGGTTGCAGGCCCAGGGTCGCACCGTGGTGCGCACCCGCGAGCCCGGCGGCACCGAGGTGGGCGTCGCCATCCGCGAGATCGTTCTGCACCACCGCGGTGAGGTCTCGCCCCGCGCGGAGGCCCTGCTGTACGCCGCCGACCGGGCCCAGCACATCGGCACCCTGGTGCGCCCGGCACTGGCCCGCGGCGAAATCGTCATCCAGGACCGCTACCTCGACTCCTCCGTCGCCTACCAGGGCGCCGGCCGGGTACTCGGCGGCACCGAGGTGCGCGACCTCTCGCTCTGGGCGGTCGAGGGCCTGCTGCCGCACCTCACCCTGCTGCTCGACCTCGACGAGACCGCCGCCCGCGGCCGCCTCGACGCCGCCGACAAGGTCTTCGACCGGCTCGAAGCCGAGAAGGGCGAGTTCCACGCCCGGGTGCGCGCCGCGTTCCTCGACCTCGCCGCCGCCGAGCCCGACCGTTTTCTGGTGCTGGATGCGTCGCTGCCGGTCGACGAGCTCGCCGCGCTCATCCGCGCCCGCGTCGCCGCCCTGCTCTAGGGCGTCCCGCACACACTCGCCCCGACTTGCCGCAAAACCCCCTTTCGCCCGCAGGAGGGGGCATCTTGCGGCAAGTGGGCGGATATGCGGTGCCGCGAGATGCCAGTTGACGCCCTACAGAGAGCACCCAGGGGGCCTCAACCGGCAACTCGATGCGCTGCGCGCGGGGGAGGCACCCGCACCCGGCTGTCACCGGCTCCGGGTAGCCTTGACGAATGGCAGTGTGGGACGACCTGACGGGTCAAGCAGATGCGATCGCCATCTTCCGTGCCGCCGCAGAGCGCCCGGGAGCGGTCGCCACACTCGAGCGCCCCGCCGCCGACACCCATGCCGCCCAGTCGAGCGCTACCGCTACGGATGCCGCCACCGCGACGAGCGCCGCCGTCCGCAGCACCTCCTCCTCGATGACCCACGCGTGGCTGATCACCGGCCCGCCCGGCTCCGGCCGCTCCAACCTCGCCTTCGCCTTCGCGACCGCGCTGCTCAGCCCCGGCACGCCGCAGGGCGACGAGTCCACCCAGAGGCTCGTTGACGCGCGCACCCACCCCGACCTCACCGTGCTCAGCACCGAGGGCGTCATCATCAAGATGGATTCCGTGAAGGAAGCCGTGGCCCGCTCGCAGTACTCCCCGTCGGTGGGTCGCTACCGCGTGGTGGTCGTCGAGGACGCTGACCGCATGGTCGAGCGCACCTCCAACGTGTTGCTCAAGGCGCTGGAGGAGCCGCCGGAACGCACGGTGTGGATCCTCTGCGCCCCCAGCGAGGCCGACCTGCTGCCCACCATCCGCTCCCGGGTGCGCACCGTGCGTCTGCGGGTGCCGAGCATCGACGCGGTGGCCGAGCTGCTCATCCGTCGCACCGGGGTGGAGCCGGCCGTCGCCGAACGGGCCGCCCGTGAGGCGCAGAGCCACATCGGCATGGCCCTGCGGCTCGCCACCAACGCCGAGGCCCGCGCCCGCCGTGAGGAGACCCTCCGCGCCGCCCTCGGCCTCACCGGGGTGTCCACCGCGGTCAACGCCGCTGCCCGACTGCTCGCCATTGCCGGCGACGACGCCAAGGCGATCACCATCGAGCGGGATGCGGCCGAACGCGAGGGTGTGCTGCGCTCGCTCGGCGTGGAACCCGGCCAGTCGGTGCCGCCCGCGCTCCGCAGCCAGATCAAGAACCTCGAAGACGACCAGAAACGCCGCGCCACCCGCAGCCTGCGCGACGGCATCGACCGCATCCTGGTGGACCTCACCTCGCTGTACCGCGACGTGATGATGATGCAGCTGGGCCGGGACAGCACCATCATCAACCTCGAGCTGCTGCCCGAACTGCGCCGCGCCGCCGGGGCCTGCCCGCCGGCGACCACCGTCGCGACGATGGATGCGATTGCCCTGGCCCGGCAGAGAATTGAAGCCAACGTGGCACCAGCGCTGGCCCTCGAGGCCATGCTGGTGTCGATGATCCGACGGTGACGGCAGTCGCCGCACATGCACAGGATTCACCAGAGAAGAGGAACCCAGTGACCCAGCGCACTCGCGTATTCACGACCATGGCGGCCGCGGTGGCAGTGACGCTCGGCCTGACCGGCTGCGTGACGTGGTTCATGCCCCAGCCCGCACCGTCGACCTCCACGCCCACCGGCGAAAAGGTCGATGCGCCGCTGGATCCGTTCTACAGCCAGGTGCTGCAGTGGTCCGACTGCGACAACGGCATGCAGTGCAGCACCGTGTCGGCTCCGCTGGACTGGGAAGACCCGGCCGGCGGCTCGGTCGACCTCGCCCTGGTGCGCCAACCCGCCACCGGTGACCGGCTCGGGTCGCTGCTGCTCAACCCCGGCGGACCCGGCGGTTCCGGCTATGAATTCGTCAAGGCATCCGTCGACTACGCAACCGATGCTGCCCTGCAGGAACGCTACGACATCGTCGGGTTCGACCCGCGCGGGGTCGGCAAGTCCTCGGCCGTGGCCTGTTACGAACCGGCGCAGATGGACGAATACCTCTACGGGATCGCCGACGCCGAGCGCGGCAGCGACGCGTGGGTGCAGGAGCTGGAGGCCAGCGCCACCGACTTCGCCGCATCCTGCAGCGATGAGACCGGAGCCCTGCTCGGCCAGGTCGACACCCGCAGCGCCGCCCGCGACCTCGACCTGATGCGCTCGGTGCTCGGCGACGCCCAGCTCAACTACCTGGGCTTCTCCTACGGCACCTTCCTCGGTGCCACCTACGCCGAGCTGTACCCCGACAAGGTCGGCCGGCTCGTGCTCGACGGCGCCCTCGACCCGTCCACCAGCAACTTCGAGGTGACCAGCACCCAGGCGCTGGGCTTCGAGAACGCCCTGCGCGCCTACCTCACCGACTGCCTGGCGGGCTCGGCCTGCCCGTTCGACGGCACCGTCGACGACGCCATGGCCACCATCTCGGCGCTGCTGGCGTCGGTGGATGCCAGCCCGATCACCGCCACCGACGGCCGCCAGCTCGGCGCGAACGCTTTGCTCACCGCGATCATCTACCCGCTCTACCAGGCGACGGCGTGGACCAACCTCAGCGACATGTTCGAGGGCGTGCTGCAGGGCAGCGCCGACGGGGCCATGCAGTTCGCCGACGGCTACAACGGCCGCAACCCCGACGGCAGCTACCGCGACAACTCCACCGAGGCCTTCACGGCCATCAACTGCCTGGACTACGCCTACAACGACGACCTCACCTCCATGCGCGCCGAGGCCGCCCAGATCGAGCAGATCGCCCCCACAATCGGCAAGTACATGGCCTACGGCGACATCTCCTGCTCCAGCTGGCCGCACGCCTTCGCCGGGGAGCGCCAGGCCATCCACGCCACCGGCGCGGCCCCGATCCTCGTCGTGGGCACCACGAACGACCCGGCCACCCCCTACGTGTGGGCACAGAACCTCGCCGAGCAGCTCGACAGCGGGCAGCTCGTCACCTACGAGGGTGAGGGTCACACCGCGTACAACAAGTCCAACGCCTGCGTCAACGACACCGTCGACAGCTACCTGATCGACGGCATCGTGCCCGCGGCCGACCCGATGTGTTGACAGATGGGCGCAGCTGACGAACCGGGCCTGCGGGAACGGAAACGCCTGGCCACCCGCCGGGAGATCCAGCGTGCCGTGCTCACCCTCTGCGCCCAGCGGAGCATCGACAAGGTGACCGTCGAGGAGATCAGCCGGGTCGCCGCCATCTCGCCGCGCACGTTTTTCAACTACTTCGCCTCAAAGGACTCCGCCCTGGTCGGCGACGAGCTGGAGTTGGCCTGCGACGAGGACATCGAGCAATTCGTCGCCGGCGGACCCTCCGACGTGATGACCGACCTGGCCGGGCTGATCAGCCGGAGCCTGCAGAACACCGACGGCGACCGGGAGATCCACGAGCTGCGCCGCGCGGTGATGAAAGAGAACAGCTACCTCTTCACGATGCGGATGGCCACCCTGCGCAACTTCGAAGCCGGCCTGCAGCACATCGTCGAGCGCCGGCTCACCGCCGACGCCCCGCACCTCGCCGAGGACCCGCGGGCCCTCGCCCAGCGGGCGCTGCTGGTGACCCTGATCGCCATGGCTGCCACCCGGCATGCCTGGCGGTGCTGGGCCGAAGCGGATGACTGCACCCCGTTGTCGGCCTGGGTCGCCAAGTCCTTCCGTGAGCTGTACACCGTGACCTCCCCGATCGACTAAGCTTGGATGCTGTGTCGCCGCGCGTCTTTCTTCGGGAAGTATTCGGTCTCACGCCGCCTTAGCTCAGTTGGTAGAGCGATTCACTCGTAATGAATAGGTCATCAGTTCGATTCTGATAGGCGGCCCTCTTCGATACGGGTGCCCGGATCCCCTCACCACAATTGGGGGGGGGGGGGGGGGGGGGGGGGGGGGGGGGGGGGGGGGGGGGGGGGGGGGGGGGGGGGGGGGGGGGGGGGGGGGGGGGGGGGGGGGGGGGGGGGGGGGGGGGGGGGGGGGGGGGGGGGGGGGGGGGGGGGNGAGACCTCGCTATATGTGCTTGGTACAGCCGTTCTTGCCGTGATCGGCGTCGCCGGATACTTGCTCACCGAATCTGCAGCTACACCTCCACCCGACCTGGCGTCGCTTCCGGCTTCAACGGCATCGGCTGCGCCGATTCCAACGCAGGTCTCCGTCCCAGGGCCGCTGGCGATTGTGCGCGACGGCACACCATTGCGCGTGCTTTTTGCGGGCGATTCCCTCACCGGAAATTACTTTGCGTCGAGTGCTGAGGCTGGATTCCGCAGCCGTGTGGCCACGGCACTTGGCCCGGTCGAACTGACCACGGCAGAACTTGCCGATCAAACCCTGACCACAGTACGCCGCATCGTTGAGGTGCCCGCCGACCTGGACCTGGCCGTGGTCGAGCTGGGCACCAACGACGTCGGAACACAGACCCCATTCGACCAATTCACCAGCCAATACCGGGACCTTCTCGGCAAGATCACAAGCACGTCCCCGGGCGCAGCATTGATCTGCGCCGGAACCTGGCAGGACGCCGGCGAAGCGTACGATGCTGTCATCGAGGCGGAGTGCCTCGCGGCTGGGGGGCGCTACGTCCCCTTGGTGGATATCTTCGAAGCGGATGGGACGCGAGGGCCGGTTGGAACGGCAACGCCGTTCGGTGAGAGCGACACATTCCACCCCAACGACTCCGGGCATCGGCAGATCGCCGATGCGATCCTCGCCGCACTGACCGTCAGCTAGCCATCGGATTGAGGCCCGCCGGATCCGTGCCGGGGGAGTAAGCACCCATTCACCGGACCGGGAGTGCCCCGCATCTCCGCATTCCGTGCGGGCGAACTTCGCCGGCTGAAGCCGCGTCAGAGTGCCCATCTACGTGCGCGGCGCGCGCGGATTCGCTCCGCAGGCATCCGCGCGGTCAGAGAGAATTCTGAAGTAGGCTCACCTAGGCAATAAAGGGGGATTGATGTAAAGCGACTAGATTCACTCACCGGGGTTCGGATTTTCGCGGTGCTGTTGGTTTTCGGATTCCATAGCGTGGACTTTTCGACAGGCGACGAGCTAGCCGTTTTTGGTGCAGGCATGGTCGGGGTGTCCCTCTTCTACGTGCTGAGCGGATTACTCATGGCGTGGACGGCCCGCTCCGATGACACTCCAGGCCACTTCTACCGCCGTAGGTTCGCGCGAATTTACCCGTCCTACTTGGTCGCCTGGCTGATCGCACTGGCGTTTCTGCTCACACAGGGCGGGTTCGGCTGGGCTGACCTCTTCCTTTGACCATGCTTCAGGCCTAGGTCCCTGTGGAAGTGGTCTATTTTGCCGGGAGCGCCGTGTTCTGGAGCCTTCGTGTGTGGCGTTCTCCTGCCTCGTTTTCCCGTACCTGCACCGCTTGATTCACCGGCTGCGTACGCGGTCGCTTGCCTTCATCGGCGCGGGGGCGGCAACGGCAAGCATTGGGGTTGCGTTTCTTGCCCTGCCGCTTCCCGAGAATGAATTTACGCGTTGGTTCATCATCATCCTTCCTCCACTCAGGCTCTTGGAGTTCATCGTCGGCGTTGTGCTCGGCCTGCTCTTTAGCCGGGGGCTTCGATCGCCCATACCGCTGAGTGGGGCCGTGGCTCTGGCGACTGCCGGAATCTACGTGTCTTCCATTGCGCCGTATTCGCTCTCCAGGTTTGCGGTGACGCTCATCCCCTTCATCATCCTTGTCACGTCCCTCGCAACATCCGATCTGCTCGACAAGCCGAGCGTCTTCCGCTGGAAGCCTATTGTCGCGCTGGGGAACTGGTCTTATGCCTTCTATCTGCTCCACGCAATGGTCATGGCCGTCGTATTCGCCGGCCTTACGAAGATCGGGATTTACAGTGAAGCGACGCCCAGCCTGATCGTGGGGGGGGGGCGAGTTGCTTGCCGCACTCGCGGCTTCAATTTGTGTAGCGTGGCTGCTTTACACCTTCGTCGAGATTCCGATGGCGGAAAGGTTACGACCGAAGGAGCGCGGACCGCGAATGGACAAGGATCCGGTGCTGGTCGAAGCCGCTCCGCAGGCATAGGGCCGAGGCTGGACGGCGCGATACAGTCAAACGTGCCGAACTGGACCGAACACGTGATCTGGTGGCACGTGTATCCGCTGGGCTTTGTCGGTGCCGACACCACCGGGCAAGACCGCTCGCCCACGCACCGGTTGCGGCAGATCGAGTCCTGGTTGGACTACCTGCTCGATCTCGGCGCGAACGGCCTGGCCCTCGGCCCTGTCTTCGCCTCCCGCACCCACGGCTACGACACCACCGACTACTTCGAGGTCGACCCGCGGCTCGGCGACACCGCAGACCTTGACCACCTCATCGCCGAGTGCCAGCGGCGCGGCATCCGGGTGATGCTCGACGGTGTGTTCAACCACGTCGGCCGGGATTTCACGCCGCTGGTCACCGCTCTGGCCGACCCGTCCGCGCCCGAGAACGCCCTGTTCCGCCGCACATCGGCCGGTGAGCTCGTGGCCTTCGAGGGGCACGACGCCCTGGTGACGCTCAACCACGACAACCCGGCCGTGACCGAGCTCGTCACCGACGTGATGGCGCACTGGCTCGACCGGGGGATCGACGCCTGGCGCCTCGATGCCGCATACGCGATGCCCGCCGCGTTCTGGGCCGGCGTGCTGCCGCGGGTGCGCGAGCGGCACCCCGACGTGTACGTGATGGGCGAAGTGCTGCACGGCGATTACGCCGGCTTCGTCGCCGCATCCGGGGTGGACACCGTCACCCAGTACGAACTCTGGCAGGCGATCTGGCACGCGCTGAACGAGCGCAACTTCTTCGAACTGGACTGGGCGCTCACCCGGCACACCGCGTGCCTCGGCGCATTTGTGCCGTACACCTTCATCGGCAACCACGACGTGACTCGGCTGGCCAGTCAGATCCAAGACGAACGCCACCACCCGCACGCCCTGGTGCTGCTGCTCACCCTCGGCGGCACCCCGGCGATCTACTACGGCGACGAGCGTGGGCTGCGCGCCGTGAAGGAGCAGCGCGCCGGCGGCGATGACGCCATCCGTCCCGCCTACCCGGCGAGCCCCGCCGACCTGCCGTCCGCCGATCAGGATCCCGTCGCCGCGGACACCTTCGTGCTGCACCAGGAGCTGATCGGGCTGCGGCGCCGGCACCCCTGGCTGCACACGGCCACGAGCCGGCCGCTCGCCCTGACCAACACGGGGTACGTGATCGAGGTGACCGACGGCATCCAACGCTTGGTGGTGGCGCTCAACCTCGGCGACGAGGCCCTGACCGTCGTCACGGATGCGGCCGAGCGGCTGGCCGGCGCGGCGGACTCCAGCCCGGCCGGCCACACAGTGCCGCCGCACGGTTGGGCGATCTTCGGCTGACCCGGTCTGCGCGTTCGCGGCGCACCGTAGTCCTGGTGGCGCGCCCTATTCCTCGTGGCGCGGCTTCTAACCCGCGCCGCGACGAACGAGCCGAGCCGCGAGCATCCGTGGGCCGGGCGGCCTCGGCACCCCCACCCGCGTGGTTGACTTTGGTCATGGCTGGCACAGGGCGCGAACGGGTCGAAACGGATGCGCGGGCGCGCGGACTCGACATCGACATCGTCGAGCGCCCCGCCGCCGACAGCCTCGAGAGCGCTGCCCGGCTGCTGGGGCTGGAGCCGGCCGGCATCGTCAAGTCGCTCGTGGTGAAGCGCCACGACGGGGATTACCTCTTCGTGCTGGTGCCCGGTGACCGGCAGATCAGCTGGGCCAAACTGCGCGCCCTGGTGGGCGTGAACAAGCTGTCGCTGCCGCACGAAGACCTCGCCCTGGCCGCGACCGGGTATTCGCGCGGCACCATCACTCCGCTGGGCAGCAGTACCGCCTGGCCGGTGTTCGCCGACGAGCGGATGCGCGGCGCCCGGGTGGCGATGGGCGCAGGGGAGCACGGCTACTCCGCGTTCGTCGACGCCGACGCGCTCATCGCCGCCTACGGGGCCACGGTGGCCGACATCACCGACGAGATCAAGCCCCGCACCTAGGGCCGCCCCACTCGCGAACTGTCAGAAAAGCCCCGAAAAACCGCCTCGGCTGGTGCTTTTCTCACGGTTCGCGGGCTTGCGGCGGGCTCCTAAGCTGGGTGCATGGCAGAACAGCGCACCCCGACGAGCCCGCCCGCCGCAGGGCGCCGTCGGCGCCTGGTGCTGATGGCCGCACTTCTGGTGCTCGTGATCGGCGGCATCGCCGCGGTGGTGGCAGCCGTGGTCGGCGCGGGCGCCGCATCCACCGCGTCACTGGTGCCCACCTTGCCCCCGGCGACGCCATCGCCCACCGCATCCGCCCCGCCCACCGCGTCAGCTGCACCCACGGACTCGCCGACGTCACCGACCGACCCCGCCGTCGCCGTGTTCCTCGGCGATTCGTACACCCAGGGCTGGGGCGCCTCGAATCCGACCATGAAGTGGACGACCGTCGTGGCCTACGCCGCCGGTTGGACCGAGGTCAACGAGGGCCAGGGCGGCACCGGGTACGTCACCATGGCAGGGGTCGCCAGCTGCGGCCAGGACGACTGCCCCGCCTACCCGGACCGGGTGGCCGACATCGCCGCCGCCGCCCCCGACGTCGTCGTGATCGCCGGTGGCCAGAACGACCGGTGGGCGCTCGCCACGGACCCGGAGTTGGTGCAGGCCGCCGTCGACAGGACGTTCAGCCTTCTCCGGGAGGGCCTGCCGAACGCCCGGCTCATCGCGGTGGGGCCGTCGACCGCCGAGCCGGCCACGGCCATGATCACCGATCTGGATGGCTGGGTGCGCGCCGCCGCGGACCGGGTCGACGCCGAGTACGTGAGTCTGCTCGACCCCGTGGTCATCCAGAACGACATGGTGGTGTCCGACGGGGTGCACGTCAATGACGCCGGCCACCGGGCGATCGCGGACCGCGTGCTGGACACGGTTCTGACCCGCGCCGACTGACGGTGCCGGTCAGCGCGGCAGTCGGCGGTCCTTGACCAGCAGCACCACGAAGACGTAGACGCCCACCAGCTGCCAGAGCGCTCGGAAGACCAGGTCGGTCGGGGAATTGCGCACCGCGAACTCGGGCCGGACGGCCGGCTGCGGCAGCTGGATCGGTAGCGGGGTGTCGAAGCGGGGCTCGGCCCGCCGTGGCGGGGTAAGCATGCGAGGCACGTCCCGCTGCTGCGGGGTCGTGCGCCGGGCCAGAAGCAGATTCTCGCTCACAGGCGTCAGCGTATGCGGCCGCGATGACCGCTCGGCAAACGTCAGGTGACGGGTTACTCCTCGGTCTTGCCGGGCCGCACCGCGGCGGTGTCGGCCACGTCGATGCGCTTCACACCATCGGCCTGTTCGTCCACGGTCACCCGCGGCGCCGCATCCGCTTCGCTGGCCTTGGGGGCGGTGGTGAGCTGGTCGTGGCGTTTTTCGTCGAAGGTCATTTCACTCATGACCGGCACAATAACATGCCGTTCTGGTGTGCGGCCGAGTGGGTTCGCTAGGCTCGCAGCATGACTGATGCACTCCGCTGGGGAATCCTGGCCACGGGCGGAATCGCCCACCAATTCGCCGGCGACCTCGTGAAGAACGGCTTCACCGTGCAGGCCGTCGGCTCCCGCAGTCAGGCATCCGCGGATGCCTTCGCCGCCGAATTCGGCATCCCCACCGCGCACCCCAGCTACGAGGCACTCGTGGCCGACCCCGAGGTCGACATCATCTACGTGTCGACCCCGCACCCGTTCCACGCGGCCAACGCCACCCTGGCGCTGGAGGCCGGCAAGCACGTCCTGATCGAGAAGCCGATCACCCTCAACGCTGCCGAGGCGCGCGCCGTGGTGGCCCTGGCCGAGAGCAAGAACCTGCTCGTGCTCGAGGCCATGTGGACCCGCTTCCTGCCGCACATGGTGCGCATCCGCGAGATTCTCGCCGCCGGCAGCCTCGGCGACGTGCGCTCCCTGATCGCCGACCACACCCAGGACCTGCCCGACGACCCCGCCCACCGCATCAACTCGTTGGCACTGGGCGGCGGCGCGCTGCTCGACCTCGGAATCTACCCGGTGTCGTTCGCTTCGGCGCTGTTCGGCCCGCCCGAGACCATCCTCGCCTCTGCCACCTTCAAGGCCACCGGGGTGGATGCCCAGATCGCCACGATCTTCCACTACCCGGGCGGCCAGATCGCGTCGCTGCTCTCCGCGAGCGACACCAAGGGGCCCAACACCGCCAGCATCCTCGGCACCGAGGGTCGCATCGACATCGACGAGGTCTGGTACTCGCCCACCTCGTTCCGCGTGTACGACAGCGCCAACGAGGTCGTCGAGGCGTACGAGACGCCCGCCATCACCGGCCGGGGCATGCACTTCCAGGCCGCCGAAGCCGAACGGCTCGTGGCGGCGGGCCTGATCGCCAGCGACCTGTTGACCACGAGCGAATCCGTACAGATCATGGAGACCCTCGATGCGATCCGCGCCCAGATCGGCCTGGTCTACCTCGGCGACTAAGGCTGGGGCGCGCAACCGATCTGTCCTGTGCTGTCGCGGCACCCCTTCTTCCTCGTGGCACGTCTTGTTCTCGGCGGCGCACCTTAGACCCCGTGCCGCCGGGAATAACGCGCGCCGCCGGGAATAACGCGTGCCGCCGGGACTAACGCGTGCCGCCGGGACTAACGCGTGCCGCGAGGAGTAACGCGTGCCGCGAGGAGTTGCGCGTGCCGCGAGGGCGGGCATGGCCCGGCGGAGGTACGGCGCGGTCGGCGGTCCCGAGTTGCTGTCGCGGCATGCTTTCTTCCTCATGGCTGGTCTTGTTCACGGCGGCACACCGTAGATCCCGTGCCGCCGGGACTAACGCGTGCCGCCGGGACTAACGCGTGCCGCGAGGAGTAACCCGTGCCGCGAGCACTAACGCTTGCCGCGAGGCGGGGCGTAGACCTACGGAGGTAACGTGCGGTCGGATGGTTCGCGCTGCTGTCCTGGCGCACTTGTCTTTTCCACGGGCGCGCACCCAACCGCGCGCAGCAACCCGCGCCGTGATCAGCAACCCGCGCCGCGACCACGAACCCGTGCCGCGACCACGAACCCGTGCCGCGACCACGAACCCGTGCCGCGACCACGAACCCGTGCCGTGACCACGAACCCGTGCCGCGACCAGCAACCCGTGCCGTGACCACGAACCCGCGCCGCCAGGCCGCAACCAGCCAGCGCGGATGCGCCAGCCCGGACCCGGCGCTCTTGCCGGGCTCCCACCCCGGCTCGGTAACCTTCGTTAGTGGATACCCCCGAACCGTCCGTGCCTGAGCAGACCACGCGCACACCCCTGCGCCTGATCGTCGCCGCGGCCGTGGCCCTCGTGCTGCTCGGCGGCGGCGCCGTGTGGGCGGGCACGGCCAGCGGCAACGCCAAGCCGGTCGCCGTGGCCGCACCCGACGCATCCGCCACGCCCACCCCGACCCCCGCCCCGATCACCCCGGAGCTGCGGCCCGCCCCGACCCTCGCCACCGTCACCGCCCCGCTGCGCACCTGCTCGGTGGCCGACCTCGCCGCGGACGAGCGGCTGGGCGAGTTCCAGGCCCAGGTGGTCAACGCCGAGACCGGCGAGATCCTCTTCGACCGGGGCGGCAGCACCGCATCCCGTGCGGCCAGCGTGCTCAAGGTGCTCACCTCCGCTGCCGCGCTGAGCGTGCTCGGCCCGGACTACCGCGCCACCACCACCGTGGTCGCCGGCAGCAAACCCGGCCAGGTGGTGCTCGTCGGCGGCGGCGACCTCACCCTCTCGAGCACCCCCAGCGGCGACGAGTCCTTCTACGCCGGCGCCGCGCACCTCGACGATCTCGCCGAACAGACCCGGGCGGCGATGGACGGCACCGCGATCACCTCCGTGCTGCTGGACTCCAGCTACTTCGGCGACCCGGCCTGGGAGCCCAGCTGGGACCGCAAGGAACAGACCCAGGGGTACATGCCCGAGATCACGGCCCTGCAGGTGGACGGCGACCGGGACAACCCGTACAACAGCACCTCCGCCCGCGGCGACGACCCGGTGGCGCGGGCCGGCGCCGCGTTCGCCGACGAGCTTGGCGGCGACCCCACCGTGAGTGTCGGCACCGCCCCGGCCGGCGCCGGCCAGCTCGCCGCCGTGCAGTCCCAACCGGTGTCCACCCTGATCCAGCAGTCCCTGATCGTCTCCGACAACGCGCTCGCCGAGATGCTCGCCCGCCTGGTGGCCGTGGAGAGCGGCACCGGCAACACCTTCGGCGCCATCCAGCCCGCCGTGCTCGCGGGACTGGCCGAGTACGGCATCGACACCACCGGCATCCGCGTCAGTGACGGCTCCGGGCTCAGTGACAACAACGCTGTGCCACCCGGCTACCTCACCAAGCTGTTCCAGAAGATCAACGCCCGCGAGGGCAGCCTCGGCGTGATCTTCGACGGTCTGCCCGTCGCCGGCGGCAGCTCAGGCTCGCTCTCCTACAGCGACCGGTTCAGCGGCGGCAACGCGGATGCCGATGGCGCCGTGTTCGCCAAGACCGGCTGGATCGACACCGGTTACACCCTCGCCGGCATCATCAAGGCCGGCGACGGCAGCACCCTCACCTTCGCCGTATACGCGCTGGGTGATGTGGGTGATAATGCGAAGCAGGCGATCGATACCATCACGACAGGGTTTTTCCGCTGCGGAAACAACCTCTCGAACACCTAAGTGACTTTCAACCGACAGGAGTGCATCCGTGACCCGCGCACTGATCATCATCGACGTTCAGAACGACTTCACCGAGGGCGGCGCCCTCGCGGTTGACGGCGGGGCCGCCGTGGCCGGGGCGATCAGCGCCCTGCTGGCGGCGCATCCGAACACCTACGGGCACATCTTCGCCTCCCGTGACTGGCACGACGCCGAAGGCGGCAACAACGGCCACTTCGCGGTGGATGCCGAACCCGACTTCGTGGACACCTGGCCGGCGCACTGTGTCGCCGACACCACCGGCGCGGAGTACCACGCGGCGCTGACGCTGCCGGAGTCGACGGTGCACATCCTCAAGGGGCAGGGCCAGCCGGGCTATTCGATCTTCGAGGGCGTCGACGGGTCGGGCGAGAAGTTCGGCGAGCTGCTCATCGCCGCCGGCGTGACACACGTGGACCTGGTCGGCCTGGCCACCGACTTCTGTGTGCGCGCCTCGGGGCTGGATGCCCTCGAGCACGGCCAGCAGGTGCGGGTGTTCACCGACCTCATCGCCGGAGTGGCACCGGAGTCCAGCGAGAAGGCCTTGGCCGAACTCGCGCACGCCGGTGCGGTGCTGGCTACCTCGGAGGTCGTCGAGCAGGCCTGACACGCGCGTCCGCATCTGCCGGCGACGTGCCGGACCGTGCCCCTTCGCGAGCGTCGAAGGGGCACTTTGCTGCAACTGGATGCGAGGCCCACTGCTTGAGAAATTTTCTCGGCAGGGTGCATCCGAATGAGGGAGTCCTCCGGAAGTAACGGGTAACGGGAAACCGACAGGTTCCCGCTCTCGTTCCACTGACTGGAGGAAACCATGCGCAAGACCATCACCGTCGGCATCGCAGCCGGCGCCCTTGTCGCCCTGGCGGGAATCGCCCCGGCGAACGCCGCAACCGACGTCGCCCAGCTCTCCGTGCTGCACGGGGTACCCGGCCTCACCGTCGACGTGTACGTGAACGACGCACTCACCCTGGATAACTTCGAACCCGGCGACATCGCCGGCCCGCTCGAACTGCCCGCGGGCACCTACACCGTGGCGATCACGGCATCGGATGCCGCGGACGCGAGTTCGCCGGCCATCGGTCCGGTCGACCTTTCGTTGGAGGCGGGCAAGAACTACACCGCCGCCGCGCACCTCGACGCGGCCGGGGCACCCACGGCGACCCTGTTCACCAACGACATCAGCACCGTCGGCGCCGGCGAAGGCCGACTCACGGTGCGTCACGTCGCCGCGGCCCCCGCCGTGGACGTGCTCGCCGGCGGCACCGCGGTGATCACCAACCTGAGCAACCCCGATGAGTCCATGCTGACCCTGCCGGCCGGCACGGTGTCGGCCTCCGTGGCCGCGACCGGAACCACCGACCCGGTGATCGGCCCGGCCGACGTGAACGTGGCCGAGGGCACCAACACCATCGTGTACGCCTGGGGCAGCCTGACCGACAGCAACCTGGCGCTCGCGGTGCAGACCATCGACGGGCTGCACTCCAACCCTGACGGCGTTCCCGCTGGCAGCGCGGGCCTGGTGGCAACTAACCAGCCCGGGAACAGCTCCGGCCTGTGGTTCGGCGGCGCGGCCATCGCCCTGGTGCTGATGATCAGCGCGGCGGCGGTTTACGGCACCCGGCGCGCCGAGGCGCGGCAGTAACGGGTCGTTGACAAGGAAGGTGCGGGTCATGGTGGTGAGCCTGTTCGGGTGGCCCACTGTGACCCGCGCCGTGGTCGGTCCGGTCCTGGTGGGTGGGCTGATAATGGGCCTGCTCAGCGGATGCGCGGCCCCGGCCTCCGGGATCGGCGGCACTGATCCTGCCGCCGGTGGATTCGCCGTAACGGGCGACGTCGATGGGGTCGGCGGGGCGGGACGCCCGGCGACCGGTGGGTTCACCGGTCTGGGCGGTCCAGCCTCCGCCGGGCTTCCGGGGGGACTGCCGTGGGCCGGCCGCACCGGGCAGGAACCGTCAATCTCGGCTCCGGCCCGGGTGCCGTCGCCGGCTCCGATTCCGCCGCCGGCGGTACCGGATGTGCCGCGCCGGTCCGCGGACCTGGCCGGGCTGGCCGGCCCGGTCAGCGCTCCGGTACGGGTGCGGGTGCCCGCGTTGGGCATCGACATGCCGATCGAGGCCGTCGGCCTGGCCGAGGACGCGGCCATGGCCCTGCCGGCGAACCCCGCCGTCGCCGCCTGGTACCGGTACGGCGCCGGCCCCGCCAGCCCGGCCGGCGCCACCGTCGTCGCCGCGCACGTGGATTCCCTCGTCTACGACATCGGCCCGTTCGCCCTGCTGGCCGACGCTCCGGCGGGCACCGAGATCGTGTTGGAGACTGCCGACGGCGGCGCGCACCGGTACACAGTGGCATCCGTCGACAGCGTGGAAAAGCCGGCGGTACCGTGGGCGAGCGTGTTTGACAGGTCCGGTCAGCCGCGGCTCACACTGGTGACCTGCGGCGGCGAGTTCGACTACGACGCCCGACGGTACCTGTCCAACGTGATCGTGACGGCGGTGCCGGCGCCATGAACGTGAGTCGGACCCTACCGCCCGAACGGGGCGTGCGTACAGAGGCCGGGGGTGGTTATGCTGGTCGCACTCGCGGGCCGGTTCGATCGGGTCGTGAGTGCTGAGATGGACACCCGCACCACACGGTACCGATCCCGGAGGCAGCACGTTGACGTGAGCACCCCCTTTGCGAACAGCACCGACGATGATCGTGACCAGGCCCACCTGATCGCGGGGTTTCGCGCGGGCGACGAACACGCCCTCGCCGAGGCCTACGCGCGCTGGTCGTCGCTGGTGTACACCCTGGCGGTGCGCTCGCTCGGCGACACCGGTGAGGCCGAAGACGTGACGCAGAAGGTGTTCATCGCCGCGTGGCGCGGCCGGCACGGGTTCGACGAGGGTCGGGCGGCGTTGCCCGCCTGGATCGTGGGCATCGCCCGGCATACCATCGCCGACGCGCACGACGCCCGCGCCCGGCGGCGGCGCCTCGAACAGTCCCTCGTGGACGAGGCCGACCTGTACACGGTTGATGAGTCCGCCGACGTGGCCGAGCGGCTGCTGATCGGCGAGGAGCTCAACCGCCTCGAACCGGTGCCGCAACGTGTGATGCGACTCGCGTTCTACGAGGACCTCACCCACGTGCAGATCGCCGATAGCCTCGGATTGCCGCTCGGCACCGTGAAAAGTCATATCCGCCGCAGCCTTACCCGCTTGCGCACTCGATTGGAGGCGAACGATGACGCATCTTGACCGCGACACGCTCGCCCTCGTCGCGCTCGCCGAGCTCGACCTCACTCTCGCCGAACGCGAGCACCTGGCCGCCTGCCCGGGCTGCGTCGGCGAGCTGGATGCGCTGCGCCGCACCGTCTTGATCGGCCGCAGCGCCGGCAGCGTCGAGCTGGTCGAACCCGCGGATGCCGTCTGGGGCCGCATCCACTCGGCCCTCGGCTTCTCCGCCGCGGTGGCTGCGCCGCCGCGGCTGGCGGAGGTCGACCTCGCGGCGGCCGGTCTGGCCGGCGGGGACCTGGCCGGCGGCGACCTGACAAAGCACACGACCCCTGGTGTCGGACCTGCCGCGGGCGCCGCGAGCGGGACAGAGCGCCCTGGCGCCGAACCGGCAGGAGAGCCGGCGCCCGTTGTGCAGCTGGACCAGCACCGGCGCCGTCGCGTCTGGCTGCCCGTGGCCGCGGCGGCCTGCGCGGTCGGCATCGTCGGCGGCATCGTGGGCGGGGTCTGGTGGCAGTCGACCCGCGAACCGGCCGCGGAGACCGTACTCGCCCAGGCACAACTGGACGCGCTGCCCGGCTGGACGGCAAGCGGTAGTGCCTCGGTGGAGGAGTCCGCGGACGGGCGCCGCGAGGTCGTGGTGGACCTGGCCGACGATGCCGGCAACGAGGGGCTGCGCGAGGTGTGGCTGCTCACCGCCGACGCCACCGGGCTGGTCAGTGTGGGGCTGCTCGACGGCGCGACCGGCCGGTTCAGCCTCCCGGCGGACCTCGACCTGGCCGAGTTCCCGGTGGTGGACGTCTCGGCCGAACCCGCCGACGGCAACCCGGCCCACTCGGGTGACTCGATAGTGCGCGGCACCCTGACCGGCCTGTAGCCCACACCGCGACTGATGTCGCGCAACCCGGGCGGGGGATTGTGACCCGCACGCCGGGGGATCAGGATGGCGATATGGCGTCCCATCCCGCATCCGTTCGCCCCGCCGTGCCCGGCACCGACCGGCCCCGGCCACGTCGCCTGTGGTGGCTGGCGCTGCTGGTCATGGGCTGGTTCAACCTGTTGTCAGCGCTGGGCGGCGGGCTCGGCCTGATCGTGGGCAACGGGATGGGGATGCCGATGAGCTGGCTCGTCGGCACCCCGTTCGACTCCTACGTGATCCCCGGGTTCATCCTGCTGGTGGTCATCGGCGGCACGCAGGCGCTCGCCGTGCTCGGGCAGCACGGGCGGCAGCCCTGGTACACCGGCGCGGCCGGGGTCGCCGGCTTCGGCATGATCATCTGGATCTACGTGGAGGTCGCACTGCTGCCGGTGTATTCATTCCTGCACACGCTCTATTTCGTGTCGGGGACGTTGCAGCTGATTGCCCTCCTGCTGTGCCTGGGCATCCTGCCCTCTGACCGTCACGTCGCCGCCGAGCCCCTGGAGTGACGCACCCGCCGTCGTGATCAGACGGCGGCTGTTCCGTTCCGCCACACCGAACGGATGGAGAGCGTGTCGGAGATGTTGGTTGTCGGGTCCCCGTCGACGAGCAACAGGTCGGCCCGCAGACCCTCGGCAATCCGGCCGCGGTCGCTGAGCCCGAAGCGTCGGGCAGGGGTGGATGTCGCAGCAGTGAGGGCCTGGGCGGGGGTCAGCCCGGCCTGCACGAGGAGCTGGAGTTCGTGGTGCACGCTGGCTCCGTGGGCGAGTCCGCCCAGGAACGGCACGGCAACGGATGCGTCGGTTCCCACGATCAGGTCGACATCGGCCTCGTGCAGGGCCTTCACCGACGCGAGCACGTCACCGAGCCGGCCCTGCGGGTAGCGGTCGAAGCTGGCCTGGATGGTGGTGAGCCATTCGGGGCTCAGCTTCGTGTGTACCCGGGGGTCCGCAGCGAATTCCGCGCCGCTGATGCCCATCATGGATGCGTTCAGGACCACACAGGCGACCACGAAAGCACCCGATTCGGCGATGGCATCGATGATCTCCGGGGTATGCGGGCGGTCCATGAACAGGTGCGCCAGCCCGTCAATGCCGGCGTCGATGGCCATCCGGGTGGCGTCGACGGTGAGCGCATGCGCAACGGTGAGCGCTCCCAGGCGATGTGCTTCCGCGACACCGGCGTCGAGGGTGGCCTGATCCAGGATGGGCAGTCCGGGGTGGCCCTCGACGCTGCCGTCGTCGACCATGAACTTGATGTAGTCCGACCCGCCGGCCAGCAGCTGTGGGATGAACGCGACGGCCTCGGCCGGCGTCGTGGAGAACGGCATCACGAAGGCCGGGGCTCCGTCGGCCGGCTCCGGGTCGTCGTCGTCGGTGGGGCGGTCACCCTTGGGGAAGAGCTCGCTGGGGTGGCCACCGGGGGGAGTGATCCCGAAGCCGGCCGAGCGCACATCCGCCAGCGTGTCGTCGGCGGAGATGTGCGCGCGATTGAACCTGGTCGACGTGCCCTGCATCTCCAGCTCGGTGGTCACGCCGAAGGCCAGAGCGAGCCTGAGCGAGTCCGGCGAGGTGTGCACGTGAGCGTCGATCAGGCCGGGGAGCAGGGTCGCGCCCGTCGCATCGACGATCTGTGCCCCGGCCGGGACGGGCCCGCCGACGCCGACGATTGTGGACCCGTCGATGATGACGGTCTGATTCTCGGTGGTGTTCTCACCGTCGAAAACACGTGCATGGATGATGGCGGTGACGGACACGAGGTCTCCTTTGATGTTCTGCGGCAGCTCAAATGGATGCGCACTCACAAGTATGTGCATAACAGCATGGATATGCAAACACGCATGTAAGGCTAGACTCGGGGTGTGGATCCGAACAAAACCCCAGACGCTCTCCTCGATGACGTCGGTGCCGCGTTCTCGCGCCTGCGCCGCCGCACGAATCAAGCACTGACCGACCACGGTATGACCAAGCGCGACCTCACCCGCAACCTCATCATCAACGTGGTCGACGAAGCAGACGGGGAGATGACTGTCGGTGCCGTCGCCGACCAGCTGAACGTGGATCCGTCGGTCGCGAGCCGCATGGTCACCGACTGCATTGATTCCGGCTACCTCCAGCGCGCCGCATCCGCTGCCGACGGGCGCCGGACCGTGCTGAGACTGGCGCCGGGAGGTGTCGAGCTCCGCGATCGTTTCAGCCGCCTGCAACGCGAGACCTTCGAACAGATCACCTCGGCCTGGACCGACGCCGATCGTCTCGAGTTCGCGCGGCTCCTGACCCGGTACGCCGACGACAGTGGTCGGCACGCCTGACAATCGCCGTCGATTCGGGGTCCGGCCGGGGCACCCGAGTAGATTGAGGTCGACGACTTCACAGGAGGCATTTGTGGCGCACGTAACCGAAGCAGAACTACTCCAGCACGTTCCCAACGAGCTGTTCATCAACGGGCAGTGGGTGCCCGCCGCCGACGGGAACACCCTTTCCGTGCACGACCCGTCCACGGGCAAGGTGATCAAGACCATCGCCGACGCCGGCGTCGCCGACGGTCTGGCCGCCCTCGACGCCGCCGTCGAAGCCCAGGAGGCCTGGGCCGCCACCCCGCCGCGGGTGCGCGGCGAGGTGCTGCGCCGCAGCTTCGAACTGCTGCAGGAACGCAAGCACGAGTTCGCGCTGCTGATGACCTTGGAGATGGGCAAGCCCCTCGCCGAGGCCTACGGAGAGGTCGGCTACGGCGGCGAGTTCCTGCGCTGGTTCAGCGAGGAAGCCGTGCGCATCACCGGCCGCTACGGCACCAACCCCGAGGGCACCGGGCGCATGATCGTGTCGCAGCACCCGGTCGGACCCAGTTTCCTGATCACCCCGTGGAACTTCCCGCTGGCTATGGCGACCCGCAAGATCGCGCCAGCGCTCGCGGCCGGCTGCACCGTCGTGATCAAGCCCGCCGAGCTCACCCCGCTCACCACGCTGTACCTGGTCAAGCTGTTCGAGGAGGTGGGCCTGCCCGCCGGTGTGGTGAACGTGCTCACCACCTCTACGTCGGCGGCCGTGTCCGCGCCCATCATCGCCGACCCCAGATTGCGGAAGCTGAGCTTCACCGGCTCCACGGGCGTCGGCCAGAAGCTCATCCAGCAGTCCGCGCAGAACGTGCTGCGCACCTCGATGGAGCTCGGCGGCAACGCCCCGTTCCTGGTCTTCGAGGACGCTGACATGGACCGCGCCGTCGAGGGCGCCCTGGCCGCGAAGTTCCGCAACGTGGGCCAGGCCTGCACCGCCGCCAACCGGTTCATCGTGCAGGCATCCGTCGCCGAGGAGTTCGCCCGCCGGGTCACCGAGGCCGTCACCGACTTCACCGTGGGCCGCGGCACCGAGACCGGCGTCAAGATCGGCCCGCTGATCAACGCGGATGCCGTGGCCAAGGCCGACACCCTCGTGCAGGACGCCCTCGGCCGCGGCGCGACCCTACTCACCGGCGGGCGCGCCCTGGACCGGGCCGGCACCTTCTATGAGCCCACCGTGATCAGCGGGGTGAAGCCGGGCAGCGCCATCCTGCGCGAAGAGATCTTCGGACCGGTGCTCTCGATCGTGCCCTTCGACGACGAAGACGATGCCGTGCGCATCGCCAACGACACCGAATTCGGGTTGGTCAGCTACGTGTACACCCAGGATCTCGCCCGCGGGCAGCGCATGATCGAGCGGCTGCAGACGGGCATGATGGGGCTGAACATGGGCGTGGTCTCCAACGCGGCCGCCCCGTTCGGCGGGGTCAAGCAGTCCGGCCTCGGCCGGGAGGGCGGTTCAGAGGGCATCCACGAGTACCTCTCCACCAAATACACCCTCACCCCCGACCCCTTCGCCGACTACGACTAGACAAGATCTCGCGAAAGCGGTCACACGGTCACCTCAGCGGGCTGACGCAACCAGGTGACCGCTTTCGCGCACGGTTTAGGGAGGGGTGGGCGTCGGTAGGCTTTTGGGGTGCCGATAATCGAGATTCATGAGCTGAGCGACCCACGGTTGGCCGACTACACCCAGTCCACGGATGTGGCGCTGAAGAAGGCGCGCGGCACCGAGCACGGCCTGTACATCGCCGAGTCCGCGCTGGTGCTCGAGCGGGCGCTGCGGGCGGGGCACCGGCCGCGGTCGGTGCTCACCCTGGCGAACACCCTCGACGAGGCCCGGGCTCTCGTCGGCGACGACGTGCCGGTGTTCGTGGGCGCGGGGGAGCTGCTCACGGAGCTCACCGGTTACGTGCTGCACCGTGGCCTGATCGCCGCGATGCACCGGCCCGCGCTGCCGGACCCGGCGGCGCTGCTGTCGGAGGCCCGGCGCATCCTGATTCTGGAGAACGTCACCGACCCCACCAACGTCGGCGCCATCTTCCGCTCCGCCGGCGCGATCGGCGCCGACGCGATCCTGGTCACCCCGCGCTGCTCCGACCCGTTCTACCGTCGGGCCATCCGGGTGTCGATGGGTACCGTGCTGCAGGTGCCGTGGACCCGGGTGGGTGACTGGCCCAGCACCCGGCGGCTGCTCACCGAGCACGGCTTCCACGTCGCCGCCCTGGCGCTCACCCCGGATGCGGTGAGCCTGCGCGACTTCCACGGCGACCAGCACGCCAGGCTGGCGTTGCTGCTCGGCGCCGAGGGGGAGGGGCTCACCGACGAGGCGCTCGCCGCGGCGGACGCCGTGGTGCAGATCCCGATGAAACACGGCATCGACTCCCTTAACGTGGCGGCGGCCAGCGCCGTCGCGATGTGGGCACTTTCCAGCTGACTCTCGCCGACCTCTGAGCCTCACGTCATCTGTTGTTTACACAGGGGCGCTCTCTGCAACGTGTTCGAAACAGAGCTTTGCCGAGGGTGTAACACAGCCCTGTCAGGGTATGTCTTACCCGACGCGAGCCGCTGCGTCCGTGCAGAGAGGTTTTTCCAATGGATCAAGGCAATACAGCTTTCTTGCTGATTTCCGCAGCGTTCGTCCTGCTCATGACCCCAGGACTCGCGTTCTTCTACGGGGGGCTGGTCAAGGCCAAGAGCGTCATCAGCATGATGATGATGAGCTTCGGTGCCCTCGGGCTGATCGGCGTGCTCTGGGTCATCTACGGCTACGCGATCGCGTTCCCGGCATCCGAAGGCACCGTCGCGCCGTGGGCGATCGACTGGTCCAACATCGGCCTGACCGCCGCGCTGGAAACCCCTGAGGGCGCGATGTACCCGCCGCTGGCCTTCGTCGCGTTCCAGGCCACCTTCGCCATCATCACGGTCGCGCTGATCTCCGGCGCCATCGCCGACCGCGCCAAGTTCGGTTCCTGGATGATCTTCGCCGCGATCTGGGCGACGGTCGTCTACTTCCCGGTCGCCAGCTGGGTCTTCAACTTCGGCCTGGCCGAGGACGGCAGCTTCTCCTACGGCGGCTGGATCACCCACGGCCTGCAGTCGGTCTTCGGCCTCGGCGCGATCGACTTCGCCGGTGGTACCGCGGTGCACATCAACGCCGGCGCCGCAGCCCTCGCCCTCGCCCTGGTGCTCGGCAAGCGGGTCGGCTTCCAGAAGGGCGTGCACGTTCCGCACAACCCGCCCTTCGTGCTCCTCGGCGCCGGTCTGCTCTGGTTCGGGTGGTTCGGTTTCAACGCCGGTTCCGAGCTGGCCGCCGACGGAACCGCGGCCCTCGCGTTCGTCAACACCATCGCTGCACCCTCTGCCGCCCTGCTCGCCTGGCTCGTGGTCGAAAAGATCCGCGACGGCAAGCCCACGTCGGTCGGTGCCGCATCCGGCGCCGTGGCCGGACTCGTCGCAATCACCCCGGCCTGTGCCTCGCTGCAGCCGATCTGGGCCATTGTGCTTGGTGTCCTCGCCGGTGCGGTCTGCGCCATCGCTGTGGACCTCAAGTTCAAGCTGGGCTTCGATGACTCGCTCGACGTCGTGGGCATCCACCTCGTCGGCGGCCTGATCGGCACGCTCTACCTCGGCTTCTTCGCCAACGGCACCGGCCTGTTCCTGGGCGGCGACGGCACCCAGCTGCTCGTCCAGGCCATCGCGGCCTTCTCCGTTCTCGCCTACTCGTTCGTCCTCGCCTTCGGCATCGCCTTCGCGATCGAGAAGACGATCGGCTTCCGCGTGAAGAACGAAGACGAGATCGCCGGCATCGACTCCGTGATGCACGGTGAAGAGGGCTACGTCCTCGTCGACAGCAAGGCCTGAGTAACCGGTCCTTCGTAATACCGAGATGTGCTGGATGGTTGAAATGCGAACCATCCAGCACATCTTTGTGTCGGCTCCCGGCGGGCCGGGCCGGCCCGACCGTGACGACCGATGAGCATCCCGGCAGAAGAGGATGACGGCGTGGAGGCGGACCAGTCTCCGCCCCGCGTCATCCGGTTCGCCGACCTGCCCCGCCAGCCCCTGGACCAGGGGAGGGGCAGCGCCCGCGAGATCTGGGCCGATCTTGACCACGACCTGACGCTGCGCTGGCAGCTCCGCGTGGTCGAGATCAAAGACTCCGCTGGCCTGCTGGTCGGACCCATTGGCACCCACCACTATGTGGTCGGCCTCGCCGGCCCGCAGGTTGCGGTGCGCAATAGCGAATCGAACCGGGTCCTGCGCCGCGCGCACGTCATGCCGGTGCGCTCCGCCACGGTGTGTTTCGAACGGCCCAAACTCAGGCCGCCAGGGGCGAGTTCCCTCGTCGTCCTGACCTTCGCCGTCGCCGCCGAACCGCCGGAGTTCAGCATCCGCACGCTAACGCCCCAGGCCGAACTGCCTGCCGGGGCGCAGCTGCTGCTCGCGTTGCGCGGCACCGTGCGGGTGAACGGGGCCGAGGCCGCGCCCGGGTCGGCGCTGCTGCTGGATGCGACCCGGAGCCATCGTCCGCAGGGCGTGTCTGCGCACGTGCTCACCGTGCATCGGCCGGGATCTCACCAGGACCCATAGGCTGGAGCCATGAGCAATGATGCTGTCATCGTCGATGTTGTCCGCACCCCGTCCGGCCGGGGTAAGCCCGGCGGTGCGCTCTCCGGGGTGCACCCGGCCGACCTGCTCGCCGGGGTGCTGAAGGACCTGGTCAACCGCAATAACCTTGACCCGGCCCTGGTCGATGACGTGATCGGCGGATGCCTCACCCAGGTGGGTGAGCAGAGCACCAACATCACCCGCACCGCGCTGCTCAGCGCCGGGTTTCCCGAATCGGTGCCCGGCACCACCATCGACCGGCAGTGCGGCTCCAGCCAGCAGGCCGCCACCTTCGCCGCGCAGGGTGTGCTCGCCGGCAGCTATGACATCGTCATCGCCTGCGGGGTCGAATCGATGAGCCGCATCCCGCTGGGTTCCGCGGGCGGACCCACCCCGGCCGGCGGCTCCGACGCGGCCGGCCGCTCCGAGGGCTGGGGCTCGCCCGCATCCGCGATCATCAGCCAGGACCCGCACGGCCGCCTGATGCACGCCCGCTACCCGCAGGGCCTGGTCGGTCAGGGCGTCTCCGCCGAGCTGATCAGCGCCAAATGGGGTCTCACCCGCACCGAACTCGACACGTACGCCGCCCGCTCACACCGGCTCGCCGCCGAGGCCGCCGCGCGAGGCGACTTCAATGCGACGCTGCTGCCGGTCACCCTGCCCGACGGCCGCCAGGTCATCGGCGACGAGACCATCCGGCGGCGCAGCACCGTCGAGACCCTCGCCGAGCTGCCGCTGGCATTCCGCACCGACGAGCTCGCCGCCCGGTTCCCCGAGGTGGACTGGCAGATCACCGCCGGCAACTCCTCGCCCCTCACCGACGGCGCCTCCGCCGCCCTGATCATGAGCGCCAGCCGCGCCGCCGCGCTGGGCCTCACCCCCCGGGCTCGGTTCCACAGCTTCGCGGTCACCGGCAGTGACCCGCTGCTGATGCTCACCGGCGTGATCCCCGCCACCCGGCGCATCCTGGCCCGCACCGGCCTCGGCATCGACGACCTCGCCGCCTACGAGGTCAACGAGGCCTTCGCCTGCGTGCCGCTGGTCTGGCAGCGCGAACTGCGCGCCGACCTCGAGAAGCTCAACGCCAGCGGCGGCGCGATCGCCCTCGGTCACGCTTTGGGGTCCTCGGGCACCCGGCTGCTGGGCACCCTGCTCGGCACCCTCGAGTCCGGCGGCGGTCGCTACGGCCTGCAGACCATGTGCGAGGGCGGCGGCATGGCCAACGCCACCATCATCGAACGACTCTGATGCGCATAAACGGATGCTCCGCACTCGTCACCGGCGCCGCCTCCGGCCTCGGACTGGCCACCGCGCGGGCCCTGCACGAGGCCGGCGCGCACGTCGTGCTGTTCGACCTCGCGAGTTCGGCGGGCCCAGAGCGGGCGGCCGAGCTGGCTGCGGCGCCAGGTTCTGCACCGCGGTCGCCGATATTCCTGCCGGGGGATGTCACCGTGGAGACCGATGTGCAGGCCGCGGTCGAGGCCGCCGGAGCCGTGGCCCCACTGCGGATCGTGGTCAACTGTGCAGGCATCGCGCCCGCGGCGCGCACCGTCGGCCGGCAGGGCCCGATGGCCTTGGCCGACTTCGAACGGGTGCTGCGGGTGAACCTCCTCGGCACTTTCAACGTGGTGCGCCTGGCTGCCGCGGCCATGCAGGCCACCGAGCCGGTGGACGCTGTGGGAGCAACCGCGGCGGGTGGCACCCCGGAGCGAGGCGTCATCGTGAATACGGCATCCGTCGCCGCGTTCGACGGCCAGATCGGTCAGGCGGCCTATGCCGCATCGAAGGGCGGGGTCGCGGCGATGACCTTGCCGTTGGCTCGGGAGTTCGCGCGCTCGCTCATCCGGGTCGTGACCATCGCGCCCGGACTGTTCGACACCCCGTTACTGCAGGGCCTGCCCGCCGAAGCCCGGGCGTCGCTCGGCGCCCAGGTGCCGCATCCGGCCCGGCTCGGCGACCCCGCCGAGTACGCCGCCCTGGTGCGCCACATCGTGGAGAACCCGATGCTCAACGGCGAGACCATCCGCCTGGACGGCGGCATCCGGATGGCGCCGCAGTAGCCGCACCGGTTCTCGTGGCACGCCGTTGTCCCGGCGGCACGACGCGAGTGCGGTGGCACGGGGCATTTCCGGTGGCAGGTGTTCTCCCACCTGCCGCGATCCCCAACACGTGCCGCGGGATCGACCCCGTGCCGCGACCCCGAACACGTGCCGCGAGCCGCACCGCCGCGACCACTACACTCGTCAGAAAAACCCCCTCAGGGAAGGTGCCGGCGTTGACCTCATTCGAGACCGAGCTGCGCCGGGTCGTGCAACCGCGCGCCCGAGTGATCATCGACAACGACTTCTCCGGCGATCCCGACGGCCTGGTGCAGCTGGCCCACCACGTCCTGTCGCCCTCCGTGGAGATCCGCGCGATCATCGGGTCGCACCTCAGGCCCGGCGACCCGTTCGACCCGTCCGAGCAGACCGCCGACAACGCCGCAGAGGCCGCCCGCACCGTGCTCGAGCTGCTCGGCCGCGCCGGCACGATCCCCGTGCTGGCCGGGTCCAACCTGGGCATGACCGACCCGCTCTCGCCGGTTCGCTCCGCGGCTACGGATGCGATCATCGCCGAGGCCATGCGCACCGACACCGATCTGCCGCTGTTCGTGGCCTGCGGGGCCGGGCTCACCGAGATCGCCAGCGCGTACCTGTTCGAGCCGCGCATCGCGACCCGGCTCACCCTGGTCTGGATCGGCGGGCCGGAGCACGACGGCCTGGCCGTGCCGCCGCCCGGAACGCACGGCCCGGAATACAACCTGGCCATCGACATCTCCGCCGCCCGGGTGATCTTCGACTCGTTCATGCCGATCTGGCAGGTGCCCCGGGATGCGTACCGGCAGGCGCTTTTCTCCTGGGCCGAGCTGCTCACGGATGTTCGACCGCACGGCGCCATCGGATCGCACCTCTACGACGCCCTCGCGGGGGTTGCCGCGATAGTCGGCGCCGACGGCCCGCCGCTCGGCGAGACGTACATCCTGGGCGACAGCCCGCTCGTGCTGCTGACTGCGCTGCAGTCCTCGTTCGCGGCGGACCCCTCGTCGAGTGCGTACGTCACCCGCACGGTGCCGCGCATCCGCGCCGACGGGTCGTACGACTTCATCCCGCGGCAGGGTCCCCGGCCGATGCGGGTGTACACCCGGCTCGACCTGCGGCTGTTGTTCTCCGACTTCACCGCCAAGCTCGCCGCCCACGCCGCGGGCTGACGGACCCGCGTCGCCGCCAACTGTTCCCCGTGCGGACAATTGTGGCCGGCACACCGGCCACAATTGTCCGGTGCGGTAACAGTTGCCCGCAAAGCTGGGTCGATTTCGTTCGGTCTTTTCGGTAGCCACGGGATGGGCGGCGCGGGTTAAAGTATCGGAATGACACAGCAAAACGCCAGCACCGACCCGCGAGAAGGCGCAACCCAGCCGGCACTCAAGCGCAACATCTCCGGCAAGATGTTGTACCTGTTCATCCTGGGCGATGTGCTGGGGGCGGGCATCTACGCGCTGGTGGGCCAGATCTCCGGCGAGGTCGGCGGCGTGACCTGGGTGCCGATGCTCGTCGCCCTGGGCCTCGCCCTGCTCACCGCGGCGTCCTATGCCGAGCTCGTCACGAAGTACCCCCGGGCGGGAGGCTCCGCGGTGTTCGCGGAACGCGCCTACAAGAAGCCGCTCATCGCGTTCCTCGTCGGCTTCTGCATGCTCGCGGCCGGCGTGGTCAGCGCCGCCGGCCTCGCTCTCGCGTTCGCGGGCGACTACCTCGGCACGTTCATCGACATTCCGCCGGTGCTCGGCGCGGTGCTCTTCCTCGCCGCCGCCGGGTTGCTCAACGCCCGGGGCATCAAGGAATCGGTGCGGGCGAACCTGGTGATGACAGTCATCGAGACCACCGGCCTGGTGCTCGTCGTCGTCGCGGTCGCCGTGATGTTCTCCGGCGGCGGGGGAGACCTCAGCCGGGCGGTCACCTTCGAATCCACCGCGAACCCGGTGATTGCGGTCTTCGGTGCCGCGCTGCTGGCGTACTACTCCTTTGTGGGGTTTGAGACCAGCGCCAACGTGATCGAAGAGGTCAAGAACCCATCGCGGGTGTACCCGAAGGCGTTGTTCGGCGCGTTGGCGACGGCCGGCATCCTGTACCTGCTGGTGGGCACGGCGGCATCGGTGGCCGTGCCGGCCGCCGACCTGAAGGAATCCACCGGTCCGCTGCTCACCGTCATCCAGGCAACGGGCGTGGGCATCCCGGCCTGGCTGTTCAGCCTGATCGCGTTGGTGGCGGTTGCGAATGGTGCGCTGCTCACCATGATCATGTCCAGCCGACTGGCCTACGGGATGGGTGTGCAGGGCCTACTGCCGTCGGTGTTCGCCAAGGTGCTGCCGGGCCGGGGCACACCGTGGGTGGCGATCGTGATCACCACGGCCCTCGCGATGGTGCTCACCGCCACCGGGAGTATCGCGACGCTGGCAGAGACCGTGGTGTTGCTGTTGCTGCTGGTGTTCCTCAGCACGAACATCGCCGTTCTTGTCCTCCGCCGGGAGAAGGTCGAACACGAGCACTTCCGGGCCTGGAGCGTGCTGCCAATTCTGGGCGCGCTTTCCTGCCTCGTTCTGCTCACGCAGCAGAGCGGTGAAGTCTGGCTGCGCAGCGGCATCATCGTCGCGGTCGGCTGCCTGCTCTACGCCGCAACGAAGCTCGGCCGCCGCGCCCGGTCCTGACCCCGCGGGTCGCGAGCGTGTCGAGTGGCCGCCGGTACGGCAGCAGCTGGGAGGATCAGAGCCATGGATTCCCTGACGATTACAGGCCCGTACGGTGCCATCCCGATTCGTGTCTATCGCGCCGCCGCCGGGTCGGAACAGAGCCCGGCACTGGTCTGGGCGCACGGGGGTGGCTTCGCGTGGGGCGACCTGGAGATGCCCGAGGCGCACTGGGTGTCCCAACAGCTCGCGGCGCGCGGCATCACCGTGATCAGCGTCGGATATCGGCTGGCACCGGTGTCGGCGGCCCTGACTGACAGCGAACCGGCCCGCGACGGGGTGCTCTTCCCGGTGGCGTCCGAGGAGGTCGCCGCGGCCTTCTGCTGGGCCGCCGATCAGGCGACCGCGTACGGCATCGACGCCGACCGGCTGTCGTTGGGCGGGGCGAGTGCGGGAGGCGCCCTCGCCGCGGGGGTGGCGCTGCGGCTGCGGGACGCCGGCGGCGCACAGCCGGCGTCGCTGCTGCTGGCCTACCCGCTCGTGCACAGCGTCCTGCCGGAACCCAGCACCGAACTCGCGCAGAAGATCGCGGTGCTGCCCGCTGACGCACGGTTCGAGCCCGACGATGTGCGGGCGATGAACCTCAACTACGTGGGCGACCCAGCCGGGCTCGACAATCCCTACGCGTTCCCCGGCGGTCACGATCTGGCCGGCCTGCCGCCCACGCTCGTCCTGAATTCCGAGCACGACAGCCTGCGCGCGTCGGGGCAGGCCTTTGCGGCGGAACTCGCGCTGGCTGGCGTCGATGTCACGGTCTGCCAAGAGCCGGGAACCCGGCACGGCCACCTGAACGAGCCGGAGAACCCGGGCGCCCAGGCCAGCCTCCGGCGCATGACTGCCTGGCTCGAGGGCTCGTCGGGGTCATAGTCCGTCCGGCACTGGCCGTGCCGCGGCACCCCCGCTCGGTGCTCGCGAGATCAGGGCGCCGGCCGCAGCCCGGCGGCGATGGCCTGCAGTGCGTCGACGTGGGTGCGCATGGCCGCGATCCCGTCGGACGTGGCGGTGATCCAGGTGCGCGGCCGGTTACCCACGTAGCCCTTGCGCACGGCGAGGTAGCCCGCCGTCCCGAGCGTGCTGATGGCCTTGCTCAGCGCCGAATCATCGGTCTCGAGCAGGTCGCGCAGGGTGCCGAAGTCAATCTCGACATCCGGTCGGAGCGCCGCCATCACCGAGAAACGCAGCGGCGTGAGCAGCGCGTCATCGAGGTTGTGGCGGGGGTGGTGTGCCGCCATCAGACCGCCCAGATGGGTGCGGGCCGGAACGCCGCGACCACGAGCGGGGCCGCGATGAGAATACCTCCGACGGTGCTGACGAGGCCGAGGTCCCAGGTGGTGCGGGACAGCACCACGGACAGGCCCAGCATCAACAGGTAGGTGCAGCCGAAGGCGGCCCATTGGGTGCGGCCCCAGTCTTCCGTGAGCCGGTCCAGGCCCACGCGGGTGGTGCGGGTGGCGAGTATGGCGAGAAAGAACGCGGCAGCCGTGACGATGCCGGCGACACCGAATGGGGTTCCGGTCAACATGCCGATCGCGCCCAGCCACAGACCCAGGATGACCGTGACGGCGCGGTCGGTCGGGCTCAGGAGGCCCGATAGAGCGGGCTCTGGGCGATGAACTCCGGCCAGCCTGGCCTGCTGCGCTGAGCGAATCGCCAGAACGACCACCGGTACCGCGGTAAAGGCCACAATCATCAGCGCGACGGGCCACTGCAGCGTGGGCGCCAGGAACGCCAGGTAGAGGAGGGCGAGGAACGGGAGAACGCTGGCCATCGAATAGCCGAAGCGGCGTCGCTTCGACCCGGGCCGCCGCGGCCGACGCTGGCTCTGCGTGAGTCCGTCGGTCAGGGTGCCGGCAGCGAGGAATCCCGCGAGCACCAGGAACCCCACGTTGAGCCCGTCGCCGGCGGTGTGCACGACTCCAGGAATGAGGCCCGCGCCGTCGAAACCGCCGAGGCCGGAGAGTGCGAAGGCCAGCGAATACGCCAGAACGGCCACGGCCATCCAGGCGTCGACGATTGCCTGGGTGCGGGCATCGATGGCCTCACGAACCCGGTCGCCGACCGCGTCACTGGCCTGCAGGAGCTTCGCCGCCGCAGCCGCGCCTGGCTGTGCGCTGTCACTCGTGTGCTGGTTGCTCATGATGTCCCCCCGATTACCGCGACGGCCCTGCCGCACTGTCAATGTAGCATTTACTTGCCAGTTAGCAAGTGGATGTTACTCAGCTGAGCGCCTTGGCGGGGATGACCACTTCCTTGAGGATCAGCAGAATGCCGGCCGCGACGGGGATGGCGACGAGCGCCCCGGGCAGGCCGGCGAGCGTGCCGCCGGCGAGGGCGGCGATGAGCACGATGGAGCCGGGAACATTGACCGCCTTGCTCATGACCCTCGGGGTGAGAATGTACGCCTCGATCTGCATATAAATGAGCATGGCGATCAGCACGACAAGCGCCGCGGTCGGCGAAACGAACAGCGTGAGGATCGTCATGAACGCCGTCGTCAACACCGTGCCGATCAGGGGGATCAGGGTGATGAAAAACGCGGAGACCGAGATGACCAGCGCGAACGGGTTGCCGACCAGGGTCAACAGGATGAGGCTGAAGGTGGCGTTGAGGAACGCCAACACCACCATGCCGCTGAGGTACCGGCCGATGTTCTGCATGATTCGCTCGGCCAGCCCCACCACCCGTTCGCGGTGCGACGCGGAGACCAGGGTGTAGATCGCCGCTTTGGAGGAGTCCAGCGTGGCTGTGAAGTAGATGGTCAGGATGAAAATGAACGTTGCCGTCGAGATCGCACTGATCACCGCGACGCCGACTTGCAGGAGACCGCCGCCGATCCCGGTCCAGGTGGCCGGGTCCGTGAGGAAGTCGACCACGCCGGAGTAGATATTCGTGAGCAGTCCGCCGCTGCCCGACGACGCCTGCTGGAACCAGTCTTCGGCGCGCAGATCGGCCAGCATCGCCGGCAGGCCGTTCACGAAGGCGACGGCCTGGCCGATGACGAGCGGCAGGACCACCGAGAGCATGCCGACGATGACCAGCACAAAAAGCAGGTTCACAGTGAGGATCGCACCTCCGCGCTTCATGCCGCGACGTTCGAACCACCGCACCAACGGATCCAGGCCGAGGGTGATGAACGCGGCAGCGAACACCGAGAAGACCACGGTCCCGATGCCGGCGACGGCGGCGGCGATTACCAGAGCCGCCAGCACGCCGAGAGTGGCGACGAAGGCCCATCGAAATGGATGGTTGGCGAAGGCGTTCGCACCGGTTCCGAGGCGTTCGCGGAGCCGGTCCTTCCGTTGCAGTGTGGTCACGGCGTCAACCTACTCCCGTGCCCGGGCACCGGTCGGCGTTCAGCCGCCGGCGAGATCGAGACGCATGAAGGTGCTGTGCGGGTCGAGAACGTAGTCCGCGAACGGGGCGCACTCGGTGAAGCCGTGCCGGTCGTAGAGCCGCCTGGCCGGCGCGAAAAAGTCCTGGCTGCCGGTCTCGAGGTAGAGCCGCTCGTACCGGCGGTGCCGGGCCGCGTTCACGATCTCGCCGAGGAGGGCCGCGGCGATGCCCCGTCCGCGCGCGGCCGGGGCGGTGCGCATCGACTTGATCTCACCCTCGGTGGGGGTCAGCTGTTTCAGGGCCCCGCAGCCGAGAAGGACGCCGTCCTCCCGGGCCGTCCAGAACGAGACCTCCGGCGCCGACAGTGCCGAGTGGTCCAGGGCGTGCACGCTCTCGGCCGGTGAGGTGGCGAACATGTCGGCCAGGTGCTCGTCCAGCAACAGCAGCACGTCCGTCCGGGTCGGGGTCTCACGCGCAATCTGAATCATGGCCAATAACCTACCGGCCCCCACGAGGGGTGAACAGCGTGGCCGTGAGGCCGGTCACAACGGCCACCTCGCGGCTGGCAAGCCAGGCATCCAGTTCGGCTACCGGCACGGGCGGGGAAATGAAGAAGCCCTGCGCGACGTCGCACCCGTGGCCGGCGAGGTCTGCGTAGGCGACGCTGCTCTCGACACCTTCGGCCACCATCCGCAGGCCGAGGCTGTGCGCCAGATCGATGGTCGAGGCCACGAGCGCGGCCGCGCGCGGATCGTCGGCCATCGGCATCACGAAGGACTTGTCCAGCTTCAGCTCGTCGATGGGCAGATCACGGAGATACGCCAGGGAGCTGTAGCCGGTGCCGAAATCGTCCACGGCGATCCGCACCCCGAGGTCACGCAGCCGGGTGAGGATGGCGTGTGCCCGTTCCCGGTCTCCCATCAGGAAGTCTTCGGTGATCTCGAGCACCAGAACTGAGGGAACCAGCCCGCGCGCGGCGACCATGTCAGCGATCCGATCGGGCAGTTCAACGTCGACGAGTGAGCTTGCCGAGAGATTGACCGCCACAGACAGCGTGCGCCCTTGCTCCTGCCAGCGAGCAGTCTGATCCAGGGCCTTCTCGAACACGATCTGCGTCATCGCCGGCATCAGCCCGGCCTCCTCGACGAGTGCGAGGAAGGCATCCGGATAGAGCAGCCCGCGCACCGGGTGATCCCAGCGCACGAGGGCCTCAACGGCCCGGACGGTGCCGACAGCGAGATCGACCTTGGGCTGGTAGTGGAGCAGCAGCTGGTCTTCGAGCAGCGCCGTGCGCAGCTCCGCCAGGGTGCGTAACCGCTCGTCGCCCTGGCCGTCGTCGTCGCGGTAGACGTGGTGCCCGCCCCGCGTGGACTTCGCCCGGTACATGGCCATGTCGGCCTTGCGCAGCAGCAGGGTGAGGTCCTGGCCCTGCTCGGGGTGGAGGGCAATTCCGATGCTGGCGTGGGCCTGCAGGGTGATGCCGGCCAGGGTGAACGGTTCGGCCAGTGCCGTGCGCAGCTTCACGGCGACGCTCTCGGCCGCGGCGACATCGCATCCGTCGAGGTGGATGGCGAATTCGTCCCCACCCAGTCGGGCCAGCAGATCGGCCTCGCGCAGCTGCGCCGACAGTCGCCCGGCCACCACCCGGAGCAGACCGTCGCCAACGTCGTGTCCGAGGCTGTCGTTGACCTCCTTGAATTTGTCGAGATCAAGCAGCAGGAGCGCACTGCGGCGTTGCCGATCGGCGGCCAGCCGAGCGGGCACCTCGGCGTACAGTGCGCGCCGGTTGGGCAGGCCGGTGAGCTCGTCCGTCATGGCTTGGCGGTGCATGTCCGCGAGCCGGATCCGCTGCCTGAACACCAGGGGAACCGCGGCCAGCACCAGGGTCAGGCTGGCGAGCGCCACTGCGAGCGGCGGGACCTCCACCTCGCTTGCCAGGATCAGGACACCCAGCCCGGTGGCCGTGGCCAACGCCGGCACGGCCTGCGCGGGAATCGACCACGCCGGGACGGGTCGCGTCCTGTCGGCGCGGGCGGATACGTCGATCCAGCACGCGATAAAGGCGAGGCCGATGGCCCAGCCCATGTCGAGTGGGGTGCCCACGACGTACAGGTCGGTGAGTTCCAGCAGGGCGTAGGTGACGTCGGTGGCGGCAAACGTCATCAGGCCCAACACGAGCAGGATCCATCGGGGACCCGCGTTCCGCCCCTGGGAGGCCCCGACCCCGACGAAGACGGCCACGAGCAGCAGGTCGGCCAGGGGATACGACACCGCGACCGCAGTGGCCAGCGAGGCCGGTCTGTCGGCGACGGGGCCCAGGATGGGATTCAGCAGCACCGCCAGCACGGCTGCCGCGGCGACGCTGCCCAGGGCGCCGTCCAGCGCAACAGACCAGGCCATGTCCCGCGCTTTCCGGCGCACCAACACCACCAGCGCAGCCATCATCAGGGGGCAGAAGGCCAGGAACCCGATGTCGGCGAGCGACGGGTACGGCAGCGTCACGCCGAAGCCTGCCGAGAGCACAAAATAGATGTTCCCGACCGCCCAGGAGGTCACCGCTGCCGCAGCGAGCACCAGCTCCAGCTGGCCGAACCGGGTGCGGTGGAGGGCCCGCACGCAGACGAAGATGGGAACCACCATTGCGAGCAGCCCCAGCCACCCGTCGACGAGCGGGCTGAACTCGGTGTCACGTCGGAGCAGGATGGCGACGGAGAACGTCGCCAGCAGGAGCGCCATGATCCAGATCGGCCACGAGGCGAACCGCCCACCTGACCGTGTCTGTTCACCCTGCGCCGCAGATGTAGTCGCCGCCATCGCCGCCCCCAGACTTCGTCTACTCACGTTAGCCGTCACATGGTGCTTCCAGGGACACTCTCGCCAAACCCGACGACGATGGGGGCATCCGGGGCGCGCCGGGCGCTATTGGTCGGCGTGCTCCTCGAGGAACCTGTACACCTCGGTGTCGTCGACGCCGGGGAAGGTACCGCTGGGCAGCGGCGAGAGCACGTGCGCGTGCAGCCGGGCGCTCGGCCAGGCCTGGCCGTCCCAGCGGGCGGCGACCGCGCCCGACGGACGCCGGCAACAGGACTCGTCGGGGCAGCGGGACACCGCCCGCTGCGTGGTCTCCCGGCCGCGGAACCACTTGGCCTGCGCGAACGGGGCGCCGACGCTGATCGAGAACTCGCCATCCGATGTGCTGCCGGTCTGGGTGGCGCACCAGAAGGTGCCGGCCGGGGTGTCGGTGTACTGGTAGAACTCGGTGGTGCGGTTGGTGTGCGTGAACGCGCTGCGGGCGCTCCACTGCTTGCAGACCAGCTGGCCTTCGATCGACCCGGTCACGTCCGCGGGCAACGGCAGGCCGTCGTTCTCGTAGCCCTTCTGCAGCGCGCCGTCGCCGGTGACCCGCAGGAAGTGCACGGTCATGTCCAGGTGGGTGGTGGCCAGGTTGGTCAGCCGCAGCGCCGCAGCCTCGTGGGTGACTCCGAACGCGTCGCGCAGGTCTTCCACCGAGAGCACCCGCTCCCGCTTGGCGTTCTGCAGGAACGTGCGAGTGGCCTCCAACGGCATCAGGCAGCAGGCGGCGAAGTAGTTGATCTCCAATCGCTGCCAGAGAAATTCGGCGTAGCTGGCCGGGCGCTCGTGACCGAGCAGCCGGTGCCCCATCGCCTGCAGCGCCATCGACCGCAGCCCGTGCCCGCCCGGGATCGACGCCGGCGGCAGGTAGATGCGGTGGTTGGCCAGGTCGGTCACCGACCGGGTGGAGTGCGGCAGGTCGTTCACGTAAATCAGGGTGAAGCCCAGCTGCTCGGCCATCACGCTGACCTCGCGGTGGGTGAGCGCGCCGGAGACGTGCCCGGAGGCGCGCACGCGCTCCTCGGCAAGTTTTTCGATGTCGGGCATGTAGTTGCCGCGTTCCCGCATCCGTTCGCGCAGTTCGGTGTTGGCCCGGCGGGCCTCCTCCGGGGTGGCGATGGCCTCACTGGCCCGACGGGCGAGCTCGCGGTGCAGGCCCACGAGAGACTCGATCGCCGGCAGCGGCATGCCCTTGGTCACCTTCACCTGGGGCAGGCCGAGCGCACCGTAGAGCGGGTTCTTCTGCGCCCGGGCCAGCTCGATCTCCAGGGCCGCCCGGGTGTTGGGCGCCTCACCGCTGAGCAGGTCGGCCAGCGGCACCCCGAGGGCCTGCGCTAACTGCTGCAGGACTGACAGCTTGGGCTCGCGCCGGCCGTTCTCGATCAGGGAGAGCTGACTGGCCGCCAGACCTACCTGCTCACCGAGCTGGTCCAGGGTGAGCGCGCGCTCGCTCCGAAAGTGACGGATGCGATGACCCAGGGTGACGAGGTCGGAGGCCGGCGTTGGCATTCCTTAAGCATACGTAAAGAACCGTGGTTCTTAACGACTGTTTTCCGGTTCCTGACCCCGATTCGGTCGCATTCTTAATGCACAGGACGAAATTAGCGCTCCTGCCCCACTCTTCCCGCCCCGTCCGAATCCTGAGGAAGGCCAGACCATGACCGTCACCCACCCCGTGCGCAGCGACATCCGCGCCCACACCTTACACGCGACCCAGACCTCGGCCGCCACCGTCCCCGGTGTACCCACGGGTACCACCGACCCCGCCCTGCGGGCCTGGGTCGACGAGATTGCCCGCCTCACCCGGCCCGACGCCATCGTCTGGTGCACCGGCACCGCGCAGGAGGCCGACGGCCTGTCCAAACAGCTCGTCGACGAGGGCAAGCTCATCAGGCTCAACCCGGAGTGGCGGCCGAACAGCTTCCTCGCCCGCACCAGCCCGACCGACGTGGCCCGGGTGGAGGACCGCACCTTCATCTGCTCCACCGACCCCGATGACGCCGGCCCCACCAACACCTGGGCGGAACCGAAGGCGATGCGCGCCGAACTGAACGGCGTCTTCGCCGGCAGCATGCGCGGCCGCACGATGTACGTCGTGCCGTTCTCGATGGGACCGCTCGGTGGCCCCATCTCGCAACTCGGCGTGGAGATCACCGACTCGCCCTACGTGGTGCTGCACATGGGCATCATGACGCGGATGGGCGCTGCCGTGCTGCGCCTGATCGAGGCGGGCGCCCCGTGGGTGCACACCGTGCACAGCGTTGGCTTCCCGCTCGTGGACGGTGCCGGCATCCGCCGGGCCGATGTCACCTGGCCCAGCAACGACACCAAGTACATCGTGCAGTTCCCCGAGGACCGCGAGGTCTGGTCGTTCGGCTCCGGCTACGGCGGCAACGCCCTGCTGTCGAAGAAGTCGTTCGCGCTGCGGATCGCGTCGGTGATGGCCCGTGATGAGGGCTGGCTGGCCGAGCACATGCTGCTGATCAAGGTCACCTCACCCGAGGGCGGCACCTACCATGTGGCCGCCGCGTTCCCCTCGGCCTGCGGCAAGACCAACCTGTCGATGCTCAAGCCCACCGTTCCGGGCTGGACCGTGGAGACCATCGGCGACGACATCGCGTGGCTGCGCCCCGGCGACGACGGCCGGCTCTGGGCGATCAACCCCGAGGCCGGGTTCTTCGGCGTGGCCCCCGGCACCGGTGAGACCACCAACCCCACCGCCGTGCAGACGGTGTGGGGCAACACCATCTTCACCAACGTCGCCCTCCGCGACGACGGCGACGTGTGGTGGGAGGGCCTGACCGACACCCCGCCCGCGCACCTCACCGACTGGGAGGGCAACTCCTGGACGCCCGACAGCGGCCGGCCGGCCGCGCACCCCAACTCCCGATTCACCGTGCCGGCGGCGCAGTGCCCGTCGATCGCCGACAGCTGGGAATCCAGTGGGGGAGTGCCCATCGACGCCATCCTGTTCGGCGGCCGGCGCGCCACCAACGTGCCGCTGGTCGCGGAGGCCCGCAGCTGGAAGCACGGCGTGTTCATGGGCGCCACCATCTCCTCGGAGAAGACCGCCGCCGCCGAAGGCACCGTGGGAGAGCTGCGCCGAGACCCCTTCGCAATGCTGCCGTTCTGCGGCTACAACATGGCCGACTACTGGGCGCACTGGCTGCGGGTCGGCCGCGGACTGGGCGTCAAGGCGCCCGCGATCTTCCAGGTCAACTGGTTCCGCAAGGGCGAGGACGGCAGCTTCCTCTGGCCCGGCTTCGGCGAGAACTCCCGGGTGCTCGAGTGGATCATCCGCCGGGTCGAGGGCAGCGTCGACGCCGTCGATACCCCGATCGGGCGGATGCCGGAGCCCGGCGCCATCAACGTCGACGGCCTCGACGTGACACCGGATGCCCTCGAGCAGCTGTTCCGCATCGACCCGGCCTCCTGGCTGGCCGAGTGCGACCTCACCGAGGAGTTCTTCGGCCGATTCGGCGGCCGAGTGCCGGCCGCGCTGCGGTCCGAGCTCGCCAGCCTGCGCTACCACCTCGCAACGTAGCGGCATCCGCAAATAAGGAGATAGTGATTTTTTAGGACGGAATAGGATGCTGTCGTCCAGGCGCAATCAAGGGTGAGAGAGCCGGTACCAGTCATGCATGATGACAGCACGCTCGTGGAATTGCGGATCAGCCGGTTCGTCCGGGAACGGCTCCGACCAGCCCTCAACCGGGCCGCCGTGCCCCTCGCCATCGAATCGTGGGATGCTCCGGGTGAGCCCGTACCCTTCATGGACGCCATCCGCCAGGACTACAGCCCGTTCGGTACCGGCCGAACCTGGGGGCGGCCGTGGGGAACGACCTGGTTGCACGTCACCGGCAGCGTTCCGGCCCAGTGGCCGGTCGACGACTCCCTGCGGGTCGAACTCCTGGTCGATCTCGGCTTCAGCAAGGCGACGCCGGGGTTCCAGGCCGAAGGCCTGGTCTGGTCCCCGGACGGTGTCATCCTCAAGGCGGTCGAGCCCCGCAACCGCTCCGTCCCTCTGACGGTGGGACCCGGTGGGCGCATCGACCTTTACATCGAGGCGGCCGCCAACCCGGATGTCACCTCCGGCTTCACCTTCGTCGCCACCGATAAGGGCGACCCCGCCACGGCCGGAGCCACCCCGATCTACCGGCTTCGGCAGGTGGACGTGGTGCTCAAGGACCAGACCGTGTGGGAGCTCCTGCAGGATTTCTGGACCCTGACCGGTCTTATGCGTGAGCTTCCCACGGGTCTCGCCCGGCGGGCGGAGATACTACGGGCGCTGGAACGCAGCATCGACGTCGTGGACCCTGACGACGTCGCGGGCACGGCGTCCCGTGGACGCGCCGCGCTCGCCGAAGTGCTCGCCCGACCGGCGAACGCGAGCGCCCACCATCTGCACGCCGTGGGCCACGCCCACATCGACAGCGCCTGGCTCTGGCCGGTGCGGGAGACTGTGCGCAAGGTGGCACGCACCTTCTCCAATGTGCTGGCCCTGATCGAGGCGAACCCGGACTTCACCTTCGCCGCGTCATCCGCCCAGCAGTATGCCTGGCTCAAGGAGCACTACCCGGAGCTGTTCGCCAGGGTCAAGGCGCAGGTCGCGGCCGGCACGTTTGTGCCGGTGGGTGGGATGTGGGTGGAGTCGGACACCAACATGCCCGGTGGTGAGGCGCTGGCTCGCCAATTCGTCGCCGGGAAGCGTTTTTTCATGGAGGAATTCGGCGTCGAGCCGCTGGAGGTGTGGCTGCCCGACTCGTTCGGCTATTCGGCGGCGTTGCCGCAAATCGTGGCGGCGGCAGGGTCGCGGTGGTTCCTGACCCAAAAGACCTCCTGGAACGAGACCAACCTGATGCCGCACCACACCTTCCGGTGGGAAGGCATCGATGGCACTCAGATTTTCACCCACTTCCCTCCCGTCGACACGTATAACGCGGAGTTGTCGGGGGAGGAGCTGGCGCGAGCGGAGCACCAATATGCCGAGAAGGGGTCGGCCAACACGTCGCTCGTGCCATTCGGATGGGGGGACGGCGGCGGCGGACCGACCACGGAGATGATCGCCGCCGCCCGCCGAACCGAGTCGCTGGAAGGCTCGCCGACGGTGGAGCTGTCCAGCCCGCGACGGTTTTTCGAGGCGGCCGAGGCCGAGTACCCCGAGCCGCCGGTCTGGCTCGGCGAGTTGTACCTCGAGTTCCACCGGGGCACCTACACCTCCCAGGCTCGCACCAAACGCGGCAACCGCCGCAGCGAGCACCTGCTGCGCGAGGCCGAACTGTGGGCGGCCACGGCATCCGTGCGCTCGGGGGTCGCCTACCCCTACGATCTGCTCGAGCAGACCTGGCACACCGTGCTGCTGCAACAGTTCCACGACATCCTGCCCGGCTCCTCCATCGCCTGGGTGCACCAGGAAGCCGAACGCAACTACGCCGCCGTCGCCGGGACCCTGACCGACCTGATCGAGACCACTGTGCGGCAGCTGTGCTCCACCGGCGACAGCACAGTTCTCCTGAACGCGGGCCCGTACGCCCTTGACGGCGTGGCGGGGCTGGCGGGCGCGGATGCCGCCCACCCCGATCCGGCGGCGCCGGCGGCTGACGTCACCCTGACCCGCACGGCGGCCGGCCTCGTGCTCGACAACGGACTCGTGGCCGTCACCATCGACGCCGACGGGCTCTTCAGCTCGGTGTGGGACGTGATCGCGCACCGCGAGCTGGTGCCGGCGGGTTCCCGGGGCAACCTGCTGCAGCTGCACCGGGACACCCCCACCCAGTGGGACGCCTGGGACATCGACGAACACTACAAACGCAACACCGTGGACCTGACCACGGCGGAGTCCGTCGAGGTGATCCTGGACACGCCCGACCGGGCCCGCGTGCGGGTGACCCGTGCCTTCGGGACCTCCCGCGTGGTCGAGGACATCACCCTGTCGGCGGGGTCGCCGGCGGTGGATCTGCACTTCGATCTGGACTGGCACGAACGGCAGAAGCTGCTCAAGCTGGCCTTCCCGCTCGACGTGATTGCCGACCGGGCCGCCTCGGAGATCCAGTTCGGCCACGTCTTCCGGGCCACGCACACCAACACCTCCTGGGATGCCGCCCGGTTCGAGACGGTGGCGCATCGGTGGGTGCACGCGGGCGAGCCCGGCTACGGGGTGGCCGTGGCCAACGATTCCACCTACGGACATGACATCAGCCGGTCCCCGGACGGCGCCGGCCGGTCCGCGACCACGGTGCGGCTTTCGCTGCTGCGCGCGGCGGTGTTCCCCGACCCCGCCGCCGACCAGGGCCGGCATGAGCTGCGGGTCTCCCTGCGGGTGGGCTCCGGCATCCCCGAGGCCGTGGCCGAGGGCTACCGGCTGAACCTGCCGCTGCGCACCGTGACCGGGGTGGCCGACGCTGTCGTCGAGCCCCTGCTCCGGGTCGACAACCCGGCCGTGGTGATCGAGGCGGTCAAGCTCGCCGAAGACCGGAGCGGGGATGTGATCGTGCGGCTGTACGAGGCGCACGGCAATCGGTCGACGGCGCGTCTCATCCGGCATTTCGAGGCGACGGATGTGGTGGAGACCGACCTGCTCGAGCGCCCGCTGGCCGAGCCCCGCGTCGAGCTCGCCGCCGGGGCGCCGCTCCCGGTGGAGTCGCACGCCCTCACCCTCACCCTGCGCCCGTTCGAGATCGTCACGCTGCGCTTCATCCGCCGCCGGTAACTCGCGAAAGCGGCCACGTGGTCGTGTCGCGGGTGCGGAGGCAGCCACGTGCCCGCTCTCGCGGGGAGAGTGGACCTCGCGGAAGACCTCGCGAGTGCTGTTAGACCAGCAGCTGGTGCTTGGCCAGGTCGCGGTACAGCGGGGTGGAGAGCACCAGCTCGGAGTGGGTCCCGGTGCCGACGACCTCGCCGTGGTCCAGGACCACGATCTGGTCAGAGTCGACCACGGTGGAGAGCCGGTGCGCGATCACGATCAGGGTGCGGTCCACCGCCACGGCGTCGATGGCCTCGCGCATCAGCTGTTCGTTCATGCCGTCCAGGCTTGAGGTGGACTCGTCCAGCAGCAGGATCGGCGGGGCGGCGAGCAGCGCCCGGGCGATGGCGAGGCGCTGGCGTTCGCCGCCGGAGAGTTTGACGCCGTCTTCGCCGACCGCGGCACCGAGGCCGGCCGGGTCGCGGTCGAGCACCTCGCCGAGGTTCACGGCGTGCAGCACGGCCACGCACTGCTCGTCGGTGGCGTCCGGCGTGGCGAGGGTGAGGTTGTCGCGCAGCGAGCCGGCCAGCACGGGGGCGTCCTGCTCCACGTAGCCGATCTGACCGCGCAGGTCGGTGCGGTCCAGGCTGCGGATGTCGAGGCCGCCGAGCCGCACCACGCCGGAGTCGGCGTCGTAGAACCGCTCGATCAGCGCGAGGATGGTGCTCTTGCCGGCACCGGACGGGCCCACCAGAGCGGTGCGCAGACCGCGGGGGGCACTGAACGAGACGCCGCGCAGCACCGGTGTCGGGGTGGCAGGGCCGACAGCAGGGGCCGTCGTGTCGGGGCCGGTGAACTCGGTGGTGGCGTCGGGGGTGCTGCCGTCCTCGGCGGCGAGGACCGCCTGGGCGACCGGGCCGGGGCGCACGGCAGCCAGCTGCTCGCCGGTGGCGGCATCCGTCGTGGCGAGCACGGTGGGGGCGTAGTGGAAGCGCACGTCCTCGAACGAGATCGCCGGCGCCTCCGGGTTGACCTTGGCGTTCGCGGCGCCCACCACGATGGCCAGCGGCGCGATGTCGCGGTCGAACTGGTCTTCGCTGGGCAGGTCGATGATCTCCTGGATGCGGCCGAGGGCGCCGAGCGCCGAGTTGACCGAGGTGATCGCGCCGAAGAACTGGCCCAGCGGCATGATCATCATGAACAGGAACAGGATGAACGACACCAGGTCGGCGATGGTGATGCTGCCGTCCGCCACCCGGAAGCCCCCGACGCCGAGCACCACGAGCAGCGACACCTGCAGCGCGATGCCGGCGATCGGCACGACCAGGGCCGAGACCTTGGCGACCTTGATGCCCATCTGCCAGGCACCCTCGGCGTCCTTTTCGACCACCGCGATCTCGCGGGCGGTGGCGTTGGCGGCGCGCACCGTGCGTACGGCGCTGATGGCCCGTTCAACGCTGGCGGCCAGGTCGCCGACCTTGGTCTGGGCGGCCAGGCTGGCGGTGCGGATGCGCCGGGACAGCAGCACCACGGTAACCACTGACACGGCGATCACGAGCACCGTCAGGCCCAGCAGCACCGGGTCGATGATGAGCATCGCGATGATGGCGCCGATGAAGGTGAGCGACCCGCCGATGGCCTCCACGGCGCCCTGGGTGAGCACGGCGCGGAGCAGGGTGGTGTCCGAGCTGACCCTGGAGACCAGGTCGCCGGTGCGGCGGGCGTCGAACTGGCTGATCGGCAGGTTCAGCATCCGCCCGATCAGGCGGCGGCGGCTGGAGAGCACCACGCCCTCGCCGGTGCGCTGCAGAAGGTAGTGCTGGTATCCGCTGATCAGGGCGGAGACCACGACGAGCGCGACGAGCCCCGTGACGATGTTGTCCAGCGGGTCGCCGGCCTCGACGAGGGTGATCACCTGGCTCACCAGCAGCGGCTGGGCCAGGCTCGCGGCGGCGCCGAGCACGCTGAGCACCACGACAACGCTGAGCACGGCCCGGTGTTCGGACAGGTAGGGCAGCAACTGGCTGAAGGAGGCCCGCGGCCCTTCGGTCGGGGCGCCGCGGCGGCCCATCCGGGAACGTGTCCTGGGTGCGGGGGTGTCGGACGCGGGGGTGCTGGTGCCGGGGGGTGTCGTACTCACCAGTCGAGCTTAACCGGCGCCCGCGCGGATGCGGGCGTCGCCGGGTGCAGGCTAGCCACGGCCGTACTTCTTGTGCACGGCCTGCCGGGAGACCTCGAGGGCCAGCGCGATCAGCTGCCAGGGCGCATTGGCGTTGCGTGCCCGCCGCACGGCCAGGGCCTCGGCGCGGTCGAGTTCGCCGCGCATCCGCTTGATTGCCCGCAGTGTCTCGATCGGGTCGCCCGAGCCGGCGTCGCCCACCAGTGTTCGTCCCGTGTCATCCAACATGTGTCAACCGTAATTGACAGATCCCATTCGTGTCAACTCAAATTGACATCCGATTGCGCGAAAGCGGCCATGTGGCTACCTCAGCGAACTGAGACAGCCACACGACCGCTTTCGCGAGCTGTAGCGCCAGCGTGGGTCGAGCCGCGCGGGTCAGCGCTCGAGGTCGAGGTCGCGGGTCTCGCGGCTGAGGTAGAGCGCCACCAGGGTGATCAGGCCCATCACCGAGAGGTAGATGCCCACCCAGAACGGGCTGCCCTCGCCGAGGGTCCACAGCCACACGGCGATGAACGGGGCCACGGCCGCACCGAGGATCGAGCTCATGTTGTACGCGAACGCGGAGCCCGTGTAGCGCACGTGGGTGGGGAACAGCTCGGGCAGCAGCGCGCCCATCGGGCCGAACGTCATGCCCATCAGGCTGAAGCCGAGGATCAGGAAGATCATTACGCCGAGGAACCCGGCGCCCAGCAGCGGCACGAACAGGAACCCGAACACGACGATTCCCGCGGTCACCCAGAGCAGCGTGCGGCGGCGGCCGAACCTGTCCGCCCACGGCCCGGAGGCGAGGGTGAAGATGCCGAAGAACACGACGCCGCCGATCATCATCAGCACGAACGTGGTGTAGCTGTAGCCGAGGCCCGCCACCGGCGCATCCGTGGCGGCACGGCCGTAGCTGAGGCTGAACGTGGTCATCAGGTAGAACAGCACGTAGGTGGCCAGCATGATGAAGGTGCCCAGGATGAGTTCACGCCAGTTGGACTTGAACACCGCGGCGAGCGGCAGCTTGGCGACCTTCTTGGTGGTGACGATCTTGGTGAACGCGTCGCTCTCCACCAGGCGCAGACGCACCCAGAGGCCCACGATCACCATGACGGCGCTGAACAGGAACGGCACCCGCCATGCCCACTCGAGGAACGCATCCGACGGCCGGGTCGGGTCGTCGGAGGGCAGCAGCAGCGCGATGAGCAGGAACAGGCCGTTCGCGATGATGAAGCCGAGCGGGGCGCCGACCTGCGGGAAGGTGCCGTACCAGGCGCGCTTGCCCTTGGGGGCGTTCTCGGTGGCCACCAGGGCCGCGCCGCTCCACTCGCCGCCGAGGGCGAAGCCCTGGGCGAGGCGCAGGATCACCAGCATCGCCGGGGCGAGCCAGCCGACCATGGCGTAGGTGGGCAGCAGCCCGATCAGGAACGTGGCGATCCCCATCGTGAGCAGCGCTCCGACCAGGGTGGCCTTGCGGCCTTTCTTGTCGCCGAAGTGGCCGAAGAACAGGGCGCCGAGCGGCCGGGCCACCATGGCGGCGCCGAACACCGCGAAGGAGGCGAGCAGGGCGGCGGTCTCGTTGCCGGACGGGAAGAACAGGTGCGGGAAGACCAGCACAGCGGCGGTGGCGTAGACGTAGAAGTCGTAGAACTCGATGGTGGTGCCGATGAGGCTGGCCAGGATGACGCGGCTGCGAGGATTCGTGGGCGCGGGGGCGACGGATGTGGCCGCCGCGGTGGATGCTGACATGAGTGTGGGCGCTCCGAATGAAGGAAATGGCGTGGCTGAGTCTGGGCGCGAGACGGCGGTCAGTCGTCTGGGGCGGACGGGTTGACGCTCAGAAAGACGGCGGCCGCTTGTGGCGGCCTGATTCACCCTACATTCGGGTGGTCGTGCTGGGCGAATCCGTTCCGGTCGTGGTGCCCGACCGGAGCGGCGAGACGCGGGGGAGGGCCACGGTGACGTGGGTGCCGGTGTGGCCGTCCGACTGCAGGTCGATGGTACCGCCGAGCCTGTCGACGAGTCCCTTGGTGAGGGGGAGCCCGAGCCCGGTGCCCGCCAGCAACTCGGCGCTCGCCGATCTGAAAAACCTGTCGAAGACCCGCTCGATGTCCTGCGGCGGGATGCCCACCCCGTTGTCGCTGACGGTGAGCAACATGCCGTCGGTGTCGGTCGTGCAGCCGACCCAGACCTGCCCGTGCGGAGGAGTGAACTTGACGGCGTTCGAGACCAGGTTCGTGAGCACCCGACGCAGGTCGGACGCCGAACTGCGCACATCGAACGGTCCGGCGCCGAACTCGGCGGTCAGGCTCACCCCGGCGGCGTGCGCCTGCGGGGCCTGCTCCTCGACACATTCGGCCACCAGTGCCGCCAGGTCAACGGCCTCGTCCTGGCCGGTGTCGGTGTGGGTGCTCATTTTGGAGAGGTCCAACAGGTCCTCCACCAGTTGCGCCAACCGATGCGAGTTGCGCACGATCACCCGGGTGAAGCGGGCCTGATCGGCGTCGAGAGTGGTGTCCTCGAGCTCCTCGGCAAAGCCCAGGATGCTCGTGATCGGGGTGCGCAGCTCGTGGCTGACCGACGAGACGAAGTCATCCTTCTGCCGGTTGAGCTCGCGCAGGGCCTGCACCACCTCCCGTTCCCGGCTGAGGACGTCGTCGCGCTGGGCCAGCTCGGCGGCCAGCAACAGCATCGAACTCGCGAAGGTGACCAGGAAGATTTGCACGTACGGTCCGCTCGTGCCGGTGGCGCCGCTCTGCGCGGCGCTGAAGTAGCCGATCCCGAGCGAGGTGAGCCCCGACGCGACCATTGCCGTGCCGCAGACTTCCCAGGCCACGATCCGGATCCCGAACCTGAAGGCCGCCCAGGTGAGCAGCGGCAGGATGAGGAAGGAGATCGGCAGTGACCGGCCCGGCCCGTACACCACTCCGAGCACCAGCATCATGGCGCCCACCTGGATGAGCAACTCCAGGCGACGCTCCGCCCGCGCCTGGCTACGGCGCACCAGGGCAAGAGGGACGAGCACAAAAACGGCGAACGCGTGCGAGGGGATGGCGGCAAGCAGCACCTGGCCGAACGAGGCGCCCTCGAACAGCGTCACCGTGCTCGCGGCGACGAGCCCGATCGCGACGGCGCCACACAGAACGGCGATGGTGAACCGCAGCACGTCCCGCACGGTGTCCAGGCGGGCCGGTTCGTCGCGGCGAGCGACGATGGCGCTGAACACCCAGGCCTCGAGGGCGTTGGCAAGACCGAAGCCGAGGGCAACCGGCAGGGGACGGCCGCCGCCGAGGTTCGCGGCCACGGTGACCACGGTGACCAGTATCGCCACCACGGCGCGTTCCCGGCCCCTGGCCACACACATCGCGAGCACGGCGGCGGCCGCGGCGGGCCACCACTGGGCGACACCGGTCGGCGAGGGCGGCGCCGCGAGGGAGGCCCTGCCGAGGCCATAGGCCACCAACAGAAGCACGAGGATGGCCGCGTAACGCCAGCGGCGCGGCGCGGCCCACAGCGACACGACAAGATTGTTCACTCGCGTGGTGCCTTCCCCGTGAAGCCGACCGCGGCGCGATTGGATATTGTCAACTTAGTGTGTCGTGTGCCCAGTGCGGGTGACACGCGCTGAAGATAGACCGCCGAACCAGGGGACACGCCGTATGTCACGCATTTTGATCGTCGAGGACGACGAAGACGTCAGGGCCCTGATCGGCCACAAACTGCGCCGGGCCGGGCACGAGGTGTCCGAGGCTGGCGACGGTGAGGAGGGCCTCGCGGCCGCCCGCGCCGGCTCGCCCGATCTGATCGTGCTGGACTGGATGATGCCCAAGCTCACGGGCATCGAGGTGTGCGCGCAGGTGCGGGCCGACACCGCGCTGACCCAGCCGCGCATCCTGTTGCTCACCGCCAAGTCGCAGGACAGCGACATCGCGCTGGCCCTGGCGACGGGCGCGGATGGCTACCTGATCAAGCCGTTCCGCGCCAACGACCTGCTCGAACGGGTCACCGCGCTCCTCGAATCCCGCTAGGGCCTAACACTCGCGGAGGGCCTTGAGCACCAGGGCCGTGGCCAGCGCCGCGGTGGCGGCCTCCTCGCCCTTGTCCTCCTTCGAGCCGGGCAGTCCGGCCCGGTCCAGGCCCTGCTGCTCGTCGTCGAGGGTGAGCACGCCGAAGCCCACCGGCTTGCCGGTGTCCAGCGCCACCCGGGTGAGGCCGTCCGTTGCCGCCGCCGACACGTACTCGAAGTGCGGGGTGCCGCCGCGGATGATGACCCCCAGTGCCACCACAGCGTCGGCGCCGTTCTCCAGCGCCACCTTGCTCGCCACGGGCAGCTCGAAGCTGCCGGGCACCCGCACGAGCGAGAACGTCGCCCCGGATGCCTCGAGCACCCGGGTGGCTCCGGCGATGAGACCGTCGGTGATCACGTCGTGCCAGCGGCCGGCGACGATCACCACCTCCAGTCCGGTGCCGTCGACGTCGATGGCGGGGGATCCTGCTCCACTCATAGTGCGAGTCCTTTCACGATCTGGTGTGCTGAGATTTCGTGACCCATCCGGTCACGCTTGGCGGCGAGGTAGTCCTCGTTGTGGCTGCCAACGCCCACGACCAGCGGCACCCGTTCGGTGACTGTCACGCCGTAGGTCTGCAGCTGGCGCACCTTCTCCGGGTTGTTGGTGAGCAGCCGCACCGAGCCCAGGCCCAGTTCGTCGAGGATGGCGGTGGCCGCGCCGTAGTCGCGGGAATCGGCCGGCAGGCCCAGCGCGAGGTTCGCGTCGAGGGTGTCCAGGCCGTCCTCCTGCAGCTTGTATGCGCGCAGCTTGTTGATCAGGCCGATGCCGCGACCCTCCTGGCCGCGGAGGTACACCACCACGCCGCCTTCGCGTTCGATGGTGTCCAGCGCGGCCTGCAGCTGCGGCCCGCACTCGCATTTGAGCGAGCCGAAGGCCTCGCCGGTGAGGCATTCAGAGTGCACCCGCACGAGGGCTCCGTCCTGCGGGCTGCCCGAGACGATGGCGACATGGTCGGCCCCGGTCATCCGGTCGCGGTACGCGCGAATCTGGAACGAGCCGTGTTCGGTGGGCACCGTGGTCTCCACCTCGAAGTCCACCCGCGGCGATTCGCGGATCGGGCTGACCGAGGCGAGGTCGTCGTCGCAGTGGAACTCCTGCAGGTGCGCGATGAGGTCGGCGATGGTGATCACCGGCACGCCCTCCCGCTCCCCGAGGAGGAGCAGTCCGGGCAGACGCATCATCTCGCCGTCTTCTGCGACGATCTCGGCGATCCCGGCGACGGGAGTGAGCCCGGCCAGCTTCATCAGGTCGACCGCGGCTTCGGTGTGGCCGTCGCGTTCCCGCACTCCGCCGTCCATGGCCCGCAACGGCAGGATGTGGCCGGGACGGTTCAGGCTGGCCGGCGTCGAGCTGGGTTCGGCGAGCACCCGCAGGGTGTGCGCCCGGTCGGCCGCGCTGATGCCGGTGCTCAACCGGTCGGCAGCGTCGACGGTGACGGTGTAGTTGGTGCCGCGCGGGTCCTCGTTGTTGAGCACCATGACGGGCAGGTCGAGGGTGTCGGCGATGTCGTTGGTCATCGGCGCGCAGATGAAGCCGCTCGAGTGCCGCACGGTCCAGGCGATCCACTCCTGGGTGGCCAGTTGGGCGGAGATGATCACGTCGCCCTCGTTCTCGCGGCCCTCGTCGTCGGCGACGATGACGGGCTTGCCGAGCCGGAGTGCCGCCAGTGCGGTGGGGATGTCGGCGAGGCTCATGGGGTGCTCCTTAGAACTGCGGATGGTGCGGATGTTTCGGTCGAGGGGGCTGCGGCGCTCGCCGCGAGGGCGAGCATCCGTTGCACGTGCCGGGCGAGGATGTCGGTCTCCAGGTTGACCCTGTCGCCCACCGTCAGGCCGCCCAGAGTGGTGGCGGCGAGGGTCTCGGGGATCAGCGACACCTCGAACCACTGGTCGGGCTGGGCGGCGGCGGAGATGCTGCTCACCGTGAGGGAGACCCCGTCGATGGCGATGGAGCCCTTGTCCACCACCAGCGGCGCCAACGCCGGATCGAGGCTGAACCGCACGACCCGCCAGGCATCGCCGGGCACGACGGCCAGCACCGTGCCGGTGCCGTCGATGTGGCCCTGCACAATGTGGCCGCCGAGCCGGCCGCCCACCAGAGCGGCGCGTTCGAGGTTCACCGGGGTGCCCGCGGTGACGCCGGCGAGGGTGGACATCGACAGGGTCTGCGCCATCACGTCGGCGGTGAAGGTCGAATCGGTCTGCTCCACCACGGTGAGGCAGACACCGCTCACCGAGATGGAGTCGCCGTGCCCGGCGCCGTCGACCGCGAGCGGGCCGCGGATGGTGAGGCGGGCAGCATCCTTCGTTCGCTCGATGCGCTCGACGGTGCCGAGCTCCTCAATGATTCCGGTGAACATGGTGGTCCTTCAGCTCGTCTGTGTGTCGGGGCGTGTGCCGGGGTGTGCCGCGGCGGCCCGGGTGGTCTGGTCGGTGGGGCTGGTCTCGGCGGTAGTGGCATCGGTGTCGGCCGGCCGGGCGACCAGCAGCAGGTCCTCGCCGAGGTGCTGCAGCTCTCCGATCCGCAGCCGGCGCTGGGCGTCGATGCCGGTGACGCCGATGTCGCCCAGGGCCAGCCTGTCGCCGCCGAGCAGGGTGGGCGCCAGGTAGACGAGGTACTCGTCGACCAGGCCGGCCCGTACGAAGGCGCTGGCCAGGGTGGGGCCGCCCTCCACGAAGACCCGGCGGATGCCGCGCTCGTGCAGCTCGGCCAGCAGCGTGGTGGCGTCGTGCCCGGCCAGGAACCACGGGGTGAGCGGATGCCGGTGCACGGCGGCGTCGGCCGGCACCGGGCGGCGCCCCACCACCACGGGCCGCGGCTGATGCGGCAGCAGGGTGCCGTCGGCGGCGCGGGCGGTAAGCGACGGGTCGTCGGCCAGGGCGGTGCCGGTGCCCACCAGGATCGCGTCCGCGCGGGCGCGGCGCTCGTGCACGTCCCGCCGGGCGGCCGGGCCGGTGATCCACTGGCTGGTGCCGTCGGCGGCGGCGGCGCGGCCATCCAGGCTCGACGCCCACTTCACGGTCACGAACGGGCGGCCCAGGCGCGCAGAGACCAGCCAGTCGGCCAGGAAGGCCGCCACCTCGTCGGCGAGCAGGCCGCCGGTCACGTCGATGCCGGCCGCGCGCAGCCGGTCGCCGCCGCCCGACGAGTGCGGTCCGGGGTCGGCGACGGCGTAGACCACCCGGCCGATGCCGGCGTCGATGAGGGCCAGTGCGCACGGCCCGGTGCGGCCGGTGTGGTTGCAGGGTTCGAGGGTGACCACGGCGGTGGCGCCGCGGGCATCGGCCGGGTCGAGCCGGGCGAGGGCGTCCACCTCGGCGTGGCAGGTGCCTGCGCCGCGGTGCCAGCCCTCGGCGATGATCTCGCCGGCCGGGCTGAGGATCACGCAGCCGACCCGGGGGTTGACCCCCTCGGCCGGGCCGTTGCCGGCCAGCTGCAGGGCTCGGCGCATCGCGCGCTCGAGCGTGTGCTGCTGGTGCATTCCCTGTCCCGTCGTTTGGGCGCTCCGGGAGGGGATTTCGCGTACGCGAAAACCGTCGACGGTCCACAACGAACCATCGACTCGTGCGCCTCCCATCCGGACTTTAACCGTCGGTGCTGGAGTTTCACCAGCTCAACCGGGACCCGAAAAGCAGGTTCCAGCTCGCGGACTTTCACCGCCGGTTCGGATTCTCACCGACCCCGGAGCACGTATCTACTGTCAGTTATATCTCAACGCGTACCGGTCCGGCGTATTCCCGGCGTAACCCGGCGACCTCCGCCGCTGGGTCAGGCGTTGGCGACCAGGGCCCGGGCGGTGCTCTCGTCCACGAACAAATCGGTGATCAGGTCGGCTTTCAACGCGCCGCGGAGGCTGGCAAGCTTGGCCGTTCCCGACACGACGCAGAGCCGTCGCGGGGTCTGCCTGAGTACCGTGAAGTCCGGGCCGGTGCCTCGGGCGTTCAGCTGGATGCCGTCGGTGGACCCGTCGGCCCGGTAGAAGATGGTGGCCACATCGCCCACTACCTCCGAGCGGCTGAGCGAGGCGTAGTCCGCCTCCTCGAGGTAGCCGCCGGCGTAGACGTGGCTGGGTACCTCGGAGAACGGCGAGCCGAGGCCGAACAGGGCCACGTCCATCCGGGACTGCATCTCGAGCAGCCGGCTCACGCTGCGTTCGCGCCAGAGGGCCTGCTTGGTGGCCGGGTTGTCGAAGAACGCCGGCACCGGGAATTGGTGGACGTGTGCGCCGAACGCGTAGCCGAACCGGCCGAGGATCTCGCTGGCGTAGCTGAGGCCGGTGGTGCGCATATTGCCGGCGCCGTTGAGCTGGATGATCTGCGACCCGTGGGTCTGCTTGGGTGTCACGTGACGGCTGATGGCGTTCATCGTGGACCCCCAGGCGATGCCCATCACCATGTTCGAGTCGAAGAACTGACCGAGAATCCGTGCAACCGAGAGGGCCACCCGCTCCAATCTGTCCACATCCGTGGCGTGATCGGGCACCGGAACGACGTGCGCGGTGATGTGGAAGCGCTCCTGGATGAGCAGTTCGAGGCGGCTCGGTGCGTCCAGCGGGGAGCGGATCTGGATGTCGACGAGGCCGGTCGCGCGGGCGTGACTGAGCAGGCGGGACACCGAGGAGCGGGAGGTGTGCAGCTCGTGGGCGATGGCATCCATGGTCAGGTCCTGCATGTAATACAGGTGCGCGGCCGTGAGGGCATCCCGCACCCGATCGGACTGCGCTGACTCGTCGACGAGGCTCACAGCCCCTCCTTGCACGTTTGTTCACCCGGCTTGACCGGATGTGATTGATCTACTCAAGCTTGATTAATCCATATGGAGGGCCCCCGCGCAAACCCGGCTGGGCCGTCCGCACCAATTCAGCCGAACAGCACAGGGTCATCCGTCGGCCGAAGAACGAACAAAGGTAGTGAACAGTGCAGTCCATCCCCGTTTCCTCGCCCGCTGATTCCGCCCGATCCGCACTGGCCGCGCGTCCGTCGGCGAAGGTCCTCATCATCGGGGCCGGTATCAACGGCATCGCCACGTTCCGCGACCTGGCGCTGCAGGGCGTCGACGTCACCATCGTCGACAAGGGCGACTTCGTGTCCGGCGCCTCCGCGGCGTCCTCGCACATGATCCACGGCGGCATCCGTTACCTGGAGAACGGCGAATTCAGGCTCGTGAAGGAGTCGGTCACCGAGCGCAACGGGCTGCTCAAGATCGCCCCGCATTACGTCAAGCCGCTGAAGACCACGGTGCCGATGTTCTCCGCCCTGTCCGGGGTGCTCGCCGCGCCGCTGCGCTTCCTCACCCACAAGCAGGGCAAGGCGCAGGAGCGCGGCGCGCTGCTGATCAAGGTCGGCCTGGTGCTCTATGACTCCTTCTCCCGCGACGGCGGCTCGGTGCCCAAGCACGAGTTCCACGGCCGCAAGAAGTCGCTCGAACGCCTGCCGCGCCTGAACCCCGGCCTCAAGTACACCGCCACCTACTACGACGCGTCGATGCACGACCCGGAACGCCTCGCCCTTGACGTGCTCCGCGACGGGCTCGACACCGGCGCGCACGCCCGCGCCGCCAACTACATCGAAGCTGTGGGCATGGATGCCGACGGCGTGCGCCTGCGCAACACCGTCACCGGCGAGGAATTCAGCTTCGCCGCCGACGTTGTCGTGAACACCTCCGGCCCGTGGACCGACCTGACCAACTCGGCGCTCGGCCAGGCCAGCACTTACATGGGCGGCACCAAGGGCTCGCACATCGTGCTCGACCACCCCGAACTGCTCGCCGCGACCGGCGGCGGGGAGATCTTCTTCGAGAACAACGACGGCCGCATCGTGCTGATCTACCCGCTCGCCGGCCGGGTGCTCATCGGCACCACCGACCTCGAGCACGACATGAGCCAGCCGATCCGCACCACCGAAGACGAGATCGACTACTTCTTCGACCTGGTCAAGCACGTCTTCCCCGACATCGTGGTGGACCGCTCGCACATCGTGTTCAGGTTCTCCGGGGTGCGTCCGCTGCCCCGGCACGACGACGAGGCGCCCGGCTTCGTGTCGCGGGACTACCGCATCGAGTCCAGCCCGTTGGGAGCGCGCCCCGGCACCCTGCTCAGCCTGGTCGGCGGCAAGTGGACCACCTTCCGCGCCCTGGCCGAACACCTCAGCGGCGACATCCTCACCCTGCTCGGCGTGCCGCGCACGGTGTCCACCGAGGGCCTCGCCATCGGCGGCGGCAGGGGCTACCCGGCCACCCCGGCCGCGCACACCGTCTGGCTCGCCGCCAACGGCGACGAGGTCGGCCGCCCCCGCGCCCAGGCCCTGCTCACCCGGTACGGCACCCGGGCCGGCGCGATCATCGACTTCCTGACCGAAGCCCCGGATGCGCCGCTCTCGCACAATCCGCTCTACACCCGCCGGGAGATCGAGTACCTGGCGCGCGAGGAGTCGGTCACCCACCTGATCGACCTACTGCTGCGCCGCACCAGCTTGGCCTTCGTCGGCGGGCTCACCGTGGCGCTGCTCGACGAGCTGGCCGGGGTGCTCGCACCCGTGCTGGGCTGGGATGCCGCCACCAGCGCCGACGAGGTGGCCCAGGCCAGCCGGGAGCTGCGTGAGGTGCACGGGGTCGACCTGGCCGCCACGGACGCGGTGAACGCTCTCTAGTTTTTCGAGGTGAGTTGCGGAGGACTTCTCCGCTCCTCACCGCTTGCTGCACGACGGTGTGCGCGGAACCTTCCGCGTGCGCTGAGAACACGAAAGGTCAATGTGGACAATCTCAGTGTGGTATTCCTCTCGGAGCTGGTGGGCACGGCCCTCCTGGTGCTCCTCGGCTGTGGCGTCGTCGCCAACGTCGCCCTCACCAAGACGAAGGGCTTCGGTGCCGGCTTTCTCATGGTCACCCTGGGGTGGGGCTTCGCGGTCTTCGCCGGTGTGATCGTCTCGTACAACTCCGGCGCGCACCTGAACCCGGCGGTGACGCTGGGCCTGGTGGCCTCTGGCGCGACCGAGTTCGGCTCCGGTGTGCCGGTGAACGTGCTGTCGGTGCTCGTGTACATCGCCGCCCAGATGCTCGGTGCGGTGCTCGGCGCTGTCGTGGTCTGGTTGGCGTACAAGCAGCACTTCGATCAGGAGCCCGACCCGGCGAACAAGCTCGGCGTGTTCGCCACCGGGCCGGCCATCCGTTCGTATGGCTGGAACCTGGTCACCGAGATCATCGGCACCTTCGTGCTGGTGCTGGTGATCATCGGCTTCAGTGACGGACGCCAGGGCGAAAACGGTGGCATGGCGGCGCTCGGTGCCCTGCCGGTGGCGTTCCTGGTGATTGTGATCGGCACCTCGCTGGGCGGGCCGACCGGCTACGCCATCAACCCGGCCCGTGACCTCGGCCCCCGCATCGCACACGCGCTGCTGCCGATCCCGGGCAAGCGCGGCTCCGACTGGGCCTACTCCTGGGTTCCCGTGGCCGGCCCGGTCATCGGCGGAGTGCTCGCCGGCTGGGCCTCGCTGGTGCTGCTGCCCATCCTCACCTGATCCTCCGGCATCCCGCCAGACCCTTTCCATCTCTAATCCCATTCCAACCACGTCCTGACACAGGAGTTCCGACATGAGTGACAAGTACATCTTCGCCATCGACCAGGGCACCACGAGCACCCGCGCCATCATCTTCGACCACGCCGGCTCGATCATCTCCACCGGCCAGCTCGAGCACGAACAGATCTTTCCCCGCGCCGGCTGGGTCGAGCACGACCCGATGGAGATCTGGGGCAACACCCGCCAGGTCATCGGCCAGGCCCTGTCCAAGGCCAACCTCACCCGGCACGACATCGAGGCCGTCGGCATCACCAACCAGCGCGAGACCGCCGTGGTCTGGGACCGCACCACCGGCCTTCCGGTCTACAACGCCATCGTCTGGCAGGACACCCGCACCCAGCCCATCGTCGACCGTCTCGCCGCGGATGGTGGCGGTGACAGGTTCAAGGCCACCGTGGGCCTGCCGCTGGCGACCTACTTCTCCGGCACCAAGATCGTCTGGATCCTGGAGAACGTGGAGGGCGCCCGTGAGAAGGCCGAGCGCGGCGACCTGATGTTCGGCACCACCGACTCCTGGGTGCTCTGGAACCTCACCGGCGGCCTGGAGGGCGGCGTGCACGCCACCGACGTCACCAACGCCAGCCGCACCCTGTTCATGAACCTCGAGACCCTCGAATGGGACGACGAAATCCTGGCTGCTTTTGGCGTTCCGCGCTCGATGATGCCCGAGATCCGCTCCTCCAGCGAGGTCTACGGCACGGTCAACGAGCACAGCCTGCTGCGCGAGGTGCCCATCGCGGGCATCCTCGGTGACCAGCAGGCCGCCACGTTCGGCCAGGCCGCCTTCGACCAGGGTGAGGCGAAGAACACCTACGGCACCGGTAACTTCCTGATCTTCAACACCGGCACCGACATCATCCACTCCAAGAACGGCCTGCTCACCACCCTGGGCTACAAGCTCGGCGACGCCGAACCGCACTACGCGCTGGAGGGGTCGATAGCCGTCACCGGGTCGCTCATCCAGTGGCTGCGCGACAACCTCGGGCTGATCAATTCGGCGAGCGAGATCGAGACCCTGGCCGCCACCGTGGACGACAACGGCGGCGCCTACTTCGTGCCGGCGTTCAGCGGCCTGTTCGCGCCGTACTGGCGCGCGGATGCCCGCGGCGCCCTGGTGGGACTGACCCGGTTCGTGAACAAGGGCCACATCGCCCGGGCGGCGCTGGAGGCCATCGCGTTCCAGACCCGTGAGGTCATCGACGCGGTCAACGCGGACTCCGGGGTGCCGCTGACCGAGCTCAAGGTCGACGGCGGCGCCACCGGCAACAACCTGCTGCTGCAGTTCCAGGCCGACATCCTCGGCGTGCCCGTGGTGCGCCCGGTCGTGGCCGAGACCACCGCGCTCGGCGCCGCGTACGCGGCCGGCCTGGCCGTGGGCTTCTGGAGCGGCCTGGGCGAACTGCGAGCCAACTGGCAGGAAGACGCCCGCTGGGAGCCCGACATGGAGGACGCCGAGCGCGAGCGCCTGCTGCGCAACTGGAAGAAGGCCGTCACCAAGACCCTCGACTGGGTCGACGAAGACGTCCTCTAGCCGACCGCCGCATCCGCCGCTCCTCCGAGCTGTGCGGGTGCGGCGCCGTTATGCGGGTGGCGCGCCACCCGCATAACGGCGCCTGCCCCGCATATCGCGGCGACCCGGCTAGCGCGGCGCGAGGAGCTGCGGCAGGGCGTCGAGGGTGGTGAGGCGGATGACGCCCAGCCGGCGGGCCTCGGCGAGGTCGTCCTCTGGCGGGGGGGGGGGGGGGGGGGGGGGGGGGGGGGGGGGGGGGGGGGGGGGGGGGGGGGGGGGGGGGGGGGGGGGGGGGGGGGGGGGGGGGGGGGGGGGGGGGGGGGGGGGGGGGGGGGGGGGGGGGGGGGGGGGGGGGGGGGGGGGGGGGGGCCGGCCGTGCCGACCCTGTCCAACCACACGCCGGTCAGCCCGGCGGCGGCGGCGCCGATGGCATCGGTGCGCAGCCGGTCGCCCACGTACACGGAAGCGTCAGGAGCGGCTCCGAACAGGGCGCAGGCGTGCAGGAAGATCTCCGGCCGGGGTTTGTTCAGGCCGAACTCGGCCGAGGCCACCACGTGCTCCACCCGGGCGTCCAGGCCCGTGTCGGCCAGCTTGACGCTCTGGTAGGCGAGCTCCCCGTTGGTGATCAGGCCGAAGCCCACCCCGGGGATGCGCCGGGCCAGCTCGTCCAGGCAGGGCAGCGCGTCCTCGTGCAACCGCCAGTGCGCCCGGTAGTGCACGAAGTAGTCCTCGAACCAGGCACCGGCCTCCGCGTCGGTCAGAGTCACGCCGTGTGCGGCCGCGAAGTCGCGGGCCCTGGCGCTCCGCTGCCCGGCGAAGTCCAGATCGCCGGCGAGGTAGGCGTGATAGTGCTGCTCCTCGAGCGCGTTCCAGAGCGCCACGACGGTGTGCGGGTCGGCGGTCGCGCCCCGGCCGCCCTGCCCGGCGATGTGCCCGAGGATGCCGTCGGCCACGGCCGCCCGGTGCGCGAACAGGGTGTCGTCCAGGTCGAACAGCACCAGGGCGGGCACTGTCACGGCAGTCTCACCGGCCACAGGCGGCCCAGAGCGGGCCCGGCGCCCGTCACGCGCCCACGACCTCGGCCGGCCAGCCCGCGAGCGGTGTGCGGTCGTCGGCGGCGCGAAGCGCACCCTTCCACGACGGCGGATGCGTCCCGTCGCGGTACGCGACTCCGGCGGGTCCCTGTCCGGTGTATCGGAACCCGGCCTTCCGGGCGGTCCGGGCCGACGCGAGATTGCCGGCGACGCACTCCCAGTGCACGCTGTCGCAGAGGCCGGTGCTGAAGCCCCAGTCCAGCACCAACCGTTGGGCCTCCACCATCAGGCCCCGGCCACGGTGGGCGGCGCCCACCCAGAAGCCGATCGAACCGGCACGCGCCGCCGCATCCCCGGCCGGCACGCTCAGGCTGATCACGCCGAGAAGCTCCGGTGCCGCAGAATCGCGCACCGCCCAGGTGCATTCCTGGTCGTTCGCCCAGGCCGACGGCACGTACCCGGTGATGAAACCCGTCGCGTCCTCGAGCCGGTACGGCCAGGGCAGGCGGGCCAGATACTGCGGCATCACCGGGTCCTGGCAGTACTCGAACACCCGCTGGGCGTCGTCCGGGCGCGGTTGGTCCAGCCGCAGCAACGGCGAGGACAGCTCGACGGGGTGCATCAGCGCCGCGCCAGGAAACCCATCCGGTCGAACGCGGTCGCCAGGGTGACATCGGCTACCGCGGCAGCCCGGTCGGCGTTGGCGGCGAGGATCCGGTCGAGTTCGGCCGGGTCGTCGAGCAGCTCGAGCACCCGCCCCCGAATCCCTCCGAAGGTCTCGGTGACCACCTCGGCCAGGCCCTTCTTGAAGTCGCCGTAACCGCGACCCGCATACTCGTCCTCGAGCGACTGGATGGAGCGCTCCGCCATCACGGAGTAGATCGTGAGCAGGTTGGCCACCCCGGGCTTGTTCTCCCGGTCGAAAACCACACCACCCTCGGCGTCGGTCACGGCACGCATGATTTTCTTGGCCGTCACCGACGGCTCGTCGAGCATCCAGATCACGCCGGCGTGCGACTCGGCTGACTTCGACATCTTCGCGGTCGGGTTCTGCAGGTCGTAGATCTTCGCGGTGTCGCGGATGATGCTGGCCGTCGGCACCGTGAAGGTGTCGCCGAAGCGGGAGTTGAACCGGGCGGCCAGGTCGCGGGTGAGCTCGACGTGCTGGCGCTGGTCCTCACCCACCGGCACGATCTCGGTCTGGAACAGCAGGATGTCCGCGGCCATCAGCACCGGGTAGGCGAACAGGCCCACCGTGGTGGCGTCGGCGCCCTGCTTGATCGACTTGTCCTTGAACTGGGTCATCCGGCTGGCCTCGCCGAAGCCGGTGAGGGTGTTCAGCGCCCAGGCCAGCTGCGCGTGCGCGGCCACGTGCGACTGCACGTACAGCGTCGACGCGGACGGGTCGATTCCCGCCGCGATGTACTGCGCGGCCGTGGCGCGGGTGTTCTCCCTCAGCTTGGCCGGGTCCTGCGCCACGGTGATGGCGTGCAGGTCCACGATCGAGAAGAACGCGTCGTGGGTCTGCTGCAACTTCTTCCAGTTCAGCAGCGCACCGATGTAGTTGCCGATCTGCAGCGAGTCTGCGGAGGGCTGCATGCCGGAGTAGAGGCGGGTCTTGGTCATGAGGGAGTGTCTTTCGTCAAAAATGAGGCCGCGCGAGCGGCGAAAAAGAGGATCAGATGGCGTAGTCGACGACCACGGGAGCGTGGTCGGACCAGCGCTGGTCGTAGGCATCCGCCCGGTCGACGGTGTAGTTGACGACGGATGCCGCCAGCGCGGGCGTCGCGAGCTGGTAGTCGATGCGCCAGCCGGTGTCGTTGTCGAACGCCTGGCCGCGCCAGGACCACCAGGTGAACGGCCCGTCCATCTCGCCGGCTGCCTTGCGGCCCACGTCGACCCAGCCCAGGCCCGCGCCGTTGTTGTAGTCGGCCTCGTCCTCGGCGCCGAGGATGCGGTCGAAGTAGGCGCGCTCCTCGGGCAGGAAGCCGGCCCGCTTGACGTTGCCCTTCCAGTTCTTGATGTCGAACTTGCGGTGCCCCACGTTGAGGTCGCCGAGCACGACGACCCTCTCGCTGTGCGCGGCCAGTTCGGGCAGCCGGGTGAGCATGGAGTCGAGGAAGGTGAACTTCTCCACCTGCTTGGGGGTGTCCACCTCTCCGGAGTGCACGTAGGTGCTCACCACGGTGACGATGGTGCCGTTGACCTCGTAATCGGCCTCGAGCCAGCGGCCGGCGCTGTCGAAGTCGGGGTGGCCCAGTTCGACCCGGTGGATCGAGGCGGTCTTTCGGCTGGCGATGGCCACGCCGGCGCGGCCCTTGGCGGTGGCGGGGTCGTGCAGGATGTTCCAGTCCGGGCCGAGCAGACCCTCGATGTCTTCGGTCGAGGCGCGCACCTCCTGGATAGCGAGGATGTCGACGTCGCGGGTGGCGAGCCAGTCGCCCATGCCCTTGCGGAACGCGGCACGGATGCCGTTGGTGTTGATGCTGGCGATGCGCAAGGGGCGGGTGGTCTCGGATGCGGGAGAAGACGGCATGCGCCGATTCTACCGAGTGCCGCCGACCCGGGCCGGGGCGGTTACCGTTCCGCGGGCTCGCTGACGCCGTATTTCTCGGCCCGCTGCTTGGCCTTTCGCAGCCGTCGGTTGCTGCCGGGCCGCTGCAACCAGGATGCGCTCTCCCGCGCCAGCCTGGCCTGCCGCAGCTCCACGGTGGCAGCAAGACGCAGCGCCTCCGCTTCCTTCTGGTCGGTCAGCTTCTTGGCCTCGTCGGCGCTCAGAGTGGAGGGCGGGATGCCGGCGTCCTGCATGCCGACGGCGATCCAGGCCGCGGAGATCAGGGTGACAGTGGAGGTGAGGTTGAACCAGATCAGCAGACCGATGATCACCGCGAAGCCGGCCAGCAGCGGGTTTCGGGCCGCGCCGCCGAGCAGGGCGGCGCCGAGTACCTTGAGCACACCCAGCACCACCGCGCCGAGCAGCGAGCCGACGAGCAGGTTCCGGAGCGGGATGCGCACCCTGGAGAGCACCCTGAACAGGGCGGCGAGGGTGATGGTGTCGATGATCAGCACGATCAGCAGGGCCACGGCCTGGCTCGACGCGACGAACCAGAACGAGTCAGTGCCCTGGCCGAGCAGGCCGAGGAACCCGCGGAGCAGTTCGGTGCTGATGATAGAGATCACGGCCGACACGACGAGGGCGAGGCCGAAGGCCAGTCCGAGGCCGAGTTCGCGCAACTTGACCAGCACGAAGAAGGTGGTCTCCTGGCCCATCCCGAAGATGCCGCGCACGGCCTGGGAGGTGGTGCTCAACCAGCCCAGGGTCGTCGCGAGCAGGCCGATGAGGGCGATGGCACTGCTCCAGGTGAGCGCGCCGGTGTCGCCGAGGGACTTGGGGTCAATCACCCCTTCCTTGCCGATCAGGCCGGGAACGGACTGGTTGATGATCACGAACAGCTGATCCATCAGGTCGGGGTTGCTGGCCAGCCAGATCCCGGCGACGGAGAAGACCAGCCAGAGCGCGGCGAAGATCGCGAAGATCGCCTGGTAGGCCATGCCAGCGGCCAACACCGGCCCGCGGCTCTGGTTGAAATGGGTGAACACCCGCACGGGGCGGGTGTTCATGATGCGCGTGACGATGTCGCCGATCTTCATCGCTCCAGCCTAGCCAGCGCGCGCGGCCGCCCAGGGCGGTTAACGACGGACGGCGGCCCGTAGGCCGCCGTTCGTTAGGAGTCCGTAAGAGTTACGGCTTGCCGCGCATGATGGCCTGTTTGACCTCGGCGATGGCCTGGGTCACCTGGATGCCGCGCGGGCAGGCCTCGGTGCAGTTGAAGGTCGTGCGGCAACGCCAGACGCCTTCCCTGTCGTTGAGGATGTCCAGGCGCACGGCGGCGTTCTCGTCGCGGGAGTCGAAGATGAATCTGTGTGCGTTCACGATCGCGGCGGGCCCGAAGTACTGTCCGTCGGTCCAGAACACCGGGCAGCTCGACGTGCACGCGGCACAGAGGATGCACTTGGTGGTGTCGTCGAAGCGCTCGCGCTGAGCGACGGTCTGGATGCGCTCCTTGCCGTCCTTGGGCGTGTTCTGTGCCATCAGGAACGGCTGCACCTCGCGGAAGGACGCGAAGAACGGCTCCATGTCCACGATCAGGTCCTTCTCCAGCGGCAGGCCCTTGATGGCCTCGACCGTCACCGGCTTGGTGATGTCGAGGTCCTTGATCAGGGTCTTGCAGGCCAAACGGTTCCGCCCGTTGATCCGCATCGCGTCGGACCCGCAGATGCCGTGCGCGCAGGACCTGCGGAAGCTCAAGCTACCGTCCTGTTCCCACTTGATCTTGTGCAGGGCGTCCAGGATGCGGTCCGTCGCGTACATCTCGACGTCGTAGTTCTCCCAGTGCGGGTCTTCGTCGATTTCGGGGTTGAAGCGTCGCACCGACAGGGTGACCGTGAACGAGGCGATCTCGTCGGGAACCGCGGGGGGCGATTCGAGGGTGGGGGTGCTCACTAGTACTTCCTCTCCATCGGCTGGTAGCGCGTAATGGTCACGGGCTTCCAGTCGAGCGAAATATGGTCGGCAGCATCCGCGGACAGGGCGTCACCCGACAGGTAGGCCATGGTGTGCTGCAGGTAATTGACGTCGTCGCGCAGGGGGAAGTCGTCGCGCATGTGGCCGCCGCGGCTCTCCTTGCGGTTGCGGGCGGAGTACACGACGACCTCGGCCAGGTCGAGCAGGAAGCCCAGCTCCACGGCCTCGAGCAGGTCGGTGTTGAACCGGCGGCCCTTGTCCTGCACGCCGATGTTCTTGTAGCGCTCGCGCAGGGTGTGGATGGTCTCGGTGACCTCACGGAGGGACTCGTCGGTGCGGAACACCTGCGCCTTCTCGTCCATGATCTCCTGCAGCTCCCGACGGAGCACGGCGATGCGCTCGGTGCCGGTGGAGGTGCGGATGGTGGTCAGGAGTTCGCGCACGAACTTGGCTGGGTCCTCGGGCAGCGGCACAAACTCGGCGGTCTTGACGTACTCGACGGCGTTGTTGCCGGCGCGCTTGCCGAACACGTTGATGTCCAACAGCGAGTTGGTGCCGAGCCGGTTGGAGCCGTGCACCGAGACGCAGGCGCATTCGCCGGCGGCGTAGAGGCCGGGCACCACGGTGGTGTTGTCCCGCAGCACCTCCGCCTTGACGTTGGTGGGGATGCCGCCCATGGCGTAGTGCGCGGTGGGCATCACCGGCACCGGTTCGGTGACGGGGTCCACGCCGAGGTAGGTGCGGGCGAACTCGGTGATGTCGGGCAGCTTGGTCTCGAGCACCTCGGCACCCAGGTGGGTGCAGTCCAGGTACACGTAGTCCTTGTTGGGGCCGGCGCCGCGGCCCTCCGCGACCTCCTTGACCATGCAGCGGGCCACGATGTCACGCGGGGCGAGGTCCTTGATGGTGGGCGCGTAGCGCTCCATGAACCGCTCGCCGGAGGCGTTCCGCAGGATCGCGCCCTCACCGCGGGCACCCTCGGTGAGCAGGATGCCCAGGCCGGCCAGGCCGGTCGGGTGGAACTGGAAGAACTCCATGTCCTCCAGCGGCAGGCCCTTGCGCCAGATGATGCCCACACCGTCGCCGGTGAGGGTGTGCGCGTTGGACGTCGTCTTGTAGATCTTGCCGAAACCGCCGGTGGCGAAGATGAACGCCTTGCCGGAGAAGACGTGCAGCTCACCGGTGGACAGGTCGTAGGCGACCACGCCGGACGGCTGGTCGACGCCGTCGACGTTGGTCATGATCAGGTCGAGCACGTAGAACTCGTTGAAGAAGTTGATGCCGCGTTTGACGCAGTTCTGGTACAGGGTCTGCAGGATCATGTGGCCGGTGCGGTCGGCGGCGTAGCAGGCGCGGCGCACCGGGCTCTTACCGTGGTCGCGGGTGTGACCGCCGAAGCGGCGCTGGTCGATCTTTCCCTCAGGGGTGCGGTTGAACGGCAGGCCCATGTTCTCGAGGTCGATGACGGCGTCGATGGCTTCCCTGGCGAGGATCTCCGCGGCGTCCTGGTCGACGAGGTAGTCGCCGCCCTTGACGGTGTCGAAGGTGTGCCACTCCCAGTTGTCTTCCTCCACGTTCGCCAGCGCGGCAGCCATGCCGCCCTGCGCCGCGCCGGTGTGCGACCGGGTGGGGTAGAGCTTGGAGATCACGGCGGTGGATGCGTTCGGTCCGGCCTCGATGGCGGCTCGCATGCCCGCCCCGCCAGCCCCGATGATCACGATGTCGAACTGGTGGTAGTGCACCCCGTCGACGATGGTGGACTCGGGCATGTTGGTCACAGGTGCATCCGTCATGAAAGTTTTTGCAGCTCCTCGAGGGCCTAAACGGCCTGGCAGAAAGTGGGCAGAAGGTCGGCGGGCTGGCCGGCCGGGCAGGCGTCGAAGGTGAACACCACGAGCGTGCCGAGAACGATCAGGATGACCACGGCGGCGAGGATCGACGATTTGAGGATGCCGCGGCTGATGCGCGTCGTGGCGTAGTCGTTCACGAGGGTGCGCATGCCGTTGCCGCCGTGGATCAGGGCGAGCCAGAGCATCGCCACGTCCCACCACTGCCAGAACGGGTTGGACAGCTTGCCGGCGACGAAGGCGAAGTTCAGCGCGCTGACGCCCTCGCCCACCATCAGGTTCACGAAGAGGTGGCCGAAGATCAGCACGATCAGCACGACGCCGGAGACGCGCATGTAGATCCAGCCCCACTTCTCCCAGTTAACGCCGTTCTTGCGGGGGCTGCGGGAGTATGGGCTGCGGGGGGCGACGATTGTCGAGGTCATTTTCGGTCGCCTCCTAGTGGCTGAACACGTTGATCAGGTGGCGGGGCAGGAAGGCGATCATGGTGATCACCCAGAGCCCGATCACGACGTAGAAGAGCACCCGCTGGTGCTTCGCGTTCCAGAAGTCGATGGCGATGATGCGCAGGCCGTTGAAGGCGTGGAACACGATCGCGGCGACCAGGCCGGCTTCGCCCAGCCCCATGATGGGGGTCTGGTACTGGCTGATCACGGCGTTGTACGCCTCGGGGCTGACCCGCACGAGGGCGGTGTCGAGGATGTGCACGAGGAGGAAGAAGAAGATCGCCACCCCGGTGATCCGGTGCAGGACCCAGGACCACATGCCCTCACGGCCGCGGTAAAGCGTTCCGGCCGGACGACGCGAGGTCGTCTTCCGCTGAGCTGTCAGGGCCTCTGCCGAATTCTGTGGCATGACCAACCCTCCCTGGCTGAGTCGTGACCCCTGCTGAACGAGGTGTCATCGTTGAACAAACACGTATCGTCAGTCTATATCTTGACGGCGAGATAAGTCTGGTTAGGGGTGCCTAACCGGGTGGGCGGCCGCCGGTGACCAGAGGCTTTGTACCCGCATCAAGGCTAGTGCGGTCAGCGGCGTTGCGCGGCCGGAACCAGGGTTTCCGCACGCACGGCGAGGCTTTCATCGATGACCTGCGTGTAGAACCCGAACAGCGTGGCGCAGACGGTTTCCCAGCTGCGGCCGAGCACGGCCCGCCGGCCCGCCTCGCCCATCCGGTGCCGCAGCGGAGCATCGGTGACCAGCGCGGCCACGTGTCGGCGCAGGTCCCTGTCATCGTCCGGAGTGAACAGGAACCCGTCGGTGCCGTGCTCGATGAGATCGATCGGGCCACCGGCGCGCGGCGCCACCACGGGCAGTCCCGCGGCGTGCGCCTCTTGCAGGGTCTGTCCGAAGGTCTCCTCTGTACCGGCGTGCAGGAACACGTCGAAGCTGGCGTACGCCGCCGCGAGCTCGGCACCGGCGAGCCGGCCCAGCCAGGTCACCGGCATTCCCGCCAGAGCCTTGGCCACCAGGGGAGTGGACGGCCCGTCGCCGACCAGGGCGATGCTGATCCCGCGTAGGCCGCTGAGTGCCCGGAACCTTTCCACCTGCTTCTCCGGGGCGATCCGGCCGACGTACCCGATCACCACCTCGCCGTTGGGCGCCAGTCGCCGGCGCAACGCCGCCACCTCCGGGCCGTGCCGGGTGTTGGGGTGGTAGCTCTCCAGGTCCACGCCCCTGGTCCACCGGTCCAGGCGCTGCACGCCGATGCGGCGGAGGTCGCTCATCGACGCCGTGGACGGCACGAGGGTCAGGTCGGCGCCGTCGTGCACCCACTTCACGAACCGCCAGGCCAGCCCGGTCGCCTGGCCGAGGTGGTTGCGGCTGGCGTAACCGGCCACATCCGTCTGGAACACGGCAACGCTCGGCACGCCCAGGCGCCGGGCGGCCGCGATGCCCTGCGCGCCGAGGAGGAACGGTGACGCCGCGTGCAGCACGTCCGGCGCGAAGTCGGCCAGCAGCCCCAACACCCGCGGATTGGGCAGGCCGACGGGAAACTGCCGATAGGAGAGGGCGGGCACGGTGTGCACGGGAAAGCCGGCGTAACTCGGCGGGGCGCCGAACGGGGCGATCACCAGGGCCTCGTGGCCCTGGCGGCGCAGCTCGTCGAGCACCTTGCAGACGCTCGTGGTGACCCCGCTGATGGTGGGGAGGAAGCTTTCGCTGACGACGGCAACCCTCATGCCGCCACAGTAGACAGCCCGCACGTCTGTGCGGTGAACCCTGGATGAACGGGGCCGACGGACCGGTAGTCTGGCGCAATGTCCCACTCCAGCGATGCCCTCGCCCGCTTCTACAGTGTGATCCCTGCCGGCGGGATCGGATCCAGGCTCTGGCCGCTGTCCCGCGCCGACGCGCCCAAGTTCCTGCACGACCTCACCGGCAGCGGGCAGACGCTGCTGCGCGCCACCTGGGACCGGCTCGCACCGCTGTCCGGCGACCAGCGCATCATGGTCGTCACCGGGCGGGCGCACCGGGCCGCCGTCGAGGAGCAGCTGCCGGAGCTCGGGGACCTGAACGTGGTCCTGGAGAGCGAACCGCGGGACTCCTCGGCCGCGATCGGGCTGGCCGCCGCGATCCTCGAGCGCCGCGAACCCGGCGTGATCATCGGCTCCTTCGCAGCCGACCACGTCATCAAGGGCCCCGCGGCGTTCCGCCAGGCCGTCGTGGAGGCCATCGTCGCCGCCGATACCGGCCTGATCGTCACCATCGGCATCCAGCCCACCGAGCCGGCGATCGGTTTCGGTTACATCAAGACCGGCGCGGCCCTGTCCATCGACGGCGCCCCGAGCGCCCAGTCGGTCAATTCGTTCGTGGAGAAGCCCAGCCCGGCCACCGCCAAGCGCTACCTCTCCAGCGGACAGTACCTCTGGAACGCCGGCATGTTCATCGCCCGCGCCGACAGGCTGCTCGAGGAGATCGGCGCGAGCGAGCCCGAGCTGCTCGCCGGGCTGCTCGAACTCGCCGAGGCGTGGGACACCCCGCGCCGCGGCGCCGTCGTCGACCAGGTCTGGCCCAAGCTCAAGAAGATCGCCATCGACTACTCCGTGGCCGAGCCCGCCGCCGCGAAGGGCAAACTGGCCGTGATCCCCGGCCAGTTCGACTGGGACGACGTGGGAGACTTCGCGTCGATCGCCAAGATCCACGCCAACGGCCGCAAGCGCGACCTGGCGATCCTCGGTGAGGGCGCCCGGGTGCTGGCCGACTCCTCCAGCGGAATCGTCGTCAGCCACACCAAACGCATGATCGCTCTGATCGGCGTCGACGACATCGTCGTCGTGGACACCCCCGACGCCCTGCTGGTGACGACAAGCGCCAACGCCCAGAAGGTCAAGGCCGTCGTCGACGCGCTGCGGCTCTCGGGCAGCTCAGACGTCCTGTAGCTGCGGGCGGCCTCCGCCGCGAGAGTTTCTCAGGAATAGGCCCGGTAGATGACCATTTGTGTCGGCGCGATTTCGAGAATGTCGCGGCTTGATAACCATTTGGCTACAGTGTCGGTTTGCTCATCTGAGCAGGGCTCTTCTGGGTAACGTGTAGACCATATACCAGCCCGTGCGATCTCACGCCGGGCCTCATCTGGAGGTCAATCTTGACAATCACGACCCGCAAGGCAACGCTCGGCGGCCTTGCCTCACTCGGCGTTCTCGCTCTGCTCGCGGCGTGTGCGCCGGCCCCCACCGAGGACGGCAGCGGCGACGCTGCCACATCGGACTTCCTGCCCTGCATCGTCTCCGACTTCGGTGGCTTCGACGACAAGTCCTTCAACCAGTCCAGCTTCGAGGGCATCTCCCAGGCCTCCGAGGAGCTCGGCGTCGAGTTCAAGCAGGCCGAGTCCACCTCTGAGGACCAGTACACGGGCAACGTGACCAGCATGGTCGACCAGGGTTGCAACTTCATCCTCACCGTCGGTTTCGCCCTGGCCAACGCCACCCGCGACGCGGCCCAGGAGAACAGCGATGTGCAGTTCGCCCTCATCGACTCCACCCTCTCCAACGACGACTTCAGCCCGCTGACGCTCGAGAACGTGAAGCCGGTCGTCTACGACACCGCGCAGGCAGCATTCCTGGCCGGCTACCTGGCCGCAGGAACCACCAAGACCGGCACCGTCGGCACCTTCGGTGGCATGCAGTACCCGTCGGTCACCATCTTCATGGACGGCTTCGCCGACGGCATCGCCTACTACAACACCGAAAAGGGCACCGACGTCAAGCTCACCGGCTGGTCGAAGGAATCCCAGGAGGGCCTGTTCGCCGGTGGCTTCGATGACATCAGCGCCGGCAAGACCCTCAGCCAGGGCCTGATCGACGCCGGTGCGGACATCATCCTCCCGGTCGCCGGCCCGCTCTTCCAGGGCACCGCACAGGCCATCGCCGAGTCCGGCAAGGACGTCGCCATCGTCGGTGTCGACAGCGACCTGTTCGAGACCACGCCCGAGTTCGCCGCGCTGTACCTCACCTCCATCATGAAGTCGATGACGGATGCGACCGACGCGATCATCACCGACGCGGCAAACGGCGAATTCAGCTCCGACCCGTACATCGGAACCCTCGAGAACGAGGGTGTCGGCCTGGCCCCGCTGCACGACTGGGAGTCCAAGGTTGACCCCGCCCTGGTCACCGAGATCGACGACCTCAAGGCACAGATCATCAGCGGCGACATCGTCGTGACCAGCGACGCCACGCCCAAGTAACACCCCGTTTCACCCAGCACCACCGTGTAGCAGTACCGCCCCACAGGGCACCGGGGAGGCCAGCCATGCTGGCCTCCCCGTTTCGTTGCGTGGTGTCGCCGGGGCGTAGAGCCACGCCCGCCCGGCACCTCAATAGAATCGACACTATGAAGCTCGAACTTCGCGGCATTACGAAGAGATTCGGTGCCCTTGTTGCCAATGACGACATCAACCTCACCATCGAGGAGGGAGAGATCCACGCCTTGCTCGGCGAGAACGGGGCCGGTAAATCAACGTTGATGAACGTTCTCTACGGCCTGTACCGGGCCGAAGAGGGCGAGATCCTCCTCGATGACGTGCCGCAGCACTTCGCCGGACCCGGCGATGCGATGGCCTCCGGCATCGGCATGGTGCACCAGCACTTCATGCTGATCCCCGTGTTCACCGTGGCCGAGAACGTGATGCTCGGCCACGAACAGGTCAAGGCCGGCGGCAGGCTCGACCTCGCCGCCGCGCGCACCCGGGTGCGGGAGATCTCGGAGCGCTTCGGGTTCGACGTCGATCCCGACGCCCTCGTGGAGTCCCTGCCCGTCGGTGTGCAGCAGCGGGTGGAGATCATCAAGGCGCTCTCCCGCGACGCGAAGGTGCTCGTCTTCGACGAACCGACCGCCGTGCTCACCCCGCAGGAAACCGACGAGCTGATGAACATCATGCGCCAGCTCAAGGCCGCGGGCACCTCCATCGTCTTCATCACGCACAAGCTGCGGGAGGTGCGCGAGGTCGCCGACCGGATCACCGTCATCCGCCTGGGCAAGGTCGTCGGCACCGCCTCGCCGACCGCGAGCAACGAAGAACTCGCCACCCTGATGGTGGGCCGCGCCGTCGACCTGACCGTGGACAAGGCGCCCGCCACCCCCGGAGCCCCGGCGCTGGTGGTGACGAACCTCACCGTGATCGACCCTCTCGGCCAGATCCTCGTCAACGACGTCAGCTTCGACGTCAAGGCGGGCGAGATCCTCGCCATCGCCGGCGTGCAGGGCAACGGCCAGACCGAACTGACCGAGGCTCTGATGGGGCTGCAGCCCCGCGTCGTCGGCGAGATCAGCCTCGACGGCACGTCCCTTCGCGGCCACTCGGTTCGTCAGGTGCTCGACGCCGGGGTCGGCTTCGTACCGGAGGACCGCACCAGGGACGGCCTCGTCGGCGGGTTCACCATCGCCGAGAACCTGATGCTGGACCGCGCCAACAAGCTCCCGTTCGTCAAACGGTTCAACCTGCAGCTGTCCTACCTCGCCGACTTCGCCCGCACCAAGGTGACGGAGTTCGACGTGCGGTCCCAGGGCATCGAAACGCCCGTCGGCCGCCTGTCCGGCGGCAACCAGCAGAAGGTCGTGCTCGCCCGCGAACTCAGCCGTGACCTGCGGCTCTTCGTCGCGGCTCAGCCCACCCGCGGCCTCGATGTCGGCTCGATCGAATTTGTGCACGAACGCATCGTGGCGACCCGCGACGGCGGCACCCCGGTCATCGTGATCTCCACCGAACTCGACGAGGTCGCCGCCCTCGCCGACCGGATCATGGTGATGTACCGCGGCCGCATTGTCGGCATCGTCCCCGGCGACACCCCCCGATCCGTTCTGGGTCTCATGATGGCGGGCGAAACCCCCGCAGAAGGAGCCGCAGCATGAGCGCCGCTCAGCAGCCCACCCCGACCCCGGCACCGGCGAAGTCGCCGGAACCGGACGAATCCTCCCGCTGGCACAACGTCTTCCGGGAGATCACCACCGGCAACGCCATAATCTCGGTGTTGGCGGTGCTGCTGGCGCTGCTCGTGGGCGCCGTGATGATCGCGTTCACGAACGCGAACGTGCAGGAGAGCGCGGGGTACTTCTTCTCGAGGCCCGGCGACATGCTCTCCGCCGCCTGGGACGCGGTGTCCGGCGCCTATTCCGCGCTGTTCCAGGGTTCGGTGTACAACTTCCGTCGTCCGAGCTTCGCCGACGGCATCCGGCCGTTCACCGAGACCCTCACCTACGCCACCCCGCTGATCGCGGCCGGCCTCGGTGTCGCGCTCGGTTTCCGGGTGGGCCTGTTCAACATCGGCGGGCGCGGCCAGATGCTCATCGCCGCGACTCTGGGCGGCTGGGTGGCCTTCGCGGTTGACCTGCCCGCCGGCATCCACCTGATCGCCGCACTCGTCGCCGGCGTGCTGGGCGGGGCCCTGTGGGGCGGCCTGGTCGGCCTGCTCAAGGCCCGCACCGGCGCGCACGAGGTGATCACCACGATCATGCTCAACTACGTGGCGTTCTACCTGGTCAGCTTCCTGCTGCGCGACGGGTTCCTCAAGACCCCGGGGTCGAACAACCCCAAGAGTCCGGCCAGCAAGGAGACCGCGGTCTACTTCGACCTACTCGGCCCGGACTACAACTTGCACTTCGGCTTCATCCTGGTGATCGCCGCCACGGTGTTCACCTGGTGGCTGCTCGCCCGCTCCAACCTGGGCTTCAAGTTCCGCGCCGTCGGCGAGAACCCCAACGCCGCCAAGGTGGCCGGCATCAGCGTGCAGCGCATGTACGTCTACGCGATGCTGTTCTCCGGCGGTCTGGTCGGCCTGGCCGGCATCAACCAGGTGCTGGGCACCACCACCAGCGGCTTCGGTGCCGGCATCGACTCCGGGATCGGTTTCGACGCCATCACGGTGGCCCTGCTGGGCCGCTCCAAGCCGTGGGGCGTGTTCGCCGCGGGCATCCTGTTCGGCGCGTTCAAGGCCGGCAGCTTCTCGATGCAGGCCGCCGAGGGCGTGCCCATCGACATCGTGCTCGTTGTGCAGTCGCTCATCGTGCTCTTCATCGCCGCGCCGCCGCTGGTGCGCGCGATCTTCAGGCTCCCGGCGCCCGGAGCGCCCCGCCGCAGACCGGTTCCCAACGTTTCCCAGGAGGTGGCGGCGAAATGAGCACCATCGCTCCAGTGAACCAGCCCACCCAGCCCACCGGACCCGAGGAGGGTCCGGCGACCGCGGTCATCAAGAGCTGGAAGGTGCCGATCATCCTCGGCGTCTTCACGGTCCTCGGTTTCCTGCTGATGGTGGTCTTCGGCCGCACCGGCACCAGCACCATGGTGCTCTCCACCTCCAGCGACCTGATCCAGCTGCCAGACGTGCTGCTGCCCACCCTGCCGACCGGCATCGTGATCAGCATCCTGCTGGCCGCCATCACCGGGCTAAGCGCCTGGATGGTGCAGACCCGCCGCAAGGTTCCGCTCTGGCTGATCTCGGTTTTCGCCGTGCTGCTCCTGATCGGCTTCCTCACCTGGGCCTCCGCCGACGAACGCATCCCGGTGCCCGGCCTGTTGTTCGGCTCGCTGAGCCTGGCCGTCCCGCTGATCTTCGGCGCCCTCGGCGGCGTCATCTCCGAACGTGTCGGCGTGGTCAACGTGGCGATCGAGGGCCAGCTGCTGGCCGGTGCGTTCACCTCCGCGATCGTGGCCTCGATCACCCAGCAGCCGCTGCTCGGCCTGCTCGCGGCGATGGTGGCCGGTGTGCTGGTGTCGTTTGTGCTCGCGGCGTTCTCGATCAAGTACTTCGTCGACCAGGTCATCGTCGGTGTGGTGCTCAACGTCCTCGTCACCGGCCTCACCGGGTTCCTGTTCTCCGAGCTCCTCGCCCCGAACGCGGCCACGCTCAACCAGCCGCCCAAATTCGAGCGCATCAACATCCCGCTGCTCAGCGAGATCCCGATCGTCGGGCCGGTCTTCTTCCGGCAGACCCTGATCGTGTACATCATGTACATCGCCGTCGCCGCGGTGTACTTCGGGATCTTCCACACCAAGTGGGGCCTCCGGCTCCGCGCGGTGGGCGAGCACCCGCAGGCCGCTGACACCGTGGGCATCAACGTCACCGGTACCCGGTTCTGGAACGTGTCCCTCGCCGGCGCCGTCGCCGGCCTCGGTGGCGCGTACTTCACCCTGGGGTCGGTGGGTGCGTTCGGCAAAGAAATGACCGCCGGTGCCGGCTTCATCGCCCTCGCGGCGGTGATCTTCGGCCGGTGGGACCCGATCCGGGCCACCCTCGCGGCGCTGCTGTTCGGCTTCGCCAGCAACCTGCAGAACGTGTTGAGCATCATCGGTTCGCCGGTGCCCAGCGAGTTCATGCTGATGCTGCCCTACCTGGTCACCATCTTCGCCGTGGCGGGCCTGGTGGGCCAGTCGCGGGGCCCGGCCGCATCCGGAAAGCCGTATATAAAATCATGACGAACCTGACTGCGAATTCCGGCGACACAACACCCGAGTCCGGCGACATCGACTGGGGTGTGCTGCGCAGCGCTGCCACCGAAGCGATGACCCACGCCTACGTGCCCTACTCGAAGTTCCCGGTCGGGGCGGCCGCCCTCGTTTCCGACGGCCGGGTGATCAGCGGGTGCAACGTGGAGAACGCCTCCTACGGGCTCACTCTCTGCGCGGAATGCGCGCTGGTGAGCGTGCTGCACCTCACCGGCGGCGGCCAGCTCGTCGCGTTCAGCTGCGTCGACGGCAACGGCAACACGCTGATGCCGTGCGGCCGCTGCCGCCAACTGCTCTACGAACACTCGGCACCAGGCATGCTGTTGGAGACCGTCTCCGGCGTGCGCACCATCGACGAGGTCCTGCCGGACGCCTTCGGGCCCCGCCAGCTCGCCGCCTACAGGGAAGACAACTCATGAGCTCCACCCCCGCCCGCACCATCGAAGCCTTCGACGCCGTCGACCTGATCCACGCCAAGCGTGACAAGGGCGAGCTGTCGACTCCACAGATCGACTGGCTGATCGACGCGTACACCCGCGGCTACGTCGGCGACGAGCAGATGGCCGCGATGACCATGGCGATCTTCCTCAACGGCATGTCCCGCCGGGAGATCCGCGACATGACCATGGCCATGATCAACTCCGGCGAGCGGATGAGCTTCACGGGCCTGGGCAAACCGACCACGGACAAGCACTCCACCGGCGGTGTCGGCGACAAGATCACCCTGCCGCTGATGCCCCTCGTCGCGGTCTTCGGCGCGGCCGTGCCGCAGCTCTCCGGCCGTGGCCTCGGTCACACCGGCGGCACCCTGGACAAGCTCGAGTCCATCCCGGGCTGGCGCGCCAACCTCAGCAACGAGGAAATGTTCCAGCAGCTGCAGGACGTCGGCGGCGTCATCTGCGCCGCCGGCAGCGGTCTGGCTCCGGCCGACGGCAAGCTGTATGCGCTCCGCGACACCACCGGCACCGTCGAAGCGATCCCGCTGATCGCCTCGTCGATCATGTCCAAGAAGATCGCCGAGGGCACCGGTGCGTTGGTGCTCGACGTGAAGTTCGGCTCCGGCGCGTTCCTGAAGGACATCGACCGGTCCCGCGAGCTGGCCCGCACCATGGTCGCCCTCGGCGAGGACGCCGGGGTGGCCACCTCCGCGCTGCTGACCAACATGAACGTGCCGCTCGGCCTGGCCATCGGCAACGCCAACGAGGTGCGCGAGTCCCTCGAGGTGCTCGCCGGCGGCGGCCCCGCCGATGTGGTGGAGCTCACCGTGGCCTTGGCCCGCGAGATGCTGGCCCTGGTCGGCCAGAAGGACGTCGACGTCGAGGCGGCCCTGACGGACGGTCGCGCGATGGACAAGTGGCGGGCGGTCATCCGTGCCCAGGGCGGCGACCCGGATGCCGCGATGCCCGTGGCGCGCGAGACCCACGTGGTGCTCGCCGACCGTGACGGCGTGCTCGTCGAGCAGCAGGCGCTGCCGTTCGGCATCGGCGCCTGGCGCCTGGGCGCCGGCCGCGCCCGCAAGCAGGACCCGGTGCAGCACGCCGCCGGCATCGACCTGCACGCCAAGCCCGGCGACACCGTCCGCAAGGGCGAGCCACTGTTCACCCTCAGCGCCGACGAGCCGGAGCGCTTCGCCCGGGCCCTCGAGGCCGTCGAGGGCGCCTGGCGCATCGGCGACCCCGGCGAGCCCGTCCTCGACGGCGGCCCCCTGATCGCCGAGCGCATCGGCAACTAGCCCAGTACCCGCAGGCCCGGCCCCGCCGACTTGCCGCAAAAACCCCCTTCCGCCGAGCCGAAGGGGGTTTTTGGCGCAAGTCGCTGGCGGCGCATCCGCCGACTTGCCGCACATTGCCACTTACCTCGCGGCGAGGCGCTCATTTGCGGCAAGTGGGTGAGTGCGCGCGCGTCACGTGGGGCGGCTGCCGGGACGCCAGCCGCGGGAACGCAGCGCCTGGTCGAGCCGGGAGAGGACTTCGGCATCCGGGGTTTCCTTGAGCACCCTGATGACCCGCCAATCCTCGGCCATCACACCGTCCAACCTGTCGACATCACGGGCGAACTGCACGTCGTCCGTGCGGTGCTGCTCGCCGTCGTATTCGACAAGGACCCGGTACCGCAGGTAGACCAGATCACCGCGCACCCGGCGCCGCTGGTATCGCAGCGGCAGGTACACGTTGGTCTCCGGTTCCGGCAGGCCCGCCCGCACGATCAGGAGCCGAAGCCGGGTCTCCTGGCGCGACTCAACTCGGGGTCTCACCCACTCCAGCGCGGCCCGTAGCCGACGGATGCCCCGGTGGCCGGGCCGCTCGGCGACCGCCGTGCAGAGGTCTTCCGACGAGAACGGGGGATCCACCACGCCGAGGAGGTGGTCGCCGAGCGCGATGAGGTCGTCCAGCCCCATAATCGGAGCGAGTTCGCACCAGACGCTGACGGGATTCTGGACCGTGAAGCCCGAGCAGCTGGGCAGCGGTGGCGTGGCTGAAGAAGTGGCCGGTGGGCATCACCGCGGCGTAGGCCCTGGCCAGTTCCCGCACCCCGGTCGGGATGCCGGCGGCGACTCTCACGCCGTGGAACGGCGCCTGCAGGTCGGCCGACTGCAACCTCCGAGGTGTCACCCCCGCCCAGCGCGCTTCCGCGACGGTGAACCCGTCGAGAGTCAGGCTGCGGGGGAGCTCCGTTCGCTTGCGCATCCGCCCAAGATGCCATTTATTGCCGCTGCCGGTCAGAGTTATCCACCGATGGCGCCCCGCGCTGTGCTGACTTGCGGCGAAGATGCGCTTGGAGTGCGCTGAAGGGGCATTGTGAGGCACGTCGGCGGGGTTGGGCGGATGAGGCGGCTTCGGGATACGCGCCGCGCGGGCGCGATAGATTGGGGGAGTGAATATCAGCTCCGAGGAATACCTGTTGCCCGGCAGTGGCGTGAGCATCAACGCCCTGCCCAAAGTCTCCCTGCACGACCACCTCGACGGCGGTCTGCGACCGGCCACGATCCTCGAGCTGGCCGCGCCGATCGGCCTGGAGCTGCCCGCCACGACCGAGTCCGGCCTCGCCGATTGGTTCGTCAGCCAGGCCACCTCCGGCTCGCTCGCGGACTACCTCAAGACCTTCGAGATCACCGTCGGCGTCATGCAAACCCACGACGCCCTCGTGCGGGTGGCCAGGGAGTTCGTTGAAGACCTCGCCCTGGATGGCGTGATCTACGCCGAGGTGCGCTGGGCCCCCGAGCAGCACCTGGCCGGCGGGCTCAGCCTGGACCAGGCCGTCGACGCCGTGCAGGAAGGCATCGCGGCGGGCATCGAGCGGGTCGCCCAGGCCGGCATCACCATCAAGATCGGCCAGCTGATCACCGCGATGCGGCACGCCGACAGGTCCCTCGAGGTCGCCGAACTCGCCGTGCGGCACCGCGACCTCGGCGTGGTCGGCTTCGACATCGCCGGCGCCGAGGAGGGCTTCCCGGCCGGCAACCACGCCGCCGCGTTCGACTACCTGGCCCGGAACCTCTTCCCGGTCACCGTGCACGCCGGCGAGGCCGACGGGCTGGGCAGCATCCGCGGCGCCCTGTTCGACGGTCGCGCCCTGCGCCTGGGCCACGGCGTGCGCCTGGCCGAGGACATCGAAATCGGCCGGGAGGACCAGGAGAACACGTACGTGACCCTCGGCCCGCTGGCCCAGTGGGTGCGCGACAGGGAGATCCCGCTGGAGCTCAGCCCGTCGTCGAACCTCCAGACCGGCGCGATCGCCGCCTGGGGCGACGACATGCTCGACCACCCGTTCGACCTGCTCTACCAGCTCGGCTTCCGCGTCACCGTCAACACCGACAACCGGCTGATGAGCGCCACCACGCTCAGCCGCGAGCTGGCCCTGCTCACGGATGCCTTCGGCTACGACCTCGACGACCTCGAGGCCCTGCAGCTCAACGCGGCCTCCGCGGCATTCCTGCCGTTGGAGGAGCGCGAAGAACTCGCCGACGCCATCGTCGACGGTTTTGCCACCGCCTAGCCCGCCAACGCCCACGCTAGAAAGCAGCCATGTCCCTCCCACCACTTCCCCTTGACGCCATCGACGTCGGCCTGCACGTCCCCGACTGGCGGGCCGCCGTCGGCGCCGCCGGCGCGGCGCTGGAGCGATCCGGTTCCACCGCACCCGGCTACACCGAGCGCATGGTGGGTGTGATCGAGGAATTCGGCGCCTACGTGGTGATCGCGCCCGGGCTGGCCCTGGCGCACGCCCGGCCCGGCCCCGATGTGCTCACCGGGGGCCTGAGCGTCGTGACCCTCGCCGAGCCCGTGGCCTTCGGACACCCGCACAACGACCCCGTCAACGTGGTCCTGGGCCTGGCGGTGACCACGGGCGACGAGCACGTGCACTTCGTCGCCGAGCTCGCCAACGTGTTCAACGATTCGAGCATCATCCCGGCGCTGGCAGCGGCGCCGGACGCAGCATCCGTACGCTCGCTCCTGGGCATCGCGGCACCAACCGGCGCAGACGCCAGCACGGAGGAACACAAATGAAGATCGTCGCACTGTGCGGAGTCGGTATCGGCACATCCGCCATTCTCAAGGTCAACGCCGAACGCGCCCTCGAGCGCCTGGACATCGAGGCTGACGTCACCGCGGCCGACATCGCCAGCGTGAAGCTCGCCGCCGCGGACGCGCAGGTCATCCTCACCTCGTCGGAACTGGTGCCGTCGATCGGCAAGACCAATGCCGACGTCATCATCATCGACAACTTCTTCGACCTCGACGAGCTGACCGCCAAGCTCGAGATCGCACTCGGCTAGCCCGGCGCGGATGCCCGGCTGGGCATCCGCGTCCGCACCGCCGGTCAGCCGATCAGCGCGCGCATGCCCCTGTCGAGCTCGGCGAGGGCATCGGATGCGGCCTGCCGGCGTTCGGCGAGGCTGCCGACGCTGCTGTGCGTGTCGAGATACACCTTGAGCTTGGGTTCGGTGCCGCTGGGCCGCACCATCACCCGGGAGCCGTCGGCGAGCACGATCCGCAGCACATCGCTGGGCGGCAGGCCGTTGAAGCCGCCGGAGAGATCGTCGATGTGGTCCACCCGGCTGGTGCCGATCATCGCCGGCGGGCTCTCGCGCAAGCGTGCCATCACCCTCTCGATCTCGGTGAGGTCGGTGACGCGCACCGAAATCTGGCCCGAGGCGAAGTAGCCGAACTTCTCGGCGAACGCGTCGAGGTGGTCCGCGAGCGTCAAACCGTCGGCCTTGAGCTCGCTGACCAGCGAGAGCAGCGCCACGGCGGCGGAGATGCCGTCCTTGTCGCGCACGGTGCCGGGGTTGACCAGGTAGCCGAGGGCCTCTTCGAAGCCGAAGATCAGGCCGGGAGCACGGGAGACCCACTTGAACCCGGTGAGGGTGTCGGCGAACCGCAGGCCGTAGGCGTCTGCGACGGCCTTGAGCGCCGGCGTCGACACAATCGAGCAGGCCAGGGTGCCGTCGGCACCGCCGTCGCCCGGCGCGTTGGCGGCCAGCTCGGCGGCCCGCCAGCCCAGGATGGCACCGACCTCGTTGCCGCTCAGGCGACGGTAGCCCTCCGGCGCATCGGCGTCCGGGATGGCGATGGCGAGCCTGTCGGCATCCGGGTCGTTGGCGATGATCAGTTCGGCGTCGACCTCACGCGCGGTCTCGTAGGCGAGGTCCATCGCGCCGGGTTCCTCAGGGTTGGGGAACGCGACGGTGGGGAACGCCGAGTCGGGGGCGATCTGCGCGTCCACGAGGGTCGGCAGGGCGAACCCGGCGGCGTCGAGCACGCGGCGGGTGGTGTCCCACCCCACACCGTGCAGGGCCGTGTACACAACGCTCACCTGCGCGCGCGGCGACGCGCCGATGGCGGCGGTCGCATCCACGTAGGCCTGCACGACGGACTCCGGAGCGGTCTCGTACCCGGCCCGCGGCAGCTCGGTGACGAGCTGGGTGTCGGCGACGTGCTGGATCTGGGCGGCGATGGCGACGTCGTCGGGGGAGACGATCTGCGAGCCCTCATCGGAGTCGCCCAGGTAGACCTTGTAGCCGTTGTCGTTGGGCGGGTTGTGCGAAGCGGTGACCATCACACCGGCGCTGGCGCCGAGGTGGCGCACCGCGAAAGCGAGCACCGGGGTGGGGAGCAGGCGGGGCAACAGCACGGCGCGCACGCCGGCGCCGGCCATGATCGCGGCGGTGTCGGTGGCGAAGACGTGCGAGTTGCGGCGGCCGTCGTAGCCGATGACCACGGACGGGATGCTGCCGGGCCGGCTGCTCGCCGCGGCGGCGAGGAGATAGGCGGCGAGTCCGGCGGCGGCCTGGCTCACCAGAACCCGGTTCATCCGGTTGGAGCCGGCGGCGATCTCGCCGCGGAGGCCCGCGGTGCCGAACGCGAGGCGCTCGTCGAAGCGGGAGTGCAGGTCGGCAACGGCGGCCGGGTCGCGATCCTGGGCCTGCTGGATCAGCACGCGCAGCTCGGCGCGGGTCTCCGGGTCCGGGTCCTGGGCGAGCCAGTCGGTCGCGGTGACCAGCAGCAGGTTGACCGGGTCGGTGGCCGTGGTGTCCAGCACTGCCGTGGCGGCGGGCACCTCTCCGGCCGTCTCGTCCGGTCCGTCGACGGTGTTCAGCACGGCGGTCTGCGGTTCGCGTTCGTCGTCGCCGGCGTGCGCGCCGCGTGGGAGGAGCGGCTCGGCGGGGGTGCCGGGCTGGGTCGGAGTCTCGTCGCCGTGGCTCACAGTGCGGCCACGATGCTGGCGAGGAGGGCGCTGATGGTGGCTTCGGCGGCCTGGCCGGCCTCGAGCACCTCGCCGTGACTGAGCGGGGTCTTTTGAATGCCGGCGGCGAGGTTGGTGATCAGCGACATGCCGAGTACCTCCATGCCGGCCTGGCGGGCGGCGATGGCCTCCAGCGCGGTGGACATGCCCACGATGTGGCCACCGATGGCCTTGGCCATCTGCACCTCGGCGGGAGTCTCGTAGTGCGGCCCGCGGAACTGGCAGTAGACGCCTTCGTCCAGGGTGGGGTCGATGCCTCGGGCGAGGTCACGCAGCCGCTGGGAGTACAGGTCGGTGAGGTCGATGAAGGTGGCGCCCTCGAGCGGCGAGTCGGCGGTGAGGTTGATGTGGTCGCTGATCAGCACCGGGGTGCCCGGCTTCCACGTCTCGCGGATGCCGCCGGCCCCGTTGGTGAGGATCATGGTCGTCGCCCCGGTCGCGGCGGCGGTGCGCACGCTGTGCACGACCCGGCGCACGCCGTGGCCCTCGTAGTAGTGGGTGCGGGCGCCGATCACCAGGGCACGCTTGCCGCTCGAAAGCAGCACCGAGCGCAACATGCCCGCGTGGCCGGCCAGCGCCGGCGCGCTGAAACCGGTGATTTCCTGCGCGGGGATCGTGTGGGTGGTCTCGCCGATCAGGTCGGCGGCCTTGCCCCACCCGCTTCCCAGCGTCAGGGCGATGTCGTGATGGGCGACACCGGTGGCGTCGGCGATTTCTTGGGCGGCGGTGGCGGCCACGTCGAACGGGTTGGTTTCCGGCGCGTCAAGAGGATTGATCTCGGTCGTGAGCATCCTCCTACTCTAATTGCCTGCGGGGCAGCCGTGGTTTGGTGGGTCGCGCGGTGCAGGACAGAATAAGTGAATGCCTTACGAGTTCGAACGAAAACAACGCATCATTATCATCGGTGGCGGCCCCGGCGGATACGAAGCGGCACTCGCCGGCGCGCAGCAGGGCGCAGAGGTGACCCTGATCGAACGGGTCGGCGTCGGCGGTGCCGCGGTGCTCACCGACGTCGTTCCGTCGAAGTCGCTGATCGCCACCGCGGAAGCGTCGAACTCGATCCGTGAGGCCAACGACCTGGGCGTGCAGTTCTTCGTGCGCGACGCCAAGGGCAAGCCGCTGCACCCCGAGGTCGCGATCAACCTCGCCGCGGTGAACAAGCGCCTGCTCGCGCTGGCCAGGGAGCAGTCCGAGGACATGCGGGAGACCCTGGTCAAGGCCGGCGTCAAGCTGCAGAGCGGCCACGGCCGGCTGGACGGCCGCGACGCGGTCATCGTGTCCACCGGAGACGACGGCTCAGGCACCGATTTCGACCGGATCGAGGCCGACACCATCGTGCTGTCGGTGGGCGCGAGCCCCCGCACGATGCCCACGATGATGCCCGACGGCGAGCGGATTCTCACCTGGACCCAGCTGTACAACCTCAAGTCGGTGCCCAAACACCTCATCGTCGTCGGCTCCGGCGTCACCGGCGCGGAGTTCGCCTCCGCCTACCGGGCCCTGGGCGCCGAGGTCACCCTCGTCTCCAGCCGCGACCAGGTGCTGCCCGGCGAAGACGTCGACGCCGCCGCCGTGATTGAGAACGTGTTCAAGCGCAACGGCATGGTGGTGCTGAACAAGTCCCGCGCCGCCACCGCCGAACGCACCGACACCGGCGTGCTGGTGACCCTCACCGACGGCCGCACCGTCGAGGGCAGCCACTGCCTGATCGCCGTCGGCGCCGTGCCGAACACCCAGGGCCTGGGCCTGGCCGAGGCCGGCGTTCAGCTGGACGAGTCCGGCCACATCCGGGTGAATCGGGTGGCGCGCACCTCGATCCCCAACATCTACGCCGCGGGCGACTGCACCACGGAGATGCCGTTGGCGTCCGTCGCATCCATGATGGGCCGCACTGCGGTTTACCACGCCATGGGCGACGCGGTGAACCCGATCGAGATCCGCAATGTGGCGGCCAACATCTTCACGCAGCCGGAGATCGCGACAGTCGGCTGGACCCAGAAGGAGATCGAGGAGGGTGTGCGCCGCGGCGAGGTGTACAAGATGCCGCTCGAGTCGAACCCGCGCGCCAAGATGATGGGCATCAAGGACGGCTTCGTCAAGCTGATCGCCTCCCGCGGCACCGGCACCGTCATCGGCGGCGTCATCGTGGGCCCCAAGGCCAGCGAACTGATCTTCCCGCTCACCCTCGCGGTCGAGCACGGCCTCACCGTCGACGAGGTCGCCGAGGCGTTCACCGTCTACCCGTCGTTGACCGGGTCCATCACGGATGCCGCACGCGCGATGCACAAGGTGCACTACTGACCCGGCACCCCGGCCGCATCCGCGACTAACTGTCGCCCGTGCGGACACCTGCGCCCGGTACGCCGGGCGCAGGTGTCCGGTTCGGGCACAGTTGCGCAGCTGGGGGTGTCAGCCGACGGTCATGAGCAGGTGGCCCGAGGAGACCGTCGAGCCGACAGCGGCGCCGATGACCCCGACCACGCCGTCCTTGTGCGCGGTGAGCGGCTGTTCCATCTTCATGGCCTCCAGCACCAGCAGCAGGTCGCCCTTGACGACGGTGTCGCCCTCCGTGACGAGGATCTTCACGATGGTGGCCTGCATGGGCGCCTTGACGGCATCGCCCGTTGCGGTGTTCACCGAGTGAGCGGCGGTCCGACGGCGCGGGGCCGGCCCGGCGGTCTTCTCCGACGCGGTACCGGGCAGCAGCTTGCTGGGCAGGCTCACCTCGATGCGGCGGCCGTCCACCTCGACGACCACGCTGTGCCGGGCGTCGGAGCGCGGACGGTCCTCGACGGTGCCGCTCCAGGGGGCAATGGTGTTCTCGAACTCGGTCTCGATCCAGCGGGTGTAGATCGAGAACGGGGCGCCGTCGGCGGGGGCGAAGGCCGGGTCGCGCACGATCATGCGGTGGAACGGCAGCACTGTGGGCAGGCCGGCCACCTCGAACTCGTCGAGGGCGCGGCGGGCGCGTTCCAGGGCCTGTTCCCGGGTGGCGCCGGTGACGATGAGCTTGGCCAGCAGCGAGTCGAACGAGCCGGAGATCTCGTCGCCGGACTGCACGCCGCTGTCGACGCGCACGCCGGGGCCGCCGGCGGCCCTGAACACGTGCACCGGGCCGGGGGCGGGCATGAAGCCGCGGCCGGCGTCCTCACCGTTGATGCGGAACTCGAACGAGTGGCCGACGGCGATGGGGTCGTCGTAGTCCAAGGTGCCGCCCTCGGCGAGCCGGAACTGCTCACGGACCAGGTCGATGCCGGTGACCTCCTCAGAGACCGGGTGTTCCACCTGCAGGCGGGTGTTCACCTCGAGGAAGGAGACCGTGCCGTCCTGGCCGATCAGGAACTCGCAGGTGCCGGCGCCGACGTAACCGACCTCCCGGAGGATGGCCTTGGACGCCCGGTACATCTCGGTCGTCTGCGCCTCGGTGAGGAACGGTGCCGGCGCCTCTTCGACGAGCTTCTGGTGGCGGCGCTGGAGGGAGCAGTCGCGGGTGGAGATCACGACGACGTTGCCGTGGGCATCCGCGAGGCACTGGGTCTCGACGTGCCGGGGCTTGTCGAGGTACTTCTCCACGAAGCACTCGCCGCGGCCGAAGGCCGTGACGGCCTCACGCACGGCGGAGTCGAACAGTTCCGGTACCTCGTCGCGGGTGCGGGCGACCTTCAGGCCGCGGCCGCCGCCGCCGAAGGCCGCCTTGATGGCCACGGGCAGGCCGTGCTGGTCGACGAAGTCGAGAACTTCGGATGCATCGGCGACGGGGTTCAGGGTGCCGGGCGCCATCGGCGCGTGCACCTTCTCGGCGATGTGCCTGGCGGACACCTTGTCGCCGAGCTGCTCGATGGCCTCTGGGGACGGGCCGATCCAGATCAGGCCGGCGTCCAGGACGGCGCGGGCGAAGGCGGCGTTCTCGGCGAGGAAGCCGTAGCCGGGGTGCACGGCGTCGGCGCCGGAGCGGCGGGCGATGGAGAGGATCTTCTCGATGACGAGGTAGGTCTCGGCGCTGGAGGTGCCGTCGAGCCCGTAGGCCTCGTCGGCGAGACGGGCGTGCAGGGCGTCCCGGTCCTGGTCGGCGTATACGGCCACCGAGAGGATGCCGCTGTCCTTTGCCGCTCGGATCACTCTGACGGCGATCTCGCCCCGGTTGGCGATGAGGACCTTCGTTATACGCGACATAGGTACTGAGCCTATTGGTCCGAACCCCCGCAATTTTGGTTCTTTCCCACAAAAACCGCGGCAAGAACACTGCGTGGGGCTACAAAGGCCCCGAAAGAACGGTCAGTCCGGTAGGGCCGAAGTGCCCGTATTCCACAGGCTCGGCCAGTCATAGCCCAACCGGAGCACCAATCTGCGCAGGGTCGGCAACGACAGTCCGACGACCGTGGACGGGTCGCCCTCGATGCGGCTGATGTACGGCGCGCCGAGGCTGTCGATGGTGAAAGCGCCCGCGACAAAGAGCGGTTCACCGGTATTGATGTAGGCGTCGAGCTCCGAATCGGTGAGGTCGTCGGCGAACGTCACGTCGGCGACGGCGACGGCACCGACGGCACGGCCGGGCCGACCGTCGATGTGCTCGATCAGCCAGTGGCCGGAATAGAGCTGCCCGGTGCGTCCGCGCTGGGTGTGCCAGCGCTCCCTGGCACGCTCGCTGGTGTGCGGCTTGCCGTAGATCACACCGTCGAGGACGAAGACCGAGTCCCCGCCGAGGATCAGCCCGTCGATGCCCCGCTCGGCACCGACGGCCGCGACGGCCTGGGCCTTCGCCCGCGCCAGCAGCTCGACCACATGGTGCGGAGTCAGGGGCTCGCCCAGGCGTTCAGCCTCGGCCGCCGCGACGGCATCCTCGTCGACATCGGGCGAAATGGTGACGGGTTCGATGCCCGCCGCGCGCAGCAGCGCCAGCCGGGCGGGGGAGGTGGAGGCGAGGTAGAGGCGCATGGAACCCTTCAGGCGGCAGGCAGATGTGGGATGCTCATTCAATGGGCACCAACACTAATCGTCAGGCAAGTCAGAGCACTCCAGAGGGCGAGATCGGCACCGAACTCGACCTCGATATCACCAACGTAGCCCACGGCGGCATCTTCGTTGCCCGGCACGAGGGCCGTGTGGTCTTCGTCAGCGACACCCTCCCGGGTGAACGGGTGCGCGTCAGGCTCACCGACGCGAACAAGAAGAGCTTCTGGCGGGCCGAGACCGTCGAGGTCCTGGACGCGGCCCCCGAACGTCAGCCGCACATCTGGGCCGCAGCGGCCATCGACCGGGACCCTGCCGACCGTGCCGGCGGCGCCGAATTCGGCCACATCGAACTGGGCCACCAGCGCGAGCTCAAGCGCCAGGTCCTCACCGATGCACTGCACCGGATGGCCGGACTCGACAGCGATGTCACCGTCGAGGCCGTGCCGGTGGCAGCGGATGCTTCGCCGGGCGACGCCATGGACGGCACCGGCTGGCGCACCCGGGTGCGCCTGCATGTCACGGAGACCGGCATCGTCGGCCCGTACGCCGCCCGCTCGCACCGGGTGATCCCCGTCGACGACCTGCCGCTGGCCGTACACGCCCTCGAAATGGCCGCGCCGCTGGACAAGCTGTTCGCCGGCGCCGCATCCGTCGACGTCGTCGCCCCCAGCGTCGGTGAAGTGCAGATCCTGGTCGCCGAGCAGGACGACAAGGGCCGCCGGCGCCGCACCGCGCCAAAACCGATCACCGAGCGGGTCGGCGACCGTGAGTTCCGGCTCGACGCCGCCGGTTTCTGGCAGGTGCACGCGCGTGCCGCGGAGACCCTGTTCGCCGCCGTGCAGGACGCCATCGACCCGGACCTGTTCGACCCCAAGGCCGCCAACCTCGACCTGTACGGCGGTGTGGGGCTGCTCGCCGCCGCCGTCGCCGACAGGTTCGGTTCCGACGTGCGCATCACCTCGGTGGAGAGCGACGCCCAGGCCACCGAGAACGCCGGCGCTAACCTCGCCGAGTGGGTCGGCGCCACCGCGCAGACCGGCAGGGTGGACACATTCCTGGCCGGACTCACCCGCGACGCCGACGCTGCCGAACGGGCACGTCTGCAGGCAGCCACCGTGGTGCTCGACCCGCCGCGATCCGGCGCCGGCGGCGAAGTCGTCGACACCCTGGCGTTCCTCGCGCCGGCCCAGGTGGTCTACGTCGCCTGCGATCCGGTGGCCCTGGCCCGCGACGTCGCCCTCTTCGCCGGGCTCGGGTACACGCTGCGGAGCCTGCGCGCCTTCGACCTGTTCCCCAACACCCACCACGTCGAAGCCGTCGCCCTGCTCACCAGATAGCTAGTCTTAGCACCAAGAACGAAGACGAGAGATGACAACTGTGACCGTGACCGAGCCTGACACCGCGACCGACCTGGCCGACCGCCCCGTACGCGTGGGCATCGCCGACGACCATGAGTCGGTGCGGCTGGGCCTCAAGGCCGCCTGTGAGAACACCGGCTTCGAGGTGGTCTTCGAGGCCGCGACGGTACGCGAACTCGTCGACGGCATCGCCGGTCGCCCGGTGGATGTGATCGTGCTCGACCTGTCCCTCGGCGACGGGTCCCTCGTCACCGACAACGTGCACCTGGCCCGCGGTACCGGCGCGTCGGTGTTGGTGCACAGCATCGCCGACAGGGTCGCCCTGGTCCGTGAGGGCCTGGCCGCCGGCGCTGCCGGCGTCATCCCCAAGTCGTCGCCGACGACCACGGTGATGGCCGCCGTCGCCTCCGTGGCCCGCGGTGACGTGCTCAACAACCTCGAGTGGGCCACCGCCATCGACGCCGACCGGGACTTCGCCAAGGCCCAACTGGGCCGCCGTGAACGCGACGTGCTGCACCTCTACGCCTCCGGCCTGCCGCTGAAGATGGTGGCGATGCAGCTGGGCATCGCCCACTCCACGGCCCGGGAGTACCTCGACCGCATCCGCGTGAAGTACGTCGAGGTGGGCCGCCCGGCACCCACGAAGGTCGACCTGTTACGCAGGGCCGTGGAAGACGGCATCCTGCCGGGTCTCGACCTGGAAGGCGGGGATGGGCGCTCCTAGTCCGGCCGAGGTCGTGCCGGTCCGGTCGTTCAGGCTGTCGCCGGGCCGTGTCGCACCCGACCAGCTCGGTGCCGACCTCCTCAACGAATCCAAGCAGCCGCGCAAGCCCATCAGTCGCGCGCAGATCGAGCGGGTGGTCTCGCGGGCCGCCGGCGGCGTGGGCCTGATCTTCGCCCTGCAGACCTATCCGGCGATGCTCGGCCAGCTGGACAGCCTTAAGCCCGGTCTCGGGGTGGCGCTCAGCATCGCGATCTTCGGCGGCCTGGGCGTGGCAATCATCGCCACGCTGGTGAAGAAGTACGTCAGAGTCACCAGCGGCGTGTTCGCGGGGGTGTACCTCGTCGCCCTGATCGGCTGGCCGGCGATGCTGAATACCCCGGAGGGCACCCTCGAGGGCAAGCCTTGGCTCTGGTATCTCTGCACCGTCGCGACCGGTTTCGCCGCCGTCTCGTTCTCCAAGTGGTGGGCGATGACCTACACCTTCCTGGCTCCGATCGCCTACGGCATCGTGCGGGTGCTGCCCGCAGGCGGTGGCGCCGATCCGATGCTCGGCGCCCTCGACGCCGTCTACGCGATCCTGCTCGGCCAGGTGATTCTGATCATCATCACGATGCTGCGCCAGGCCACCGCCGGGGTCGACATCGCGCAGACCAACGCGCTGTCCACGTACTCCGCCGCCGTGCGCCAGCACGCCACCGAGGTGGAACGGGTGCAGGTGGACTCCCTCGTGCACGACAGTGTCCTCGCCGCCCTGTTGTCCGCCGCCGCAGCCGGTACGCCGAAGGCGGCCGAGCTGGCTGCCACGATGGCGGAGGACGCCATCGCCCGGCTCACCGAGGCCGGTTCGCTTCCCGCAACCGACGACAGCCTGGTCCTGTTCAGCACCCTCAAGGAACGCATCCGCAAGATCGCGGACCGGTTCGACGAGCCGATCGAGTTCATCGACTGCGATGCCGAGAGGCTCAGCCTGCCCGCGCACGCGGGCGAGGCCCTCTACGCCGCCAGCGCCCAGGCGATCGTGAACAGCATCCAGCACGCCGGTGTCCCCGGCGACCCGGTGACGAGGTCGGTGCGGATGAACTCCAATCTGCTGGGCGGCTGCGTCATCGAGATCGCCGACTCCGGTGTCGGGTTCGACCCCGCCACCGTGCCCAGCGAACGCCTGGGCCTGCGGATCTCGATCCGGGAGCGGGTCGCGAAGGCCGGCGGCGTCGTCCAGGTGAACAGCAGCCCCGGCCGGGGCACGTCGATCCTGATCGAGTGGCCGCTGAGCGAGCGCGGTGGCCGCGCATGATCTCCGTCCCCCGAGGGCTGATCATCTCCCTGGCCGCCCTGTTCTCGACCTATCACGTGATCCTGGCCCTCTACTCGCTGGATGTGCCGGCGTCGCCGGTACCGGCGCTGATCGCGATCCTGCTCTACGCCGCGGCCACCGTGGCGAGCCTATGGCCGACCAGTCCGGCCCGGATGTCGCACTGGTTGGGGTTCTTCAACGTGGCCGTGTGCATCGCGGTTCCTTTGCTCGTGGGCAGCCAGTTGGACGGGTCCGTGCCCGACAACGGCTACGCCACCTGGTACGTGGCCGCCGTCGGCACCCTGATGACCATCACGGCCACGCGCAGGCGGGCGACCCTCGCCTGGGTCGGGGTGGGCTTCCTCGTCGCTCACACCGTCGTCTGGGCCGGTGCGGGCTCCCTCGCGTCGATGGGCGTCATCGGCAGCGCCGTGTGGGTGTTCGTGGCCGTGACGCTGGCCAGGGCGCTGGCCAAGGCGGGCCGGGACGCGCGGCAGTACGGCCTCGCCGAACGGGAGGCCACCGAGTGGCAGGCGGCGCAGGAAGCGCACCTGTACGAGCGTCAGGTGCGCCTGGCCCAGACCATCCGGTTGGCGGCGCCGATGCTGCGCCGCATCATCCAGGAACGCGGCACGCTCAGCGACGGGCAGCGTCTGGAGTGCCGGTACCTGGAGGCCGCGATCCGTGACGAGATCCGCGGGCGCCGGCTGCTCAACGACGCCGTACGCCGTGAGGTGATGGCGGCGCGGCGGCGCGGCGCCATCGTCACCCTGCTCGACGAGGGTGGCATCGACGACCTGGCCGGCACCGATCTGGAGGTCGTGCTGAACACTCTGGCCGACGCCATGGCCGCCACGACGGCGTCCACGATCATCGCCAGGACGGCGGCCGACGGCTCGGGGACCGCCATCACCGTGGTGGGCATCAACAGCCCTGACCCGCGGCTGAGCGCCCTCGGCCAGGACTCGCCCGACGAAGAAGTGGACCTGTGGTTGGAGATCCCGCGGGCCGTGCACGCGCCGGGCGCCTCGGCCGGCCAGCCGACCCGCCGGCACTGACCGGGCATGCGAAAGGGGACCCACCCGGGGGTGGATCCCCTTCCGACATTTCCGTGTCAGGGCGACAACCCGAATGTCGCCTAGACGCGCCCCCAACACATTCGCCTGCTTACCCTAGTCGGCGAATGATTGGTCGTGTTGCCCGAGAGCAACACCCAGCAATACCAATAATGCCGACCCGGTGATCCGCTGAAAAGTCGTCATTTAGGGGGACAACAGAGTGCGGCTCAGGCCGTGAAGCCCCGCCAGCGCTCGTCGCCCCGCGGCAGCGGCGCCCTGATGGCCCGCTGGCTGTCCTGCCAGGGGCTCGCGGGGCCGTTCGGCGTGGCCCGCAGGTTGTCCGACTCGGCGCGCAGCAGGGCCCGCAGGACGGCGGTCACCGCGGCTGCCTCCTGTTCGGAGACCCCCGTCGTGACGAAGGTGAGCTCGGCCGGGTCGAAGCCGGCGCGGTTCTCTGAGACTGTCATGGCAGCGCCGCCTACAGCGGGATGTTCCCGTGCTTCTTGGCGGGCAGGCTGGCGCGCTTGGTGCGCAGCGCCCGCAACGCCTTGACGACGGACACCCGCGTCGCGGACGGTTCGATGATCCCGTCGAGCTCGCCGCGTTCGGCGGCGAGGAACGGGCTGGCCACGTTGTAGGTGTACTCGTTGGCGAGCCGGCTGCGGACGGCAGCGACATCCTCGTTGGCCGCTTCGGCCTTCTTGATCTCGGAACGGTAGAGGATGTTCACGGCGCCCTGGCCGCCCATGACCGCGATCTCCGCGGTCGGCCAGGCCAGGTTGATGTCGGCGCCGAGCTGCTTGGAGCCCATCACGATGTAGGCGCCGCCGTAGGCCTTGCGCAGGATCACGGTGACTAGCGGCACCGTGGCCTCCGCGTACGCGTAGAGCAGCTTCGCGCCTCGACGGATCACGCCGGTCCATTCCTGGTCGGTGCCTGGCAGGAAGCCGGGAACGTCGACGAGGGTGAGGATCGGGATCGAGAACGCGTCGCAGAACCTGACGAACCTGGCGGCCTTCTCGCCGGCCTGGATGTTGAGGGTGCCGGCCATCGCGTTGGGCTGGTTGGCGACGATGCCGACGCTGCGGCCCTCGATGCGGGCGAAGCCCACCACGATGTTGGGCGCGAACAACGGCTGGGTCTCGAGGAAGTCGCCGTGGTCGACGATGTGCTCGATGACGGTCTTCACGTCGTACGGCTGGTTGGGCGAATCGGGGATCAGCGTGTTGAGCTTGAGGTCGGAATCCGTGGTCTCGAGTTCGACCTCGCTGTCGAAGACGGGTAGCTCGGCGAGGTTGTTGTCCGGCAGGAAGCCGAGCAGGGTGCGCGCGTAATCGAGGGCGTCGGACTCGTCACTGGCCAGGTAGTGCGCCACACCGGAGATGGTGTTGTGGGTCAGCGCGCCGCCAAGTTCCTCCATGCCCACGTCTTCGCCGGTGACGGTCTTGATCACGTCGGGGCCGGTGACGAACATCTGGCTGGTCTTGTCGACCATGATCACGAAGTCGGTCAGGGCGGGGGAGTACACGGCGCCGCCGGCCGCCGGGCCGCAGATGATCGAGATCTGCGGGATCACGCCGGATGCGGCGGTGTTGCGGCGGAAGATCTCGCCGTACTTGCCCAGGGCCACGACACCCTCCTGGATGCGCGCTCCACCGGAGTCGAGGATGCCGATGATGGGCACCCCGGTCTTGAGAGCCAGGTCCATCACCTTGATGATCTTCTCGCCGGCCACCTCGCCGAGCGAACCGCCGAAGATCGTGAAGTCCTGCGAGTACACGGCCACCTGACGGCCGTGGATGGTGCCGGTGCCGGTGACGACGGAGTCGCCGTACGGGCGCTTCTTCTCCATGCCGAACGCGACGGTGCGGTGCCGCACGAATTCGTCGAGTTCGACGAACGAGCCCGGATCCAGCAGCTCGGCCACCCGTTCGCGGGCGGTCATCTTGCCCTTGGCGTGCTGCTTCTCGATGGCGGCCTCGCCGCTCGCGGTCACGGCTTCGTGGTAGCGCATCTTGAGGTCGGCGAGCTTGCCAGCCGTCGTGTACAGGTCGGGTCCGGTCGGGTTCTCAGTCACGCCGTTCACTCTACCGGCCTCACCCCGCACCGCCCCCAGAGCGTGTCGGCCCGGTGCCCCACCAAACCTGGGCAGAATTGCAGGAGTTATGATCCCCGCGGGGTGTGAGAAGAGGCGTCAGCATGGAATTTCCGATCAGCCGCGGCATCGGGGCACGGTTCGAGTACCTCGACGAGGCCGGCTCCACCAACGATGTGCTGGTGACCCGGGCCACGGGCCCTGATGCGTCGGCCTGGCCCGACCTGTCGGTCATCGTCACCGACAACCAGACCAGCGGCCGCGGACGGCTCGGCCGCACCTGGCTGGCGCCCAGCGGCAAATCGCTGGCCATCTCGGTGCTGCTGCGACCACGGCTGGAGAGCGGCCGGCTGCCGCCGAACCGGTACGGCTGGTTTCCCCTGCTCGCCGGCGCGGCCATGACCCAGGCCGTGCGTTCGGTCGTGCAGGCCGCGGCGCCGCCGCCCGGCGACGAGGAGGCACCCCGGCACGAGGTGACGCTGAAGTGGCCCAACGACGTGCTCATCGACGGCTACAAGGTCTCCGGCATCCTTTCGGAGCTGTTGCCGGATGCCAGCGGCCTGTGCATCGGCACCGGACTGAACCTGAGCCTGGACGAGCACGACCTGCCCACCCTCACGTCCACCTCGCTGATGCTCGTCACCGGTAGCATCCCGAACGCCGACGAGGTGCTCGCCGCGTACCTCGACGCGCTGCGGAGCCTCACCGCGAACTTCCTCGCCGCCGGGGCGGATCCCGTGGCCAGCGGCCTGCACGCCGAGGTGTCCGCCCTGTGCGGCACCCTGGGCGCCGCGGTGCGCGTCGAACTGCCCGGTGGGCAGGACCTGGTGGGCACCGCCGTCGGGCTGGACGGGGACGGCCGGCTGATCGTGGAAGACCAGACGAACGGCGAACTACAGGCCGTCGCCGCGGGGGACGTGACCCATCTGCGGTACTGAATCTGAGGTATTAATGGGTATATGACCAACCCAGCGCAAGTGATGCCCGGCGTGCCGACGACGGCGCCAGAGGTGGTCATCGCCCGGCTCCGCTCGCACGCCAGGGCGCTGTTCTGGCCCACCCTGTTCCTGATCGGCGCGTGCGGCGTGACCGGCTACTACTCCGGAAGCCTGGCCGAGCCGTGGCAGAACGTGATGCTCCTGGTCGGCGCCGGCCTGGTCGTCGTGCTGCTCTGGTTGTTGCCGCTGGTGTCCTGGCTCACCCGGCGGTACACGGTGACCAGCCGCCGGATCATCTTCGTGCACGGCATCTTCGTGCACGAGCGGCAGGAACTGCTGCACAGCAGGGGCTACGACGTCACCGTGCGCAAGAACTGGCTGCAGTCGCTGTTTCGGTCCGGGACGGTGCGGATCAATTCGGGGCTGGAACAGCCGTTGTCGCTGCGGGACGTGCCGGACGCCGACCTCGTGCAGCAGGTGCTGCAGGACCTGATGGAGCAGTCACAGAGCGTGATGGCCTCGCGCCGGCAGGAGCAGTCAGCGCTCGGTGACGAATTCGGCCTCCGCGCGGGACTGTAGCCGCAGCGCTGCCGTGCTGGTGGTCACCGGACCGGTGGCCGCCGTGCCGGTGGGCACCGCAGTGGCGTCCCGGCGGGACGGTGAGAAGACCCAGTACCTGTACAGGGTGAAGCGGAAGACGGCTCCGAGCAGCAGGCCGATCACGTTCGAGGAGATGTTGTCGGCGATGACGCTGGTGTACCCGAGAACGTAGTGGCTCACCCACAGGCAGGCCAGCCCGATTCCCATACCGACGAGGCTGACCGCGAAGAACTCCAGGCCCTCACGCAGGGTCTGTGACCGGCGGTCCTTCGAAAAGGTCCAGTACCGGTTGCCGACCCAGTTGGCCAGGATGGCGAGGACCGTCGAGACGACCTTCGCCCAGATCGGGCCGGAGGCGAGGGCCTCTGGGGAGAAGACGGTGGCCCGCAGCAGATTGAACACTGTGATGTCCACCGCGAAGCCGACGAGTCCGACCATGCCGAACTTCGCGAGCTGGGTCGCGAACGCCAGCACCCGGTACCTGCTGAAGGTTGTTCTCGACATGCATCCGTCCGGCCGATAGGTGAAAATGGAACGTGTAGCGAGAAAACGCGCTTCTCTCGCAGTCTACGTCCCGGCATATTCCTCATCCTGGGAGTTCCCGGCCCCTCGGATGAACGGTCGCACAGAAATTGGTGAACAAATGAGAACGATCGTTGGTGTGATCGGCGGAGGCCAATTGGCCCGCATGATGATCCCCGCCGCGGTGAACCTCGGCCTCGACCTCCGGGTCCTGGCCGAGGCCGACGGAATGTCCGCGCACCTCGCCGCGGTGTCGGTGGGGGACTACCGCGACCTGGCCACCGTCCTCGCCTTCGCCGAGACCGTCGACGTGGTGACCTTCGACCACGAACACGTTCCGCAAGTGATCCTCCGCGAACTGGTGAACCGGGGCATCAGCGTGCACCCCGGACCCGACGCGTTGCTCTACGCCCAGGACAAGCTGCTCATGCGGGAACGCCTGACCGAGCTGGGCCTGCCCGTCCCCGACTGGGCGCGGGTGGCCGACGCGGACGCTCTGGCGCAGTTCCTCGCCGATCACGGTGGCCGGGCCGTCGTGAAGACAGCCAGGGGCGGCTACGACGGCAAGGGGGTGCGCGTGGTGTCCCACGCCCACGAGGCCGACGACTGGTTCCTCGCGCTCGCCGAAGACGCCAACGGCGGCGACCTGTTGGTCGAGGAGCTCGTCGACTTCCGCCGCGAACTAGCCCAGGTCGTCGCGCGACGCCCGTCCGGTGAGATCGCGATCTGGCCCGTCGTCGAGACCGTGCAGCAGAACGGCGTCTGCGCCGAGGTCATCGCGCCGGCACCGAAGTCGGCCGGCCGGCTCAGCGCGCTCGCCGCCGACATCGCCGAGCGGGTGGCCGAGGGCATCGGTGTCACCGGGGTGCTCGCCGTGGAACTCTTCGAAACCACCGACGGCCGGTTGCTGGTCAACGAGCTCGCGATGCGGCCGCACAACAGCGGTCACTGGTCGATCGACGGCTCCACCACGAGTCAGTTCGAACAGCACCTGCGAGCAGTGCTCGACCTGCCGCTGGGCGACACGGCGCTCCGGGACCCCTGGTCGGTGATGGTCAACGTCCTCGGCGGCCCCGCCGAGGGAAGCATGGCGGCCCGGTACCCGGCCGCGTTCGCCGAGCAGCCGACGGTCAAGGTGCACAACTACGGCAAGGACCCCCGCCCCGGACGTAAGATCGGCCACGTGACGGCATCCGGGCCCGATCTGGACTCGGTCAGCTACCAGGCGCGTGCCACTGCGGCATATTTTCAGGACTAAAGCCTAAGATCGTCACCGTGCCAGACAACCTCGCGACTCCCGCCCCCGAGTCCGCCCCCTCCTCAGCCGCGCTCGTCGGCGTCGTGATGGGGTCGGACTCCGACTGGAACGTCATGAGCGACGCCGCGGCCATGCTGGCCGAATTCGGTGTCGCCCACGAGGTGCAGGTGGTCTCAGCGCACCGCACGCCGGAAAGGATGATGCGCTACGGCGCCGAAGCCTGGGGCCGCGGCCTCAAGGTGATCATCGCCGGCGCCGGCGGCGCCGCACACCTGCCGGGCATGCTCGCCGCGGTCACCACGCTTCCCGTCGTGGGCGTTCCGGTGCCGCTGGGCCGCCTGGACGGCCTGGACTCACTGCTATCGATCGTGCAGATGCCGGCCGGCGTTCCCGTCGCGACGGTCTCGATCGGCGGCGCGCGCAACGCGGCCCTGATCGCCATCAAGATCCTGGCGACGGCGGATGACGCGCTGCGCCTCAAGCTGCAAGGCTACGCCGACCAGCTGGCCGAGCAGGTGGAGCAGAAGAACACGGCCCTGCAAGCGAAACTATGACGAGCGCCAGCAGCCCGATCCGGCACCCGAATTCCGGCTCCAGGCAGGTCATGACCCGCCGGGCCTGGTGGCTCGTGGTCCTCAACATCCTTCTGCCCGGCTCCGCCCAGGTACTCGCGGGAAGCCGCGGCCTCGGCCGGTTCGGACTGCGCGCCAGCCTGAGTCTGCTCGGCCTCGGCGTGATCGCCGGCATCGTCTACGCGCTGAACCCCGAGATCCTGCTCACCGTGGCCACCAACTCGATCGGACTGTGGATCCTCGCCATCGTGATGGTGTTCTACGCCCTGGTCTGGGTGGTCCTGACATTCGACACCATCCGGTTGACCCGCCTCGTGAAGGCCCGGCCCAAGGCCCGGCCGTTCATCGCCGGACTGGCGACAGTGGTGATGGTCACTGTGGCCGGAACCGCCTCCTACGGCGCCTACGTTGCCACGACGGCCAGCGGGTTCCTGTCGTCGGTGTTCGCGTCCGGCCCGTCGGAGCCGCCGGTCGACGGCCGGTACAACATCATGCTGCTCGGCGGCGACGCCGGTTCCGACCGGTTGGGCATGCGCCCGGACAGCACCTCGGTGGTCAGCATCGACGCCGAGACCGGCAAGGCCGACATCATCGGCATCCCTCGCGACCTCGAGTACGTGCCGTTCCCGGAGGATTCCCCCCTGTACGCCTCGTACCCGGACGGCTACGGCTACGACGGCGTCTGCGATGTGGACGTCTGCCAGCTCAACTCGATCTACACCGAGGTGGAGCTCAAGAGCCCGGAGATGTACCCCAACGCGGTGGCCGAGGGCAGCGAACCCGGCATCGAGGCCATGCGTGACGCCGCCAGCGGCGTCACCGGGCTCACCATCCAGTACTACGTGCTCATCGACATGCAGGGCTTCTCCCAGCTCATCGACGCCCTCGGCGGCGTGGACATCACCGTGGCGGAGCGGCTGCCCATCGGCGGTCAGGAAGACGACCTCAGCGACGTGGAAGGCTGGGTGGAGGCCGGTCCGCAGCACATGGACGGTTTCACCGCCCTGTGGTACGGTCGCGCCAGGCACGGCACCAGTGACTACGACCGGATGTCCCGCCAGCGGGTTCTGCAGGAGGCGATCCTGCAGCAGTTCAACCCGGGCAACGTCCTCACCAAGTTCCAGGGTGTGGCCCAGGCCGGCCAGGAGGTCGTCAAGACCGACGTGCCCCAGGGCATGCTCGGCTACTTCACCCGCCTCGCGGCCAAGACCAAGGAACTCCCGGTGGGCGCCGTCGAACTGGTGCCGGCCAACAACGTGGACCCGACAGACCCCGACTACGACTACATCGCCGGCCTGATCGACGCCGCGCTGAACCCGGTCACAGAGACCCCCGCACCCTGACCCTGAGCCGTTGATCGGGCCCGATGGGCTCAGAGGTCGGCGTGCAACTGCCAGACGCGTTCGGCGGTGTCCCGCCAGCTGAACGCCCTGGCCCTGTCGCCGCCGAAGATGCGCAACCTGTCGGCGAGGGCGGTGTCGCCAAGCACCCGGTCCAGGGCGGCGGCGAGCCGATCGGGGTAGCCCGCCGGGTCGTCACGCTCCACCACGAAGCCCGCATCGCCGGCGGCCTCGACCAGGGCCGGCGCATCCGAGTGGATCACCGGGGTGCCGAAGTGGAAAGCCTGGATGATCGGCAGGCCGAAGCCCTCCTCGAGGCTGGGGTAGACGAAGACCGACGCCCGCGAGATCACCAGGGCGAGCTGCTGGTCGGTCAGGCCGTCCAGCGCGCGCACCCGGTCGGGGGCGAGGCCGGCCTCGTCGGCCACCGACGCGAGTGTCAGCTCACCCCAGGAATCCGGTCCGACAACAAGAAGCGGCAGCTCCGCGGCGCCCGGACGGCCCAGGGCCGTGATGAGGGCGGTGACGGCGCGGCGCGGTTCCAGGGTGCCGGCGGTGAGGATGTACTCGTCGGGCAGCCCCAGGGCCACGGCCATGGCTTCGGCGGCGGCGGAATTCGTCGGCAGCACCAGGCCGCTGCTGACGGCCCCGCCGATCACCCGCACCCTGTCGCCGAAGTCCATGATCTCGCCGAGCTGGTCGGCGAGGGCGTGGCTGGGCACCACGATGGCGTCGGCGTGCTTGCGGGCGCGTTTGAGCATCAGCTTGGTTCGGGAGACGGTGGTCGGGGTCAACGACTCCGGATGCGTCCAGGCGAGCACGTCGTGCACCGTCACGGCGACCTGGGTCTCGTCCCTGGCCCTGTCGTGCCGGTGCAGCGGAGCGAACAGGCCGGGGGCGTGCACGAGGCCGCGGCCGGCCGAGGTCGCCACACCGAGCTGCCAGGCCGCGGCGAGTTCGCGGCGCGCCAGTGACATCTTGTGCAGGCCCGCCAGGCCGGGCAGGGCGTCGGTGATCTGGTCGTAGTGCTCCGCCGAGGTGGCCGAGACGATGCCTTCGACCGCACAGTCGGTTGGCGCCGTGGCGATCAGCGACCGGGTGAGTTCCTCGGTGTACCGGCCGAGCCCGCCGGGAACGGGCGAGACCATCTGGTCGACGATGACCCGGAGGGTGATCATGACGGGGTGAAAGCGCCGTGGGTCGAGGCGTCCTCGAGGGCCTCGGTCCAGGGCCGCATCGGGGCCAGGCCGGCAGCGGACCAGGCGTCGTGCCCGAGTACCGAGTACGACGGTCGTGGTGCCGGACGCACGAACGTGCGGCCGTCGGTGGGCAGCACCCGGTCAGGGTCCAGGCCCGCGTTGGCGAACACGGCCCTGGCGAACCCGAACCAGTTCGTCTGCCCGGCGTTGGTGCCGTGGTAGATGCCGGCTGGCGCGTCGGCGTCGAGCATCGCCACGATCTGGCGGGCCAGGTCGACGGTCCAGGTGGGTTGGCCGAACTGGTCGGCGACGACGGAGACGGTGTCCCGGCCCGCGGCGAGGGTGAGCATGGTGCGGCCGAAGTTGGGGCCGTGTGCGCCATAGAGCCACGCGGTGCGCACGATGTAGCTGCCGGCGGGATTCTCGGTGAGCACGAACTGTTCACCGGCGGCCTTGGTGCGGCCGTACGCGTTGAGCGGGTCGATCGCGGTGTCTTCGGGGTACGGCGTGCTGCCGGTGCCGTCGAAGACGTAGTCGGTGGAGATCTGCACGAGCTTCGCACCGCTGGCGGCGGCCGCGATCGCGAGGTTGCGCGGGCCGATGGCGTTCACCGCATACGCGGCGGCCTCGTTCTCCTCCGCCGCGTCCACCGCGGTGTACGCGGCGGCGTTGATGATCACGTCGTGGCCGGTGACGGCCTTCTGAACGGCGGCGAGGTCGGTGATGTCCAGCTCGCTGCGGTCCACGGCCGTGACATCACGGTCGGAGAGGGCGTCCTGCAGGTCGCGGCCGAGCATCCCGGCCGCGCCGGCGATCAGATAACGGGTCATGTCAGCAGGCTCAGCTCAACGCCGCGCGGGCCTTGAGGGGTTCCCACCAGGAGCGGTTGTCGCGGTACCACTGCACCACGTCGGCCAGGCCCTTCTCGAAGGGCACCTCGGGGGAGTAGCCGAGTTCGGCCTGGATCTTGGAGATGTCCACGGAGTAGCGCAGGTCGTGGCCGAGACGGTCGGCGACCCGGTCCACGTAGGACCAGTCCTTGCCGGTGGCGTCCAGCAGCAGCTGAGTGAGCTCGACGTTGGTCAGCTCGGTACCGCCGCCGATGTTGTAGATCTCGCCGGCGCGGCCGGAGACCAGCACCATCGCGATGGCGCGGGTGTGGTCGTCCACGTGCAGCCAGTCACGGATGTTGTTGCCCTCGCCGTAGAGGGGAACGTGCAGGTCGTCGATGAGGTTGGTTACGAACAGCGGGATGACCTTCTCGGGGAAGTGGTACGGGCCGTAGTTGTTCGAGCACCGGGTGATCGACACGTTCAGGCCGTGGGTGCGGTGGTAGCTGCGGGCGAGCAGGTCGCTGCCGGCCTTCGACGCGGAGTACGGCGAGTTGGGCTCGAGGGCGCGCTCCTCGTTCCAGGAGCCTTCGGCGATGGAGCCGTAGACCTCGTCGGTGGACACGTGCACGAACCTGGGCAGGTTGTTACGCAGTGCCGCGTCGAGCAGCTGCTGGGTGCCGAGCACGTTGGTCTCGACGAAGATCGAGGCGTCCCGCACGGAGCGGTCCACGTGGGATTCCGCGGCGAAGTGCACCACGGCGTCGAGGCCCGGGAACAGGGTGTCCAGCAGAGCGCCGTCGCGGATGTCGCCCTCGACGAAGGTGTAGCGGTCGGAATCGGCCACGGGGGCCAGGTTCTCCAGGTTGCCGGAGTAGGTGAGGGCGTCCAGGACGACGACTTCGGCGCCTTCCAGGCCCGGGTAAGCGTCCTGCAGGGTGCGACGAACAAAGTTCGAGCCGATGAACCCGGCTCCGCCGGTGACGAGGATCTTCATATATATACGTGACCATTCCGTTTGCGTAAAGGTGCCTCCGCGATTCTACTGGACACGCCTTGCTAGGCTGGCAAACGTGCAGATTCGTGAACTCTCCGTCCCCGATTCCTACGAGGTGACCCCCAAGCAGTTCGGGGACGACCGGGGAGTCTTCCTCGAGTGGTACCGCTTCGACAAGTTGTCCGAGGCGGTCGGGCACCCGCTGGACCTGCGTCAGGCCAACACCAGCATGTCCAGCCGCGGCGTCGTGCGCGGCATCCACTTCGCAGACATCCCGCCGGGCCAGGCCAAGTACGTCACCGCCACGCACGGTGCGATCATCGACTTCGTCGTCGACATCCGGGTCGGTTCGCCCACCTTCGGCCAGTGGGACTCCGTACTGCTGGACGACGTCGACCGTAAGGCCGTCTACATCTCCGAGGGCCTCGGCCACGCTTTCGTCGCCCTGACCGACAAGGCCACCGTGAGCTACCTGGTCTCCTCCACCTACACCGCCGGCGCCGAGCACGGGATCAACCCGCTCGATGACGAGGTCGGCCTGATCTTCCCGTCCTCGGCCGGAGAGCTGCTGCTCTCCCCGAAAGACACCGACGCACCCAGCCTCGCCGAGGCCGCCGCGAGCGGACTGCTGCCCACCTGGGACGCCGCCCGCGCCTACTACCAGTCGCTCAACGAACGGAACTAGACCATGCGCGGAATCATTCTCGCCGGAGGCTCAGGAACCCGCCTCTGGCCGATCACCAAGGGCATCTCCAAGCAGTTGATGCCCATCTACGACAAGCCGATGATCTACTACCCCCTCTCGACGCTGATGATGGCCGGTATCCGCGAGGTGCTCATCATCACCACCCCCGAGTACAACGACCAGTTCAAGGCCCTCCTCGGCGACGGCAGCGAGCTCGGCCTCCGCCTCGAATACGCCGTGCAGCCCTCCCCGGACGGCCTCGCGCAGGCGTTCACCATCGGTGAGGACTTCATCGGCGATGACAGCGTCGCCCTGGTGCTGGGCGACAACATCTTCCACGGCGCCGGCCTGGGCTCGGCGCTCCGCAACAACGCCGACATCGACGGCGCCCTGATCTTCGCGTACCACGTGTCCAACCCCACCTCCTATGGAGTCGTGGAGTTCGACGACGACTTCACCGCCGTGTCGATCGAAGAGAAGCCGACCAAGCCCAAGAGCAACTACGCCGTGCCCGGACTGTACTTCTACGACAACTCCGTCGTCGAGATCGCCAAGTCCATCGAACCCAGCGCCCGCGGCGAGCTGGAGATCTCCACCGTCAACGAGCGCTACCTCAACCAGGGCAACCTGCACGTGCAGGTCCTGGACCGCGGCACCGCCTGGCTGGACACCGGCACCTTCGAATCGATGATGCAGGCCTCCGAATACGTGCGCGTCATCGAAGACCGCCAGGGCCACAAGATCGGCTGCATCGAAGAGATCGCCTGGCGCGCCGGCTGGATCGACGACGCCCAGCTGAGCCGTCTCGCCGCCCCGCTCGCCAAGAGCGGTTACGGCGTCTACCTGAACGGGCTGCTCAAGACCGACTAACAGCCGGCCGAATCACGGCTAAAGGCCCCATGGATGAGTTCCATGGGGCCTTTTGCGGCATCTGGACGACGGCGCCGCCTGGGCGGGGTGTCAGCCGCCGGACTGGATGTGGGCGAGGACGTCGTCCATGGTGGCCTTGATCCCCGCGGGCAGACTGGTCAGCTGCCGCCGGTCCAGGTCGGGCCACACCGTCGAGGTGATACGCAGATCCAGGCCCTGCATCGAGGCCTCGGCCGAGTAGCCCAGCATCACGTTCGGCTGGCCCTTGGCGAGGCTGCGGATCTGGCCGAGCAGGTTGCTGATCGTCACGGCCTGACCCGAGGCGAGGTTCTTGATCACCTCGGTGCGTCCGGTGGCGGCGGTGACCTCGAGCAGCCTGGCGACGCAGTCCACGACGAGTTCGGCGCAGTCACGCACGAAAATGTAGTCCCGCATGGTCTCCAGCGGCACGAAGATCGACGCCGGCTTGGGTGAGAACTGGGCCTTGGCCAGGTGCGAGATCAGGCCCTGCATCTTGCCCAGCTTCTGGCCGGGCCCGTACAGGTTCGCGATCCGGCCGGCGAGCACCGAGACCCCGCTGGCCCGGGAGAAGGCGAACAGGCTCGCCTCGGCGTCGAGCTTGAACCGTCCGTAGCCCGAGATCGGCACCGGTGCGCTGTTTTCGTTGAACGGCGGATGCGCCGAACCGCCGTACACGCCGCCGGCCGAGGACGCGTAGAACACGGCGCCGGCGCCGGAGGTGCCCTGGTGGGCGGCGGCGGTACCGACAGCGTCCAGCACCAGGCGCAGCTGACGCAGTTCCCGATCGATCGCAGCCGGGGGTGTGGAGGTGACGGCGTTTCCGGCCAGCCAGAGCACCGCCCAGTTCGTGCGCTCGGTTGCGGCGGTCTCGAGCAGCCGGGCGGCGGTCGCCGCGGCGGCGGCCGCCAGGGCGTCGTCATCGGCCCACGGCAGCGGTTCTGCGTTCAGCAGCACCCAGCCGGGGCGACGGCTGATCGCGGCGGCCGTGGCGCCGCCGAGCAGGCCGCGGGCCCCGATCACCCAGACGTAGGTGGTCACTTGGCCGCTTTGCGCGTCCGCCCGAGAGGCCCATCCGCCGGGTCGGTCGTGATGAGGTACGGCGGCTTGCCCATGGCCATGTTCACGTTGATGCCGATGTACTCGGCGATGATGCCCAGGGAGAACAGGATGAACCCCGCGCTCAGCAGCACCAGGACGCTCAGCGACGCCCAGCCCTGGATGGCGATGTCGCCGGCGAGGCGCTGGATGAAGATGACGACAGCGAAGATCACACCGATCACGGCAAAGATGACGCCGAGGCCGCTGACGATCCGCAGCCCCCTCGTGCCGGTGGTGAGGATCATGCGCCAGAAGTGCGAGAACAGTCGTCGGGCCGAATAGCCGGAGCTGCGTTCACCTTCCTCGCGCAGTTCGACCGGGGAGGTCGTGACGCGGGAGGCGACCCAGCCGATGGCGACGTCGAGGTAGACCCCGGAGCCGGCGTAGGCGGCGACGCTGCGCCCGATGTTGCCCAGCATCAGCCGGTAGCTCTGGTAGTCGGCGGCCGCGCCGGTGCCGGACAGCTTGGTGAGCAGGTATTTCGCGGTCTTCGAGGCCGCGTTGCGCACGGGGCCGTGCGGGGCCGGGTTGGTCGGCTTGGCGTAGACGACGCTGGCCTGCTCGCGCATGGCGGTGTCGAGCATCCCGCCGATGGCGCGGGGGTCGTGCTGGCCGTCCTCGTCGAGGGTGACGATCCAGTCGCCGCCGGAGGACGCCATGCCGGCGAGGGTCGCCGCGTGCTGGCCGAAGTTCTTGCTCAGCCAGATGCCGCGGGCGAACGGGAACCTGTCGGTGACGCTGCGGATGATCGACGCCGAGTCGTCCGGACCGTGGTCGAAGACCAGCAGGACCTCTTCGACCTGGAAGCTGTAGCCATCAGGGGTGATGCTCAGCCGGGTGAGCGGTTCGATCTCCTCGAGAACGCCGGTGAGGGTACGTTCTCCCTGATAGACGGGGATGACGATCGAGATGCTGTGGTCGGCGACGTCGGGTTCTGCAGAGGGGAGTGTCACGGGTTCAGAACCTATCACACGGGCCGTTTCGTCGGCCGGGTCAGTTGGCTGCGGCATCCGTCGTCACCGCCTTGGACATGCGACGGCCGAGCCAGATGTAGGCGAGCCGGCGCACCTGGGCCATCACCCTGGCGCGGGTGTTGCCGATCCGCCGGTCGGTGCTGGACACGACGTCGGGGCGAGTCTTGGCCATCCAGTTGTGGAAGCCGATAGCCTGCTCGGCCTGCTCGGCGACCAGGCGCACGCTCCACTGGCTGTCGGAGATGCGGAAGCCGGCCAGGCTGCCGGGTACGCCGACGAACTTTCCCTCGAGCAGGACCATCGAATAAGAGGTCTCGTCGATCAGGTACGGCCAGCGCGAATCCCACCAGCCCACCTTCTCCAGAACGCTCCGGCGCATCATCACGCAGCCGGGTTCGCCGAAGATGTTGGTGCCCTGGGTGATGGTCTTCCGCACGGCGACGGCGCCGTCGTGCACACCGATCAGGCCGGCCAGGCCACGGTTCTTCAGCACCGGTGCGCCGTTGGCGTCGACGATGTCACGCGGGGAGGCGGTCAGCACGGCGCCGGGCTCGTTCATGAGCGCGGCAACCTGCTGGGCGACGATGGTGGGGTAGAGCAGGTCGTCGCCGCAGACGAGTTTGATCAGCTCGCCGGTGGCCGCCTGGCTCACTCGGTTCCAGTTGCGCAGCGCCCCGCCGCCACCCTCGGTGTGCAGCAGGGTGACGCGAGGGTCGGCGCTGTAACGCTGCATGACGGCCCAGGTGTCGTCGATGGACGCGTGGTCGGAGACGATCACCTCGAGGTTGGTATACGTCTGGCCGAGCACGCTCTTCATGGTCTCGTCGAGGTAGTCCGCGTTGTTGTAGGCGGGGATGACGATCGAGACGAGAGGCTGATCATCAGGGAACGTCGCATCGTGTGTCATAAGTTAAGTGTGACTCGCATCCTTCGTAGTGCTGAGCCTTCACGATACCGGGTGGTCCTGAGCGACCTCTGTCCCCGCGCGGGGCGACCCTAAGCGAGAATGGGGAGGCGGTTCGCTCAGAGCGGGCCGGCAATCACCCCTGCGGGCGCGCACAGTGACGACCGTCACATCCTGATCAGGGCGAGAAAAGGGCAAACTGTTGCTGAAGTCGAGATTCGTATGGCCCGCCATTGTGGTCGTCGCCGTACTGGTCGGGGCTGCCCTGCCGTTGCTGGTCAACCGCGGCTACTACTTCATCGACGACACCCAGTCGGGTGCCTTCGGGCAGTGGTACGAGATCGGCACCCGCATTCTCGAGGGCAACTGGTCGCTGATCAACCCCCTGGTCTGGCAGTCCGGCAACTATCTCGCCGAGGGCGCGTGGGGGATCTTCAGCCCGGTCCTCTGGCTGATCGGCATCTGGTCGCACTGGGCGGGCAACGCCCTGATCTTCTCCACTGTCGTCAAGGTCCTCTGCCTGGTCGCGGGTTCGCTGGGCGCGTACCTGCTGGCCCGCACCTTCCAAGCCGGCCGCGGCTGGGCGGCGGCCGTCGCCGTCGCGCTGCCGTTCACGGGCGTGACCTTCTACCTGGATGCGACCACCTGGGTCAACGGTCTGCTGGCCTGGAGCATGTGGGCTCTGGCCTGGGCGCTGACTCGGCGGGCCGTGTTCTCGGCCAAGTCGCCCACCCTGGCGTTGCTGGCCTGCATCGGCACCGTCGGTATCGGCTACGTGCACGCCACCATCTTCCTGGCCGTGGCCCTGGCGGCCACGATTGCCGAGGCGTTCATCGCCCGGCACCGGGCATCCATCGTGCGCGCCTTCCTGATCGCCACCGGCGCCGGACTGTTCGCCGTCATCGTGCACCTGCCGGGGCTCCTGACCGCGGGAACGTCCGGGCGTACCAAGGGCGTCGTGAACACCGGGCTCCTGACGGTGGACTTGAGCGGCCTGGTGGCGGCGAACACGCCCGTCGGGATTCCGCAGGTCGGCTTCTTCGGTGCCTTCTTCCCGTCGGCGCCGCTGGTCTATATAAGTTGGATGCTCCCGCTGTTCGCGTTCGTCGCGTGGAAGCGGTTGATGCCGGTGCTGGCCACCCGGCTGAGCGTGGTGATCTTCTTCGGCGTCGCGCTGATCGGTGTGCTGCTGCCCAGCGACGTCGGGCCGCTCCGCATTCCGTTGCGGATGATGCCGTACCTGGCGATCGCGGTGCTCCTGATCCTGGCTATCGGGCTGTCTCTGGCCAGGGTCGAGGTGATCTCCCGCCGGCGCTTCCTGGCCGCCTGCGCGTACACCCTTTTCGGCGCCATGCTGACGGTGTTCCAGGGTCCGCAGTACGCCGGGGTGGTGGCCCTGGCCACCGTCGCTGTTCTTGTCGTGCTCTGGGTGTTCTACCGGATCACCTCTCCCGGCGGGCTGCCGGGACTCTCCGCACCGTTGCGGGACCGGGCGCGCGCCTCACGCGTCTGGCTTCTCCCAGCCCTGGCGGTGATCGTGACCCTCGGCGTGATCTACCCCCAGCACATCGTGCACACCAGTGGTCCGCTGCTGAACTACCAGGTGCCGAGCTCGGTTCAGAGCTATCGGGACCTGCTCACCGACGCCGAGGGAGATGTCCTCGTGGTCGGCGGACCGCAGAACGGTGCGATCCAGCCGGGCGACTGGGCTGAAACCACGGTGGCCAACCTCTGGTACATCCCGGAGGCCCCCGTGCAGAACGCCTACACCTCGGTCTTCTACCCCGGCTACGGCGATGCGCTCTGCATGGCTTACCAGGGTGTCACCTGCGCGGACCTGCTACCGAAGCTGTTCACGGCGGGCATCGACACCGGCCAGAATCTCGTCGACGACCTGGGCGTCAGCTCGGTCCTGATCGTGAAGAGCTCGGTTCCGGAAGAACTCTGGGCCGAGACGCCCGACGGCTGGCACGTGGCCCAGGACACCGAACTGACCCGGCTGATCGTGCGGGACACCCCGGTGCCTGGCGCCGGCAGTGTCGTCTGGAGCTCTGACGACACCGAGGTGACGGTGCTCCACGAGGACGACATGGGGGTCTCCTTCCGTGTCGACGCCGTCGGCGAAGACGGCGGCCAGGTCGCCCTGAGCCGGATTTCGTGGCCGGGCTACGAGGTCGACGGTGGAAAGGTGTCGGACGAACTCGTCAATGGCTTCCTGATGGGCATCGACATTCCCGCCGATGCCGCCGGCGATGTCGTGACGGTGTCCTTCCGGGCACCGGGCTGGCCGGTCCAGATCCTCTCCGGCGTTCTGCTGGTTGTGCTCCTGCTCGGCTGGGGAGTGTTCAGGCTGTGGGGACGAGACCGGGCGGGCTCACAGCGGGCGCGACCGAACTGGGTCAGGGAACTCCGCGAACCACTGAAAGTTGAGAAGTCATGACGAAGACGCCTGCCGAGAAGGTCGTGGTCGTGGTCGTGGCCTTCAACCGTCGCGACCTGCTCCTGGAAAGCCTGGCCGCACTGGCCGGTCAAACCCGCCGGCCCGATGAGGTCCTGGTGATCGACAACGCCTCCACCGACGGCACTGCAGAGGCCGTCCGCTCGGCGCACCCCGAGGTGACCCTGGTGGTGCTCGACCGGAACACCGGCGGGGCCGGCGGCTTCACCGCCGGCCTGGCGGAGGCCGTCGGGCCGCTCGGCGCGGACCTGGTCTGGTTGATGGACGACGACACCGTGCCCACCGAGACCGCACTCGCGGAGCTCCTGACGGCGCGCGCGCACGCTCCGGCGTCCACCAGGATCCTCGCGTCGACAGTGCACTGGACCGACGGCCGGGAACACCCGATGAACATGCCACGGGCACGGCCGTTCGCCGCGCGCCGATCCCTGGAGCGCGCCCGCGAGTTCGACTGCTACCCGGTTCGGTCGGCGTCGTTCGTGTCGGTCATGATCGACGCGCGCGCGGTCGCCGAGCACGGTCTGCCGGTAGCCGGGTACTTCCTCTGGAACGATGACTTCGAGTACACCGCCCGGATCCTGCGCGGGTCGACGGGATACCTCAGCCGACGCAGCATCGTGGTGCACAAGACCAAGGTCTTCGGCTCGACGAACATCGACCCCGGGCCCCGGTTCCGGCTGGAGGTGCGCAACAAGTTGTGGCTGCTGCGCCTCTCGCCGGCACTGTCCCCCTTCGAGCGGGTGCTCTACGCCGGAGCGACGGCCCGCAGTTGGATCAGTACTTTCGTGCATTCCGCAGACCGGGCCACGCTCCGGCACGGCCTCCGGGAGGGCCTGCGTGAAGGCCTCACCACCCGACCGGCCACGAACGCCCAGGTGCTGGCCGGGTTCGGCCGGGTGAGCGAGTCCGTCCAGGCGGCGGAGGCCGGTCCGGCCAGGGCCTCGTCGTGACGAGCCCCGGACTGCCCTTCTCCCTGCTGCTGCCCGTCTACCTGGGGGACCGACCCGAGTACTTCACCCGGGCGTTCTCCAGCGCCGTCACCGACCAGACCCGTCGCCCGACCGAGGTGGTTCTGGTACGGGACGGCCCGATCAGCCCGGCACTGGCCGAGGCCATCAGCACGGCCATCGACGCTTCCCCGGTGGAGGTTCGCCGGGTCGACCTGGACGTCAACGTGGGTCTGGCCGTCGCGCTGACCCGCGGGCTGGCCGCCTGCCGGTTCGACGTGGTCGCCCGAATGGATGCCGACGACATCTCGCTGCCGGAACGATTCGCCCGGCAGCTGCCCGCCATCGAAGCGGGCTGCGACCTGGTCGGAACGGGCATGCTCGAATTCAACGAGCTCGACAAGATCCTCGGCCGCCGGGTTCCGCCGGTCGGGCAGGCCGAAATCAGCCGTCAGGCCAGATTCCGCGACCCGTTCAACCACCCCACCGTGGTGTATCGCAAGTCGGCGGTCGAGGCCTCAGGCGGCTACCGCCATCTTCCGCTGATGGAGGACTACTGGTTGTTCGCGCGAATGATCATGGCCGGCGCCACCGTGCGCAACCTGCCCGAACCGCTGGTCATGTACAGGGTCGACTCCGGTGCATACAACCGGCGAGGTGGCCTGTCCCTGTTCCGCAGCGAGCTGGCCCTGCAGCGCCGACTGCTGGCGGACGGGTTCGTCACGCCCGGCCAGTTCCTCCGCAACGTGATCGTGCGCGGCGGGTATCGCTTCGTTCCGGTCGTCATCCGACGAGCCGTGTATCGCCGAATGGCCGTGAGCAAGCACACAGACACGCCCCAGTAGGATCGAAGTTTGGTCGAACTGGCCGGCTGTAAGTGAGGATGGGTGTTATGAACGTTGACCTTGTGGTTGTCGGAGCCGGTTTCTTCGGCCTCACCGTGGCAGAGCGCTGCGCCAACGAATTGGGATTGCGGGTTGTCGTCATCGACAAGCGCGACCACATCGGTGGCAACGCATACAGCTCGGTCGAGCCCGAGACCGGAATCGAGGTGCATCGCTACGGCGCCCACCTCTTCCACACCTCGAACAAGGTGGTCTGGGACTACGTCAACAGGTTCACGTCCTTCACGGCCTACCGGCACCGGGTGTACACCACCCACAAGGGTGAGGTCTTCCCGCTGCCGATCAACCTCGGCACCATCAACCAGTTCTTCCACAGCGCCTACTCGCCCACCGAGGCCCGCGCGCTGATCAGCGAACAGGCCGCGGAGGGTGAGCTCGCCACGGTGAGCAACCTCGAGGACAAGGCCGTCGCCCTGATCGGCCGTCCCCTCTACGAGGCGTTCATCAGGGACTACACCGCCAAGCAGTGGCAGACCGACCCGCGGGAGCTGCCCGCAGAGGTCATCAGCCGCCTGCCCGTGCGGTACAACTACGACAACCGGTACTTCAGCGACACCTATGAGGGACTGCCCGTCGACGGGTACACGGCCTGGATCGAACGCATGGCCGATCACCCCAACATCGAGGTGCGGCTGTCCACGGACTTCTTCGACCTCGACCAGGAAATCAACATCCGCGACACCGTCGGCACGGTCCCCGTCGTCTACACCGGTCCCGTCGACAGGTACTTCGACTACTCGGAGGGGCCGCTGTCCTGGCGCACCCTGGACTTCGAGGAAGAAGTCATCCAGACCGGTGACTACCAGGGCACACCGGTGATGAACTACGCGGACACCGACGTCGCGTACACCCGCATCCACGAGTTCAAGCACTTCCACCCCGAGCGGGACTACCCGAACGACAAGACCGTGATCATGCGGGAGTTCTCGCGCTTCGCCGAGGAAGCCGACGAGCCCTACTACCCCGTGAACACCGCTGCAGACCGCGAACGCCTGCTGCGCTACCGGGAGCGCATCGCCGAGCAGCCCAACGTGATCTTCGGCGGCCGACTGGGCACCTACCAGTACCTCGACATGCACATGGCGATCGGTGCCGCACTGTCCACCTTCGAGAACAAGCTCCGTCCGCTTTTCGCGACGGACGCCACGGCCTGACCCGGTCGTGGGCCACACGGAAGGCTGACGTGTCCGGAACCTCCCTCGCCGACACTCCGGTCGGCGCCGCCCCCATCAGGCAGATCCATGCCCTGACCGGTGTGCGGATCCTTGCCGCGCTCTGGGTGGTGCTGTTCCACATCCGGTTCAGCATCGCCGCAGAGTTCCCCGCGGTGTACGCCGCCTTCGCTCCGATCATCACCCACGGCGACTACGGCGTCGACCTCTTCTTCATCCTCAGCGGTTACGTCATCACGCTGAACTACGGGCGCAAGATGGGTGGCTCCCTCGACCGTAAGGCGAGCGTCAAGTTCTGGTGGGCCCGGCTGTCGCGCATCTGGCCGGCGTACTTCGTCATGCTGGCCTTCGTGTCGGTCTGGCACGGCAGCTTCCTGATCTTCGGCGCCACCGACCCCGTCGCGCCGCGTGACTTCAGCGTGTGGAGCTTCCTGCGCCAGTCGACCCTGGTCGTGCAGTGGACCGAAGCCGACTTCAACCGGCTGACCTGGAACGGCGCCGCCTGGTCGGTGTCGGTCGAAGCCCTGGCCTACCTGCTGTTCCCGATCCTCGCCCTGCTGTTGTTCCGCCTGTCGCGGGTGCTCGGAACCCGCGGCCTCGGCATCCTCGCTGTCGTCACGGTGATGCCGGTGGTGCTCTTCGCCCTCGCCCTCGGATCGTTGTACGCCCCCTGGATGTGGCTGATCCGCATCCTCTGCGAGTTCGTGGCCGGCGGGTTGCTTTTCTACGCTCTCGAACGGGTGCAGAACCGGCCCGGTGCTCAGCGCATCGCCAACTGGCTGGCACCCGCACTGATCGTGGTGGTGCTGATCGTGGCCTACCTGCTCAACGGCAGGGTCAACGAGCGGTGGGGAGTGCTCGTGGTCCCCGCGTTGCTGGTCTTCGTCGGTGCGATCGTGGTGGGCCGCAAGGGCCTGATGAGTCTCCTCGGGCACCGCTGGCTCGTGATCGGCGGCATGGCGTCGTACAGCGTCTATCTTGTGCACATGCCGCTGATCGAAATTGTCTGGACGGCCCAGGAGAGGCTCCCATTCCTGGCGCAAGGTACACTTGCTAGCAAGATCCTCATCTTCCTGGTCCCCGCGCTTGCCACGATCTTCGGCTTCGCCCTGTGGAAGTGGGTCGAGGAACCGGCCCGCCGCGCCATGCGACGCATGTCCCTCCAGAACATCCCCGAACGCGCCGTTGACGACGTGCCCATCAAACAGGCCGGCATCGAGGCACCACGTGCTTGATCCGGTCGGCTGCGGGAGTCGACGGTGCCACCGGGCATCGACTCCTGCCAGCCAAGCGAAGTGAAAGTACCCTCTTCACCATGTCTGACCTTCTCTCGACGGCCTTCGGTCGTCCCGCACTGTTCACCGCCGACCTCTCAGCCCCGGCGGCGGAGAAGCTCGGGTCTGCGCTGACCGAGCGGCAGCTGGCGCTGCTGGTCTCCGCGACCAACTTCCACGCCCTCGACAATCCGGGCGCCCGCCTGCGCATCGTGGTGCACATCAACCGCCCGGGCCTCGGGGCGCACCTGACGGATGCCGGCACCCGGCACGAGAAGGTCACCGCCGAAGCGACCAGAGTGGCCGAGTTCACCATCGTGAGCACCGTGGCCGGCTCGCCGCACCCGCACTACACCCACACCCGCAAGAGCTGGCTGACCGACCCGGAAACGGGGGTTCGCAACATCGTGATCGACGCCGAGCGCGAACCCGGATCCACCGCGACCGTCGGGCGGGCCAGCCTGTACTGGCGGCTGCGCGGCGGCATCGAACGGCGGTACCCGTTCGAGTACGACCGGCTGCGGCAGTGGCTGCTGCGCGGACGTGAGTCCTCGCTGAACTCCACCGTCGTGGCGCGCCGCGTTGTCGACCTGACCGGCGTGCCGACCGGCGGCACCGCGACCGACCTGGAACCCGCCGTCATCATCGGCCTGCACTGGCTCGAGCTGGGCGGTGCAGAGCGCTGGGCAATGGAGTCCATCGCGCTCGCCCGCAACAGCGGGCTGCGACCCATCGTCATCACCGATGTGCCCTCGACGCACCCGTGGATCACCAAGGCCGAGTTGGACGGTGCCATCGTTCTCACACTGACGCACCCGGTCAACCAGCCAGAGCACTCAGAACCGGTGCTGGAGGCCCTCGCCACGAACTTCGACGTCCGTGGCGCATTCGTGCACCACAGCCGGTGGCTCTACGACCGGTTGCCGTGGCTGCGCAACCGCATCCCGGGGCTGCACGTGGCCACCACCCATCACATCCTCGAATACAACGGCGGTGGCTACCCGGCAATCGGCGCGGCCCTGGACGAGTTCATCGACGTGCACCACGTGATCTCGCCGCAGCTGCAGGACTGGTTCGTTCGGGTGCAGGGCGTGGACCCGGCGAAGGTGGCGGTGGCGCCCCTGATCGGTCTCACCACAACGGGGTCGGTCGCCGAGGTGGCGCGTGCGCGCGTCGATGAGTCGGTGCTGACTCTGGGCTTCATCGGCCGCTTCGCGGCGCAGAAGCGTCCCTACCTGTTCACCAAGTTGGTCAGGGAGCTTCAGGACGTCGAGGGGCTGACCATCCGGGTGGTGATCCAGGGTGGCGGCGAACTCGAGCAGTTCGTCCGGCGGGACATCGACAGCCACAAGCTGTCCAGCCTGGTCGAATGGGTGGACGAGGGATCTCCGGTCAGCAATACCCTCGCCCGGATCGACTGCCTCGTCCTGAGCTCGCAGAACGAAGGACTCACCCTCACCACGCTGGAGGCCTTGGCAGCGGGTGTGCCCGTGATCTCCACCGACGTCGGCTCCCAGCGCACCGTCATCGTGCCCGACGCCCTGGTGTCCCGCGACCCCGGCCTGTTCCTGACCGAGGCGAGCGAAATCGTCACCCGGATGGCCGGCTCAGAGGATTATCGAACAGACGTCTGGCGTCGAGAAGTCGCCCTGGCCCAGGAATTCACCGAGTATGAAAGCGCCCACGATTGGGCCGGAAAGCTGTTCGAGTTATGGATCAAGTAAGCGCCGTCGTCGTCACCTTCAACAGGCTCGCGAAGCTCAAGACGGTGATCGCCTCCATCGAAGCCCAGACCTTCGCGCCCACCCGCCTCATCATCGTGGACAACGCGTCGACCGACGGCACCGCGGAGTACCTCGGTCAGCTGACGACCAGCATCCCGCTCGAGGTGATGTCTCTGCCCACGAACACCGGTGGGGCCGGCGGATTCTCGGCGGGCATGGAGCGCGGCTATCAGCTCGGCGCCGATTTCGTCTGGATCATGGACGACGACTGCTACCCGCAGCCCGACGCCCTCGAGAAGCTGCGTGACGGCTTCGTCGCCGCCGTCGCCGAGCTCGGCCCCGAGGTGCCGTTCTCCTGCTCGCTGGTCAACTACATCGACGGCGCCATCTGCGAGATGAACAACCCTGAACCCACCTGGGACTGGGCCAGGCTCGTGTCCAAGGGTCAGCGTTCGGTGACGGTGAAGAGCTGTTCCTTCGTGTCGGTGCTCATTCCCCGTTGGGTGATCGAGAAGCACGGCCTGCCGTACTCCGAGTACTTCATCTGGTTCGACGACCACGAGTACACCCTGCGCATCACCCGAGCCTGCCCGGGTGTGCAGGTCCTCGACAGCGTTGTCGTGCACGACATGGGCGACAACAAGGGCGTCAACTTCGGCTTGATCGATGACGCCAATGCGTGGAAATTCGCCTACGGCATCCGCAACGAGGCGTCCTTCAGGCTGCACCACCAGAGTCTCTTCGCTTACCTGTACCTGTGCGCCCGGGTGGCCCTGATGATGCGGCGGGGCCGGGTCGCCGGCAAGCTGCAGCGCCGGATGTACGGTCGCCTGCTGGCCGGAATCCGGTTCAACCCGGCCGTCGTGTTCCCCCGGACGTCGCCTCAGTAGGTCTGACGCGTTCGTCGCACGGTCCGCACTGCACAGACGAGAGCCCCGGCTGGATATCCAGCCGGGGCTCTCGTGCGCCTGCGTGGGGCTAGGCGGCGGCAGTGGAGCGGCGGCGCAGTCGGCCGACCGAAACGAGTAGCGTCCAGATCAGGATGCCCGCCAGCGCGGTCAACCAGGCGGTCACCTCGATGGCCCAGCCCGGCGGCTGGAAGGTGACGGTGACGACCTCGCCGACCGACGACTGCGGAATATCCACCCCAAGGAGGAAACCGTCCACAGGCGCCGTGCTGAGCGTGGCGTTCTCGGCCGAGTATCCGGGCCAAGCCAAGCGGCTCAGGGCCACCGTGCCCCCGTCAGCGGGCGCTGAGAGCACCTTCATGGTGACGGAGGTGTCCGTCTGGGACAGGGTCTCGACGCTGGTGCCGTCGCTGCTCCACACCACGTCACCGGCGGAACCGACGGGTTCGTCCCGGCTCCAGACCACGGTCAGTCCGGTGTCGCGCTCGATGCTCCACCCGGCGGGGGGTGTGCGCCATTCGTCGTCGTCGTCGAACGCGGCCTTGAGAATCTGGATGTTGTCGATCGAGAGCTGGTCCACCAGGAGCAGCCCCGTCGCCTCGCGCGGCTCGAAGAGGGTGGTGAGCAGTTCGGGGCAGGTGCCGCCCAGGTATTGCAGGCAGAGCGCCGAGTTGTACGCGGCGAACCCGATGAGCTGGTAGCGGTTCTGCACCTGGGCCGGGCTGAGGTACCACATGTTGGCCATCAGCGTCTCCCGCCAGGCCGCGGGGTCGGCCCCGTAGATGAGGGGGTCGCCCACTACGATCACGTCGCCTTCGATACCTTCGAGCACGCCCTTGGCGATGCTCGTGTCGGCGGGCACGTTGTTCATCGACAGCGGGCTTGAGCGCGTGTCGTAGTGCTGGGCAGCCGTCAGCACCAGGCTGACGGCGACGGCGACGGCGGCCACGGTCGGCCAGACCGAGCTGTGTTCGGGGCGCCGGCGCATCAACCACCAGATTGCGCCGAGACCGAGGATGGCCACCAGGCCGCTGAAGATGAGGGCGAGATAGTGCGGCGGAAGTTGGGCCCAGGACAGGTAGACCGCGGCAATGATCACGGCGGCGGCGCCGAAGATCCGGTTGCGGCCCGGCCGGGGCACGCCAGCCCGGCTGAGGGCGACCACGGTGAGGACAATCAGGGTGAGGGCGAAGTACGGCATGAAGCGCACCGGATAGCGCAGCGGCCCGATCACGGTCGGCAGGAGCACGTAGAGCAGGGACAGGCTCATCACGATGGTCAGGTCCCGCACCTGTGCGCGGTTCTGCAGGGCCTTGCGCCAATCGACGAAGAACAGCACCGGCAGGAACCAGGCGATGTAGACCACCGGGCTGGTCGCGGTGGGCCCGGACCACCACCAGGAACTCACCTGCGGGTAGCCCGTGGCGATGGTGGAGCTGAAGATGCCGCCCAGGTCCACGCTCATCATGCCGTCGTTGCCGACGATGTTCACGGCACGGTTGGTGACCGACCCCGTCAGCGCGCCGGGCAGGAAGACCGTGACGGCCACGAGCACCAGCGCGACGCCGACGCCGACGACGCGCATGGCTTTGGCCCAGTGCCGGCGGATGAGGCAGTCGACGCCGACGGCGAGAAGCACGAAGCCGATGGCGAAGACACCCTGCACGTAGCCGACGGTGACGATGAGATAGCCGACCAGGAAGGCGGGCAGCGGGTTCGCCGAACGCTGGGTGAGCCGCCGCAGCGCGACCCAGAAGTAGGGAATCAGCGCCCAGACCAGCAGACCGGTGACCCAGGATGGGGCATCGAAGTAGATGGTGAAACCGTTGAGGGTGACGGCGAAACCCGCCACGTAGGCCAGTGGCGGAGCGGCACGGTAGGACCGGGCCAGCAGGTACACGCCGCAGCCCGCGATGATCAGGAGCAGCACCTTCAGAACTGTCATGAACAGCACCGCGTTGGTGCCGAGGTACGCGCCGACGCCGATGAGCATGATCAGCGGGTTCCAGGTGCCCCACTGACCCTCTGCCAGGTAGTTGCCGCTTGACCATACCGACGGGTTGAGGACCGGGAGTTTTCCGGCCAGGAGATTCTGTCCGATGTGGTACCAGACGCCGAAGGCGCCGTTCTCCGAGTCGTCCTGGAAATAGAACCGTCGGTTCCAGATGAGGGGAACCAGTGCGAGCACACCGACGGTCAGAGCGGTCAGCGCCAGCCACTTGAGATCGGCGAGCCTGTGCGGGCCGGTGCGGTTCATGGCGGAGGTGTCTTTCGTCGAGGTGGTCGGCAGGGGAGGGACTGACATCAGTCAGTGACCAGCGCGTCAGGGGCGACGGGTGCGGCTTCGCCGTTCCGTGCGACGGCGAGGTACACGCCGTGCAGGAGAACGCCGGCGGCCGGTCCGACGAGCAGCGCGAGCATGGTGCGCTCGAGGAAGTCGACGGGCAGCAGCAGGCAGACCACGGTGGTGAGGGCGGCGACGACCCAGCCGGCGGTGAAGGCGCTGTGCGCGTTGCGGGAGAGCACCGCGGGAGCGCTCACGCACAGCGCACCGACGAGCGCGGAGGAGGCCACGAAGGTTGCGATGACCCAGCCCTCTGGCACGCTTTGGCCGGGGAAGAGGAAGGCGAACACGGCGGGACCGGCCAGGAAGCCGAGGACGGCCAGGACGGCGCCCAGACCCAGGACCAGGGCCTCGAGCTGCAGCAGCGATCGCCAGAACCGGTCCAGTCGACCGCGGAAAAAGACGATGAGGAAGCTCTGCAGGGCCATCCCCACGACGATCAGCGGAGCCCGGGTCAGGGTGGCCGCGAGAATGACGAGGCCGAGTTCGGCGGCGGGCACCGCCGGTGAGGTGAGGCTGAGCACGAGCGGGAACCCGCTGACCATCAGGCCCATCGACGCGGCTGCGACGATAGTGCGCACGACGTTCCAGGTGAGAGCAGGCAGCGCGACGTCCAGCTGGGTCTTGCCGACGACGCGGGACCTGGCGAAGGGCCAGATGGCCAGCACGGTGACGGGGAACGGGATGGCGACAGCCCACGCGAGCGGAACTGAACCGGGCAGGAAGGCCAGCGCGATCCCGATCAGCACCAGCCGCAGCACACCTTCAACGACGATCAGGCCGAAGAGGGCCTTCCAGTGGCCGATGCCGTAGAGCGACCCGGCCAGCACCGCGAGGGGCACATAGGAGGCGGCGCCGACCGCCAACGGCACGACCAGCGACCAGCCGTCGGTGGGGAAGACCTGAGCCTGCCAGAGCGGGGCGGTGCCCAGCACGAGCGCCAGGACGACCAGGAACGCGGCCACAGCGAAGACGCCTGCTCGGTTGCGGTAGCTGGTGTTGCCGGTGTCGCGCGGATGCGTCGCCCTGGTGACCTCCTGCTGGATGCCCGAGAGCGCCGCGGCGACGAGGAAGATGAACGACCAGAACACGGCGAACACGGCGTACGGGCCGACGCCGATCACGGCGGGCACCAGCCAGGTGATGACGTACCCCGCGATGCCCACGATTCCGGTGGCCGCGACGATGAGGATGAAGCCAGAGGACTTCTGGTCTGCTTCCTCGTCGGCGCTCTGGGCCGTCACAGCGTTACGCACCGTTCCCTTGCATCGAGGCGACAGCGTCGTTGACCGCGCCGTCGAAGCAGACCTTGCCGTCGCGCAGCACGATCCCCCGTTTGCAGACCTGGGTGACCATATCGACATCGTGGCTCACCACGAGCATGGTCTTACCCTGATCGGTGAGCTCTTGGATCTTCTTCTTGCACTTCTCGCGGAAAGGGGCGTCACCGACGGCCAGAACCTCGTCGACCAGCAGGATGTCCAGTTCGGTGTGGATCGCCACGGAGAACGCCAGCCTGACGAACATGCCCGACGAATAGTGCTTGACCTCGGTGTCGATGAACTCGCCGATCTCGGAGAATTCGACGATGTCGTTGAACCGGCGGTCGATCTCGTCCTTGTTCATGCCGAGAATCGCGGCGTTCAGGTACACGTTCTCCCGGCCGGAGAGATCGGGGTGGAACCCGGCACCGACCTCGATCAAGCCGGCGACCCGCCCGCGGGTGAGGATCCGGCCGGAGTCGGGTCGCATCACCCCGGAGATGAGCTTGAGCAGGGTGGACTTTCCGGAGCCGTTGTAGCCCAGCAGGGCCACGGATTCGCCCTCCTGAACGGTGAAACCGATGTCGGAAAGCGCGGAGAAACTTGTCGTCGTCTTCTTCTTCTGAAGCTTGGCGATGAACGATTCCTTGAACGAGTGGGTGTGCCGAAGGATGAAGGTCTTGTCGACGCCGTCGATGATGATGCGCGGCAAGGCCGGATCAGAGGTTCTGGGCAAAGTGCCCCTCCAGACGCTTGAAGACGAGTTGCCCGATAGCAAGGATGATGAGCGAAATCAGCAGGCCGATCAGGCTGAACGCGGCCAGGTGCGGCGGCTGGGGCAGGGAGCCCGTTGTGGTGCTGAACCAGAAGCCGGCGTGGAACAACTCAACTGCGGAGGTGAGCGGATTGGAGAGGTAGAGGTTGAAGACCCAGGGTGAGACCTTGTCGGCGACCATCGTCCACGCGTACAGCACCGGGGAGGTCCAGGTCGCGAAGAGGAGGATCAGTTCGACGAGGTTCTGCGCGTCGCGGAACGCCACGTTGATGGCCCCGAAGAACAGTCCGAGACCGATGGCCAGGGTGACGACGATGAGCATGCCGAGGATGATGCTCGCGATGCCGACCAGGGTGGGTACCCAGCCCGCGAACAAACAGACGACGACCAGGATCAAGACCTGCGGGAGGAAATGCACGAAGGCGACGATCACGGCAGAGATCGGGAACAGTTCCCGGGGCAGATAGATCTTCTGCACCAGGGCGGTGTTGTCGACGATCGACCTGGTCGCGTTGCCGAAGGCCTCGCCGAACAGGTTGATCGCGATCATGCCGGAGAAGAGATAGATCGGGAAGTTGTCGATCCCCTTGTTGAGCCCGAGGAAGAACCCGAAGACCAGGTAGAACACCAGGAACTGGGCGGCGGGCTTGACGTACGACCACACCCAACCGAGAACCGAGCCGTGATAGCGGGTGAGGGTGCCCTTCCGGATCAGCAGCCGCAGAAGGTACCGGTACGACAGGGCGTCGATGATTCCGCGGCTGTGGCCGGGGACCGTGAACTCGCTCAGGTCAGCAGGAAATTTTTGACTCACTCGAACTGGTTCCGATCACTTGACTGCGTCAGGGACTGTGTGCTCTCTCCCGCGCGGGGCGGCCGGAGAGCTCGCAAGATTGTAGCTGCACTTGTTCAGCGGATGGTGCGGGCGGCGGGCCTGGCGAGCCGTAGCGCATCCGCGGATTCGTGAAATGCCAGCTTAGACTTCTCAGTCCCCGCTCCTGAAATCCCGTTATAGGGGGAAGCGCGGATCTCGATCGCCCGCTAAGTTCACCGACACAGCATCACACGTGGCACCGGAAGGGCGAGCCAGTGGACTCTGAACGGTCGGCGGGGACATCCGTACGCGGGTGGCTGGCGTGCGGCGCGAGTGTTCTGGTGGCGGTGGCCGTGTTCGCGGCCACGCAGGCCGGCATGTACCTGGCGAATCCCGGCTGGTCGATTAACCGGTTTCGTGCCTTCTTCGAGCACGATCAACTGGGCTACCTGGCAATTGTCACGAACTTTTCTGAGGGGCAGTTCCAGGACGTCGAGCCGGACACCGAGACCGGGTCGAACACGTACCCGCGGGCGTACTACGAGTTCGCGGGACTGGTAGCGCGGGCGTTCGGGCTGACGCCGATCACCGCGTGGAACATCACCGGCCTGGTGGCGCAGCTGGTGCTGGTCGCCGTGCTCGCCACGGTGCTCATTACGGCCGGAAACCGGTGGTGGATGGGCCTATTGGCCCCGATTCCGTTCCTGCTGGGAACCTTCGCAGCGTTCCAGGGCGACGGCTGGTACACCGAATTGGCGTCCCACGCCGTGCTCTGGGGTCCGTTCGCGGTGCTGCATCCGCTCAACGGTGAAGCCGTCTCCCTGTCGATTGCGGGGATGGTGCTGCTCAGTCTCGGCTGGCTCTGGTGGCGGCCGCACGGACAGCGCGTGCGCCTGTTCGGCACCATCGGGCTCAGCCTGGTGATCGGTCTGCTCGCAAACGTGCAGACCTACTCCTTCATCGCCGCGGTGTATTTCCTTGCCGGGGTCCTCGCCGTGCTGGCTATCGTCAGCGGGCGCTGGCTGATTCTCGCTGTTGTCAGCATCGGCCTGATCCCGGTGCTCTTCGTCTGGGGTCCGCGGGTCGCCGCCGAGTTCGGCCAGCTGCCCGCCCTCGTGTTCGGACTGCTGCCGATGGCGCCCGGATTGGGGGTACTGATTGTGCGAACGAGGGGGGTCGTCGTGCTGTTTTTCGGTGCCGCGGCGCTCGGGGCCTCGCCGCAGATCGCTGCGACGGTCGGCGGGCTGGCCGCTGGTGACCCGTTCCTGTTGTACAGGGTTGCGTCGAATTCCCAGCTCGGGGTGCCGGCAGCCGCGGGCCTGCTGGGCGGCACCGTTCTGATCGTGCCGCTGGTCGGGATCGCGATCGCGGGCCTGATCCGGCGGCGACCCGAATGGGCCGCCTACGCGCTGGGCGGCGCGACGGCCTGGCTGCTGCTGGCGTCGAACGACCTGTGGGGCGCCAACGCGGAACCGTACCGGCTGTGGATCGATATGTTCTTCCTTATTGCCGCCACCATCCTTCCGGTGCTGGTGCTGGCGGCGAGGGACCTTCGGGCCCTATCGGTGGGTCGGTGGGTGGGCCTGGCCGGGTTCGCGGTGGTGGCCGTGCTGGCGTTCGTGTCGATGGGGGACTTCGTCCGCTTCGCCGGCGCGTTCCAGGCCAGGGCTCTCATGGACACGGACTCCGACCGGTACCGGGTTGCGGCCGGCCTCGCGAGGGAATCGGCTTCGGAGAGTCCGGGGACGCTGCTTATCGTGGGCCCGTGCCTGGATCCGCGGGTCGTGAAGGTCACCGCGGGGGTCCCCATCGCGTACTTCCACTACGGGATGGCGTGGCCGGAGGATTTCGGCGCGGTCAACGCCATCGTCGCCGCGGGAGGAGCCCTCGACCCGGTGGCGGCCCGGCAGGCGAGCGCGACCCTGGTGCTGACCGATGGGCGCTGCTCGAATGATTGGGCCGCACGGTACGCCGACATCCTGGTGCCGCAGTCGAGCGGGTCCTATGTCGCATCAGACGGTACGACCGCCACGCTGACCATCTCCACCATCCGCTGACCCGTGGGGGAGCCGGGCAGATCAGATCAGATCAGTTCGTTGCGCGGGCTGGGCGATAGCAGTCGGCGCCAGCTCTGGCCCTGCGCGGCCTTGACGGAGCAAATCAACAGCAGGAGCCAGCCGAACTCGACCAGCACGGTGCTCTCGGCCGCCGAGGTGACCAGAAGCACCACCAGGACCAGCGGCGACCAGACGTACACCACGGGCTTCTTGTTCGAGGCGAGCAGCCACGACCTGATGAAGGCCAGTGCCACCAACACCACGAATGAGAGGAACCCGACCAGGCCGACCTGGAAGTACACGTCGAGGAATGCGTTGAGGGCGGAGGAGTGCCGGCTACCGGTGACGAAGTCGAGCCAGCCGTACGGACTGACGTTCTGTGGCCAGATCCCGGTCCAGCCCCAACCCTCGAGTGGATGGACCTCCACCAGCCGCCACATCTCGCGCCACAGCGATGACCGGGTCTCGAATTCACTGCCGGCGTTGAGCAGGTCGATGATGCCGGTGCGGCCGACGAAGGCGAACAGGGCAGCGAGCACCGTGGCGCCGAGCAGACTCAGCTGCAGCAGCCAGCGGTCCTCGGCTCGGGTGCGGCGCAGCCAGTACAGGGCCAGCGCGGCGATGCCGACGGCGCTCGCCACGACGACGAACACCGGGGAATGGGTCAGGAGCAGGCCGAGCAGGGCCAGCGCTATCGAGGCGGCGGCGCGGCCCGGTCGTACGGAGCGGGACCGCAACTCGATGATGAAGCTGATCGCGGCGATCAGGGATACCAGGCCGAGGGCGTTACGCGACCCGAAAACGCCCTGGATGGGGCCGAGCATGGTGATGTTGCCCTGCACGCCGAGGAATGCGATCGGAAGATCCAGGAGCAGTCCGGACAGCACTTCGAGGGCCAGGGACAGCCCGAGGAGCAGCCTGAGCACATCGCCGGTGGCTCGAACGATCTGAATGGTGTCGCGCACCAGGGCGACGTAGATCGCCAGGAACGCGAAGGCCAGCTGGTAGGCGACGCCGCTGACGGTCTGCAGCGCATACCCGCTCCACAGCACCGACAGTGCGCACCAGACCAGGAAGACCAGGATCGACAGGGGCAGCAGGCCGTGCCACTCAATGCTCTGGCGCCGGGCGATCATGGAGGCTGTCGCAAGCACGACCAGACACACCAGTGCGGCGAGCAGGCCCGGCCAGCCCATCAGGCTGCGCAGCAGGTGTGTTGAAAAGGCGAACCCGAGGATCAGGTGAGTGAGGGTTGCGCTGAACCGCGGCGATGCGAGCACCGCGGTGATGGCGTCAGGAACGTAGGGGGGCCGTGCGGGGCCGGTCATCGCCGGCCCAGGCCGAGCAGCTCCGCGTCTGCGCCGGGACGCTTGGACCGCACGGCCAGGATCACGAGAAGCACCCAGCCGGATTCGACGAGGATCCGGCTTTCGGCCAGGCTCTGCGCGAGCAGCGCCACCGTGAGCAGGAGGGGCAGGATCGAGGAGACGGCGTAGGTTTCAGTGTCGGCGATACCCAGGCGGGGCCTGTCGACGGCCAGGAACCAGGACCGCCACAGGGTCGAGAGGGTGAGCGCGGCGAAGATGATCAGGCCGAGGATGCCCAGTTGGAGCCAGACATCCAGCCAGGCGTTGTGGGCCTGCAGATATTGCACGCCTTTGCGCACCGCGAGGCCGTCGAATGGTTCGACCCACGGTACCCAGTAACTCACCCAGCCCCAGCCCACGAGGGGGCGTTCGCCGGCGAGATCGATGACCCGGCCCCAGATGTCGAAACGTCCGGTCAGGTCTTCGCTCTTGCCGAGCATCGAAAGCAGTGTGGGCGAGAACGCGACGAGCCCGACCACCACGGCGGCCAGGACCGCGGCGGCGCTCAGGTAGAGCGGGCGCCGGCCCATCGGCGGCAGCCGGCGGGCCCACAGCGTGAAGAGCAGGGCGATGGTGACGGCGAGGAGGGCGACGGACACTGTGGCCGACCGGGTCAGCCACAGCATGATGAGGGCCACGGTCACCCAGGCGATGCCGCGGCCGCGGGCCACGGTGCCGGCGAAGAGCTGCACGGCGAAGACGATCAGTGCCAGCAGGGCGATGAAGCCGAGCAGGTTGCGGCTGGCGACGATGCCCTCGATCGGGCCGCCTTCCAGCAGCAGTCCGCGCGACCAGTAGAACGCGGCCGGGATCTTGCCGGTGTATTCAACCCAGAACGGGAGCACCGCGTGGCCGATGAACACGGCGACGACGATCTCGAAGAGTATCGAGAGGCCGAGGATCCACCGCAGAGCGACCGCGAGTGTGCACAGGAGCTCGGCCCAGGTGAGGCACAGCGCCAGGAACAGGGCGGTGATCGTGGTGATCCACTGCAGGGTGATACCGATCGCGCTCGCCCCTGGATATGCCGACCAGGCGAGGGACACCGTGGCGACGAGCATGAACGCGGCCAGGGACTTCGGGAAGCCGCGCCAGGTCCACTCGGGCTTCAGGGAGACGAGGAGACCGATGCTGCCGACCAGAATGAACACGGCGATGGCGCCGAAGCCCCACCAGCCGAGCAGGTTTCGCCAGAACTGGCCGGCCAACACGCTGAAGAACACCAGGGTCGCGAACAGGCGAACTGTGAGGCGGCTCTGAACGGCGGGCATGTGTCTAGGGTACTGGGGCGACCTCCTCTCAACCTGCCCCCATCTTCTGATACCCTCAGGGGTATACCGTCGTGCCCCGCTCTCCGTTCCGAAGGGACCCCACATGACCGACATCTCGGTTACCGAACTCGCAGCCCTTTCCGATCCCGTCGTGGTCGATGTGCGCGAACCCTACGAATTCGAGGCCGGTCACGCGGCCGGTGCCATCCCCATTCCCCTGGGTGAACTGAGCGAACGGCTGGACGAGGTACCGCGGGACAGCCCCGTCTACGTCATCTGCGCAGCCGGAGGCCGAAGCCTGCAGGGCGCCGCATTCCTCGAACGCAACGGAGTCGAGGCCGTCAACGTGACCGGCGGCATGAACGCCTGGCAGCAGGCCGGCCTGCCCACGGCGCTGGACGGGATCCGGTCATGACCGAGTCGACTCCAGTGGCGACGGTCGTGACCGACGACCAGCGTGCCGTGAACCAGAAGAAAGTGCTCAACCGGCTGCGTCGCGCGCTGGGGCAGCTGAGTGCGGTCATCACTGCCGTCGAGGCCGGCGGTAGCTGCAAGGATGTCGTCACACAGCTGGCCGCGGTGTCGAGCGCTCTCGACCGGGCCGGGTTCACGATCGTCTCCTCGGCGATGCGGGATTGCATCGCGGACCCCGACAACGCCGAATCACTCACCGTGGACGAGCTGGAGAAGCTCTTCCTCGCCCTGGCCTGACCTGACCTGACCTGGCCCGGCGCCCACGAGTCGAGGTGCCGTGGCTACTCGTTTTGTCGTCGGGTTTTGGGGTCGTGGGCGCGGTGCTGGGGTGGTTTTCGCCAGGTTCCGGTGGGGTCGATCCAGTGGGGGGCTTTGACTTCGGGCATGCCCAGGACCATGCGGATGTGCCACCCGGAGGTGTCGATGTTGTGGTGGTGATGCCAGCACAGCAGCACCCCGTTGCTCACGTTGGTGGGGCCGCCGTTTTGCCACGGCTTCACGTGGTGGACTTCGGTCCATTGCGGTGGGCAGGTGCAGCCGGGGATGATGCAGCCGCCGTCTCGGGCGGTGATCGCCCTGCGTTGCAGCGGCGTGAAGCAGCGGACCTTATCGCCCAGGGCGAGGACGGCGCCGGTGCCGCCGAAGAAGATCGGCCGGAAGCCGCCGTTGTCGACCATCTGGTTGATCGTCTTCATCGAGATCGGCCCCTCGACGCCGTCGATCCAACCGACCCCGACCCCGTTGATCAGGTCGGTTGCGTTCACGTGCACCATCACCGTCGGCGGCATCCCGCCCATGGTCGGGGTGCGGGGGTCTTGGGCGACCTGGACCAGGATGCCGCGGAGAATATCGGCGCGTTTCTGACCGCCGTCGCGTTCGTCGAGGATCTCGCCGGGCACGAGTTCGCCGGCCTCGATACGCTGCTGCTCCTCCGCGGACGGGAACGCGGGAGCGCTGCGCGCGGACTGGAAGGTGTTGAACAGGTTCTGCATGATGCCCTTGAGCTCCGGCGTCACCCCGCCGCGCAACGGATGCAACCCCTGGGCGAGCTTGCCGAACGAGAACGTGGACTTCGCCTCGAGGATCTCCGCGGTGGGCGCGGCCCCGTCCGGGTTCAACACCGCCTGCCACGTCGCCGCCATCTCCCGAATCCGGTCCGCCGGGAAGGTGAACCCCGCCGACGCACCCAAACGGCGGACCGGGCCGGTGCAGACGGCGTCGTCGGCTGTGTCGCCGGGTCCGGGGGTGCGGCCGAACACGGACCCGGTCGCGGACTCCACCAGCTCGGCCTCACCGCCGTCCACCAGCAACTGGTCCGCGTCGAAGCGGCCGTGCACTTTGTAGTCGGCCAAACCCTTCACGATGTTCTCCGCCGCATCAAGACCGATCTCCCCGGCCGCCAAGGCTGCGGCAACGAACGGGAACTCGGGCTCGAGGACCGTGCCGCCCAACATCCGCGGAGCGACCTTCTCACCCAGGCTCACGCGTCGTTTCATCTCCGGCACCGACGTGCCGGTCAGCCCGATCAGCAGATCATTCTGGTGCGACGCCCCCAACCGCCAGGCCAGCGACTCCGTGCCCAGCCCGCGGCGGGACCGGTAACCCACCACGATCGCCGTGCTAACCCGGGCCGCATCCACCGGCCGACCGGTGCGCTCGACCATCTGCGTCAACGCGACCACCTCCGGGTCACTCAACGCGTTCACGTCAATGGAGTCCATCACCGCCATCACCGTCCGCGCCGCATCATCCAGGGCCTGGAGCTTCTGACCGAACGCACCGGTATGAGCGCGCTGCACCCCCAGCAGCTCGGCCGGATCCCGCCACTCGGGCCGAGGCTTCGACCGACCTCGAGTGCGGCCGGCAGCTCCACCTGCAGCGGCGGCCTTCATGTCGGTGGTGCCGCTCAGACTATGGACATCCGGGCCTGTGAGGGGATCCGGACCGGCCAGACCGGTGTTCCAGTCGTGCAGGTTCGACCCGGTGGGAGTCGTTCCCGTCAGTGCGGTGGAGCCACTATCCAGCTCGTCGTCCATACCCCCATTCTCTCACGAATCGCACCTATATGCGAGGAAATGTCAGCAAGTTTCGGAACGGATATCGAAAACATTTCCGCACTGCACAGGATGGCTCGCGGGGTCTCGACAGGCTCGACCGACGGGACGGGCACGTTGTCGGGGACGGGTTGCGGGGTCTCGACAGGCGCCCGTCGGCGGCGGCGGGGCTAGTTGAACCCGGCGCCGCCCTCGGCGAGGAAGGCGAGCCGGCGCAACGTCTCTTCGTTTCGGATCTTGATGGCCGGTTCACGCAGGAAGGACGGGACGAACCGGGCGGGGCCGGCGGTGGCGTCCTCCGTGATGCGTACGACGCATCCGTCGCCGCGAGCCTTCACATCCAACGCCACGTGGGCCTCACCGAGCGGCCAGCCACGGGCCTTGAACAGCGCGTGCCGGGGTGGATCCCACTCCAGAACCGACGTGGTGTCGTCGATCAGGGCGGGCCAGACGCCTACAGAGTGGTAGATGACGCTTCCTGCGATCGGCCACGCCGGGTCGACGTCCCGCATCCGGGAGGCCCCGACGACCCAGCTCGGGTATAACCAGCCGTCCGCCAGAACGGCGAAGACGCTTTCGGGCGGGCAGTTCATGGTGCGATGGTTAACGGCCACGGTGTCACCTATTCCTGATTGGTCGGGGAGAGATCGGGGGCGGTGCGCACCCCAAGGTCGTGACGAAGAGCGCTGAGGGCGGCGTGCCAGCCGGCCAGGCCGTGCACGCCCGGGCCCGGCGGTGTGGACGACGAGCAGAGGTAGACGCCGTCCAGGGGAGTGCGCCAGGGGTCCGGCGAGAGAACCGGCCGCCGCACGAGTTGGGTCATGCTCACCTCGCCGGCGGAGATGTCGCCGCCGATGTAATTGGGATTGTGCGCTTCCACGCTGGACGCGCTGCGAGCGGCGCTGGCCAGGATGGTGTCGCGGAACCCTGGAGCAAAGCGCTCGATCTGGCGCACGATCGCCTCGGTCTGGTCGATGGCGGAGCCGCGCGGAACATGGGTGTACGCCCAGAGGGTGTGCTGACCGGCCGGGGCGCGACTGGGGTCGAGGCCACTGGGCTGGGACACGAGAACGTAGGGTTCCTCGGCGTGCCGGCCGCGCGCGACGGTGTTCTCGGCTCGCCGGATCTGCGCCCGGGTGCCGCCCACGTGCACGGTGCCCGCCGCCCGCAGTCCGGCCGCCTGCCACGGCACCGGGTCGGACAGCGCGAAGTCGACCTTGGCGACGCCGTTGCCGTATCTGAAGGCGCGCAGCCGCCGCGCGTATGCGGCGGGCAGCTCGCCCTCGGCGAGGCGCAGCAGCGCCCGGGGCGTCAGGTCGAGCATCACCACGCGGGCCGGCGGCAGGTCGCTCAGCCGCCGCACCTCGGTTGACGTGACGATCTCGCCGCCGTGGGCGAGCAGGTCGTCGACCATCGCGGTCACGATCGCGCCACTGCCGCCGACGGGGATCGGCCAGCCGCCCGCGTGTGCATAGGTGGCGAGAGTGAGGCCTGCGCCGGCGGTGGCGATGCTCGGCAGCGCCCTGATCGTGTGCGCACTGACGCCGGTGAGCAGGGCTGGCGCCGTCTCCCCCGCGAAGCGCAGGTCCCAGAGGGGGCTGCCCTGCTCGAGAGCCCGCAGACCGAAGCGCAGCGCGGTTTCCGGATGCCTCGGCAGCCGCAGGAGCTGCGCACCGGTGAACTCCGCCACCCGCTCGGAGTGTGCCACAAGGGGAGCGAACAACCGAATCCAGGCCGCGCCGTCCCGGCCCAGCTCGGCGGCGGTGCGTTCCAGGCTGCGATAGGCCAGCCCGGCGGTGCCGCCCGGCAGCGGATGCCCGTAGGAGACCTCGGGGACGACAAGTTCGATCCGGTCCGCGAGCCCGAACCGCTTGAAGAACTCGGAGGCCAGCGCGAGCGGGTGCACGGCGGAACAGACGTCGTGGTGGAAACCCGGCAGGGTCAGCTCCGCGGTCTCGGCGCCGCCGCCGACGGTCGCGGACCTCTCGTAGACCCGCACCGAGAGGCCGGCCCTGGCCAGCGTGACCGCGGCAGCGAGCCCGTTGGGGCCGGAGCCGACCACAATCGCGTCCACCTCAGGCGCTCCCCGCCGCACGGTGACCATCTAACGGACCGTGGCCTGCGCCCGGCCGGAGCGGATCCTCGTGAAGCGACGCTGGAATCCCCACTGGGTGACCCGCAGCATGGCCTCGATCACGATGGCCTGGCTCATCTTCGACTCGCCGGCCTCCCGCTCGCGGAACTCGATCGGGAGCTCTACGACCGAGCGGCCCTGATCGAGCACCCGCAGGGTCATATCGACCTGGAAGCAGTAGCCCTTCGACGACACGTCCGCGAGATCCATCGCCGCGATCGTCGCCGACGAGTAGACCCTGAAGCCGGCGGTGACGTCCTTGAGCGAGAGACCGAGCACCAGGCGCGCGTAGGTGTTCCCGCCTCGGCTGAGCAGCTGCCGGTGCCGCGGCCAGTTGACCACGCTGCCACCGGGCACCCACCGGGAGCCGACGGCGAGGTCGGGGGCGCCGGGTTCGTCGGAGGCGACCCGGCCGATCATGTCGGGCAGGCGCTCCGGCGGATGTGAACCATCGGCATCCATCTCGATCAAGAACTCGTAGCCTCGCGCCAGTCCCCACATGAAGCCCAGCACGTAGGCGGAGCCCAGGCCGAGCTTGCCGGTGCGGTGTTCGACCTTGATGCGGTCGTCAGCCTCGGCCATCCGGTCAGCCAGGGCGCCGGTGCCGTCCGGGCTGCCGTCGTCGACAATCAGCACGTGTGCAGCGGGCGTGGCCGTCAGCAGGCGAGACACGATCTTTTCCAGGTTCTCGAACTCGTTGTAGGTCGGGATGATCACCAGACTTCCGGCGCCGCGGGCCGCTTCTGAGGTTCGCATGCGGGAGAGCTTAGTTCGCCAGTATGACTTTCTCGTCCGAAGTCCCGGTCAGGGCCAGCCGGACCCGCCCGGACCGGTCAGACGAACGCGGCCAGACCGGTGATGCTGCGGCCGACGATGAGGGTGTTCATCTCCTGGGTGCCTTCATAGGAGTAGATCGCCTCGGCGTCGGCGAAGAACCTGGCGATGTCGTAGTCCAGCACGATGCCGTTGCCGCCGAACAGTTCACGGCACCACGACACGGTCTCCCGCATCCGCGACGTCGTGTACGACTTCGCCAGGGCAGAGTGCTCGTCGCGCTGGGTGCCGTCGTCGAGCATCTGGGAGACCCGCACCACCATGCCCAGGCTGGCCGTGATGTTGCCCAGGCTCTTCACGAGCAGGTCCTGCACAAGCTGGTGGCCGCCGATCGGCTTGCCGAACTGCACCCGTTCCACGGCGTACGCCGCCGCGGCCTCGTAGGCGCCGATCGCCAGTCCCACGGCCGCCCAAGACACCTCGGCGCGGGTGAAGCGCAGCACCTTGGCGGTGTCGCGGAACGAGTTCGCGTTCTGCAGCCTGTTGTGCTCTGGCACCAGAACGTTCTCCAGCGTGATGTCGGCGTTCTGCACCGAACGCAGGCTGATCTTGCCCTCGATCTTGGTTGCCGTGTACCCGGCGGTGTCCGTGGGCACGATGAAACCCTTGACGGCGCCGTCCGCGGTGTCCTTGGCCCACACGATGGTGATGTCGGAGAAGGTCGCATTGCCGATCCAACGCTTCTGCCCGTTGAGCACCCAGGTGTCACCGTCCAGGGTCGCGGTCGTCCGCAGCCCCTGCGCGGAGTCGGAGCCGCTCAACGGCTCGGTGAGGGCGAAAGCGCCGACGACGTCACCCGTGGCCAGGCGCGGCAGCCAGAGGGCCCGCTGCGCCGCCGACCCGCAGGCGGCGATCGATCCGGCGACGAGACCGTTCTGCACGCCGACGAAGGTAGCAACGGATGCGTCCACCCGGGCCAGCTCGAGCGCCACGAAGCCACGGAACACCGCGGAGTTCGGGAACGGCCGGGTCTCCTCCCAGCCGAACGAATACGCGCCGAGGGCGCCGAGCGGCCTGATGATCTCGGACGGGAACTCGGCCCGCTCCCAGCATCCGTTCACGACGGGCCGCACATCCGCCTCGAGATACGAGCGGATGCGCGCGAGCGCGGCCTTCTCGTTCTCCGCGAGGAGGTTCTCGTACCCGAAGAAATCACTGCTGAGCGGTTCGAAAGTCATCTGGCTCCCTTGCACTAGATGCCGGCCGCGCGAGCGCGTTGACCGGGACGTTCAGCCTAGAACTCTGCGCCGGGCGAAGGAAAGCGGTTGGTAGTTTGGTCTAAACCTCGAGGTTCAGGAGCCAAGCATGTTTGTGGGCATCAGCAACACACCGCGCGATTACGCCTGGGGCTCGCCGACAGCGATCGCCGACCTGCTGGGCCGGCCCGCATCCGGCGGCCCCGAAGCCGAGCTCTGGCTCGGCGCCCACCCCGGTTGCCCATCGGTGATCGCCGACCCCACCCTCACCGGGGGAGCGGCCAACCTCGCCGAGTGGATCGACCAGGACCCGGCAGCCGCGCTCGGTTCCGCGCAAGCCGGGCAGGCGCGCCTGCCCTTCCTGATGAAGATCCTCGCCGCCCACGGCCCGCTCTCGCTGCAGGCGCACCCGTCACCGGCCCGCGCCGCGGCCGGCTTCGCCCTCGAGAACGCGGCCGGCATCCCGATCGACGCGGCCGACCGCAACTACCGGGACCCCTTCCACAAGCCGGAGATCATCTTCGCGCTCAGCGACACCTTCCAGGCCCTGTGCGGCTTCCGCGACCCGCGTCAGATCCGCTCGATCCTCGCCGAATTGCGCGCGTTGGACGCCACCATGGACGATCCCCAGCCCGCGGCCCTGCTCGGCCTGGAAAACCGTCTGATCGGCGACGACGCAATCCACGACGTCGTGGACTGGCTGCTGCGCGACGGTCGCGGCGGCGACACCGGCGAGGTGTCCTGGCTGGTCGAGCGGGTCGTGGCCCTCGCCGAGCAGGCCGCGTTCCTGATCGACGGCGGCGCGAGGGTGAGTTTCGCCGCCGAGTTCGACACCGTGCGCTCGCTCTCGGCCGCGTACCCGGGCGACCCCGGCATCGTCATCTCCCTGCTCACCAACCTGGTGTCGCTGAAACGCGGCGAGGTGCTCTTCCTGCCCGCCGGCAACATCCACGCCTACCTGTCCGGCCTCGGCGTCGAGGTGATGGCCGCGTCGGACAACGTGCTGCGGGGCGGCCTCAGCCCCAAGCACATCGACGTCGACGAGCTCCTCGACGTTCTCGACTTCGCGCCCCTGCCGGTGCCCTACCTGGCACCGGAGCCGCAGGCTGACGGCGTCGCCGTGTACAGGCCCGACGTGCCCGACTTCGAGTTGGCGCACATCTCTGTGCCGGCGGATGCGTCCGCCACAGCATCCGGCCCGGCCGGCGTGCCGATGCGGCAGCTGACGCTCACCGGACCCGGCATCGCGATCTGCACGGCCGGCCGGTTCCTGGTCGCCGGTGCGGGCTCGTCGATCTCGCTGGCCAGGGGAGAGTCGGTCTACATCACGCCGGACGAGGGAACGCTCACCTTCGCGGGTTCCGGCGAAGTCTTCCTGGCCACCACGCCGTAGTCCGGCCCGCCCGGAACCATGCCGGCGTAGTCTGGCGCGGTCCGGCGCCGGCCGAAGGTGCGGCGATACGCCGTCGGTGTGGTCTGAAGACTGCGCACGAAGTGGTGCCGCATCACACTCGCGGCCCCGAATCCGGTCTGCGCCGCGATGAGGTCGAGGGTCTCGTCGGTCTCCTCGAGCAGTTGCTGGGCCAGGATCAGGCGCTGCCGGTTCAGCCAGGCCGTCGGTGTGGTGCCCAGCTCGGCCCGGAACCGGCGCGCGAAGGTGCGCGGCGACATCAGCGCGCGCCTGGCGAGCTGGTCGACGGTGAGGTCCTGGTCGAGGCTCTGCAACATCCAGTCGGTGATCGTGGCGAAGGAATCGCTGCGCTGTTCGGGGATCGGCGCCTGGATGAACTGGGACTGACCGCCGTCACGCTGCGGCGGCACCACCATGCGCCGGGCGATCACGTTCGCAGCTGCGGCGCCGAGTTCCCGGCGCACGACGTGCAGTGCCGCATCGATGCCGGCGGCGGTCCCCGCGCCGGTGACCACGTGATTGTCGTCCACGAAGAGCACATCGGGGTCGACGGTGGTGTTCGGGTAGGCCAGGGCGAGGGCCTCGGCGTACATCCAATGAGTGGTGCTGCGGCGCCCGTCCAGGATGCCGGCGGCGCCGAGGATGAACGCGCCGCTGCACACGCTGAGCACCCAGGCGCCCCTCTGCTCGGCCTCACGCACGACGCGGAGAACGTCGGGGTGGATCTCGCTGCCGGCCTCGTAGGCAGGGATCGCGATGAGGTCGGCGTCCGCCGCCGCGGTGAGGTCGTCGCGCACCACGATGTCGAAGCCGATCTTGGTGCGCAGGGCGCCCGGCACCGCCGTGACGACGTGGAAATCGAAGGCCGGGCCGCCGTGTTCCGACCTGTCGATACCGAATACCTCGCAGATCACCCCGAACTCGAAGGGGGCCATGCCGGGGATGGCGACGCAGACAATCTTCTTCAGCATGAGGTCCTCGGAGACGATGGCAGGAATGTGCGGGTAAACGGCAACTCTGCCACTCGTGGCAGAAAGTCGCAAGACCTACCGTTAGTGCCATGATCCTGTTTCTGAGTGTACTGCTGGCCCTCTCCATCTGGGCCGTGGCGGCGAGCATCGTCACCATGCGCTCCGACGGGTACGGCGAGGCCGAACTGGCACGCCGTAACCGGCATCCCGAACCGTTCCCGCGCGGGCGATAGTGTGGTCTGAAGCGGCAGCACACGGTTGCCCGGAGAGCGCAGGGGCACCACATGGCTTGGCTTGTAACCGGAGGGGCCGGCTATATCGGCTCCCACGTCGTCCGCGCGTTCCTCGCCGAGGGCATCGAGGTCGTCGTCCTGGACGACCTGTCCAGCGGGCACGCTGACTTTGTGCCGGCCGGAGTTCCTTTCATCAAGGGAACCCTGCTCGACACCGAGCTGCTGGCGAAGACCTTCGCCGAGCACCCGATCAGTGGCGTCGTGCACGTCGCCGGATTCAAGTACGCCGGTGTATCGGTGTCCCGCCCGCTGCACACCTACGAGCAGAACGTGACGGCGACCGCCCTGCTGCTCGCGGCCATGCAGGAGGCCGGCGTCGGCCGCATCGTCTTCTCCTCGAGCGCCGCCGTCTACGGCACCCCGTTCACCGACCTCGTCACCGAAGAGACCGCGAAGAGCCCCGAGTCGCCGTACGGTGAGTCCAAGCTGATCGGTGAGTGGCTCCTGCGCGATCAGGCCGTCGCCGCGGGACTGGCGCACACCTCGCTGCGGTATTTCAACGTGGTCGGCTCCGGCAGCGCTGACCTGCGCGACACGAGCCCGCACAACCTCTTCCCGATGGTCTTCGAGGCCCTGATCGACGGTCGCACCCCGCGCATCAACGGCAACGATTACCAGACCGCCGACGGCACCTGCGTGCGCGACTACATCCACGTCGCCGACCTCGCGATCTCGCACGTCGCCGCAGCCCGGCGGCTGGACGCCGGCCTGACGATCGCCCCGGTCTACAACCTCGGCAGTGGCGAGGGCGTTTCGGTGGGCGAGATCATGAGCACGGTCGCGGCCGTGACCGGAATCCCGTTCAGCCCGGAGATCGGCCCGCGTCGGTCCGGAGACCCCGACCGCATCGTCGCGTCGGGCGAGATGGCCGCGCGCGACCTGGACTGGCAGATGCGACACACCCTCGAAGACATGGTGCGCAGCGCCTGGGAATCCCGGCAGGCATCCACCGTCTGATCAACGACACGATTCGGGCATAGTGGGCGAGTCTGAACTCTCCAGCCCGCATTGAGGGTTTACGATCCGCGACTTGACGGATGTGAACTACACCGGTGTAATTAGTTCTAGCGCGAAAACGTGCGTGAGCTGATGGGTGGAGGCGATATGACGTTGTCTGAATATCGTTCTGGGGTACCTGAAGACTGGTTCGTCGATCCCGTACGCCTCGGCGTGCCCGGCGTTCGCAAGGATCCGACGATTGTGGAGGGCGCGGACGACAATCCGCTCGCCTGGCAGTCGGACTCCCTGTGCGCCCAGACCGACCCGGAGGCCTTCTTCCCGGAAAAAGGCGGCTCCACCAGGGACGCCAAGAAGATCTGTGCGTCCTGCGAGGTACGCCCCCAGTGCCTGCAGTACGCCCTTGCCAACGACGAACGCTTCGGAATCTGGGGCGGACTGTCCGAACGTGAGCGACGCAAACTCCGTAAGCGGGCGGGCTGAGCCCGATCCGCGGCGCGAGGCCGGACGGCCGGATTCAGGGCGCGCCTGACCGGTTCAGCGATCTTCACCGATAACCGACCTAGGCTGTTCCCGATATGCAAGCCAGAGTCACCGCCATCATCGTCGCCCGTAACGGCGCCTCGCACCTCGAGCGAACTCTCGAGGCCCTCCGCCGCCAGACCCGGCAGCCCGACACGGTCATAGCGGTTGACTGCGGTTCCAGCGACACCACCTCGGAACTGTTGGCTGCGTTCGGGCCCACCCATCTCATCTCAGCGGATTCCGACCTGTCGTTCGGTGCCGCCATCAGCGCCGCCACCCGGGTGATGAGTCCTCCTGCCGGCGACCACGAGCTGCTCTGGCTCCTCGCGCAGGACAGCGCTCCGGAGCCCGGAGCCCTGGAGAGCCTCATCGGTGCACTGGAGGTCGCGCCGTCAGTGGCGGTGGCCGGGCCCAAGGTCATGGAGTGGGTCGCCGACGACTACATCCACGACTTCGGCGAGTCGATGACGCCGTACGGCGCCACCGTGACGCTGGTCGAGAGTGAACTCGACCAGGAGCAGCACGACGGCATGAGTGATGTTCTGGCCGTCAGCGCCGGCGGCATGCTCGTGCGCCACAGCGTCTGGGACAAACTCGGCGGCTTCGACCCCGCGCTTCCCATCGTCGACGACTCCCTCGACTTCTGCGTGCGCGTACGCCTCGCGGGCCACCGCGTCTCCGTGGTCGCCGCCGCCAGGGTCAGCTCGGCCGGGGACGGCGTTGCCGGCCCCGACGGTTCCTCCCGCGGCCGGGCCAGTCGTCGCCGGGCGCGCGCCGAACGGTCCGCTCAGCTGCACCGACGGCTGGTCTACGCCCCGGCCTGGGCGCTGCCGGTGCACTGGATCTCCCTGATCCCGCTCGCCTTCCTCCGGGCCATCGGAAACCTCCTGCGCAAGGAACCGGGGTCGATCCTCGGTGAATTCGCCGCCGCCTTCGCCGCCGCCTTCCAGGGCGGCAGGGTGCTCACCGCTCGGCGGCGGCTCGCCGCCACCCGCACACTCGCCTGGTCGTCGATCTCCTCCTTGCGCGTGTCGGCCGCCGAAGTGCGCCGTCGGCACGCCCTCACCAGGGAAGCTGCCCTCACCGGACTCCGCGGGGACCGCCCGGAAATCCGGTTCTTCGCCGGCGGCGGGGCCTGGACCCTGCTCGCCGCCGCCATGGTCGGCGTCGCCATCCTGGCACCGCTGATCGGAGCTCAGTCGCTCACCGGCGGTGGCCTGCTCCCGCTCTCGTCTACTGTCGGCGACCTCTGGGCCAACGTCGGCTACGGCTGGCGGGACATCGGCCTGGGCTTCACGGGGGCGGCTGACCCGTTCGCGGTGGTGCTCGCCGTCCTCGGCACCATCACCTTCTGGTCACCGTCCTTCGCGATGGTCCTCGTGTACCTGTTGGCCCTCCCGCTGGCCGCCGTCGGCGCCTGGATGGCCGCGACCCGAGTGACCCACCGGGGTTCGATCCGCGCCGTGGCCGCCGTGCTGTGGGCGCTCTCGCCTACCTTCCTCACCGCTCTCGCGGCCGGCCGGCCTGCCGCCATCATCGTGCACCTGCTGCTGCCGTGGCTGTTTTTCGCCGGTTTCGCCGCCGCGCGGTCCTGGTCGGCATCCGGATCGGCCGCTCTGCTGTTCGCCGCGATCGTCGCCTGCGCGCCGTCCCTCGCTCCGGCGCTGCTGGTGGGCTGGCTGATCTGCGTGCTCGTCAGCGGCCGCAGCGTGATGCGATTCGTGGGGATCCCCCTGCCGGCGCTCGCGCTGGCCATCCCCCTGCTGTGGGACCAGGCGCTGCGCGGCAACTGGTTGGCGTTGCTGGCCGATCCCGGTGTTCCGGTGCCCACGGCACCCGTGCCCACCTGGCAGTTCATCCTCGGCTTCCCGGCCGGCGATTTCGGTGGCTGGACCCAGCTGCTGCCGCTCTGGGGCGGCGACGCTGCCGTGGCCGGCTACCTGGTTCCCTTGCTGTTGATCCCCATGGCCGTCCTGGCCCTGATGGCGTTGCTCCTGCCCGGCGCCCGCGGCGCAGCGCTCGCGCTGGTCACCGCCCTGCTCGGGCTGGGCACGGCCATTCTCGCCGGTTCTTTGTCGGTGGCGGAGCTCGGCTCCCAGGCGGTGGGCATCTGGCCCGGCGCCGGACTCAGCCTGTACTGGCTTGGTCTCGTCGGAGCGGTGGTCTTCGCCGCCCGCGGCCTGCACCGCATGGCCATCGCACCGCTCGTGGTCACGGCCCTGGCCCTGGCCGTGGTTTCCCTGCCGCTGGCCGGGGCGATCCCGCTCGGCACCTCGGCCGTCGACGAGGGCATCGGTCGCACGCAGCCCGCTTTTGTCACCGCCGAGGCCGCTGTCGAGCCCAGGGTCGGCACCCTGCAGATCGTGCCGCAGCCCGATGGCGGCATCCTCGCCACCATCGTCCGGGGCTCCGGCGTGCGCCTGGACGCCCAGTCCACCCTGAACAGCACAGCCGGCACTCTCACCGACGAACAGACCGAGCTGGCCACCCTGGCGGGCAACCTCGCCTCACAGAGCGGACTGGACGCCTCGGCCGACCTGGCGAAGTTCGGCATTCGTTTTGTCCTGCTGCTGCCGGCCGCCGCCGAGCCCGCCGAGTGGGGTGACGACATCGGCATCACGCAGGCGGCCAGCGACACGACCACCCGCACCACGACCTCCCTCGACGGCAACGCCGCCCTGGCACCCGTCGGTGATACCGCTTTCGGCCGGCTGTGGCGTTCTGACGTGCCGACCGACGCCGCCGTCAACGGGCAGGTCCCCGCTGATGCCGGCGGAATCTTCGGGCTGGTGACCGGCCTGATCGCCGTGTTCGTGATCGGCGCGACGGTGCTCCTGTCGGTGCCGACCGGGGCCGGTAGAGAGGCCGTCCGGCAGGCGCACCGCGAAGCGATCCGACGCGCATCCCGCCTGAGCAAACCGGCCAAGCCCACCCGGGTGGCGCGTCCGTCGCGGCCCGCGCGGCCCCGGCGCATGAAACGTCCGGCAGGCCGGCGCGCCAAGGGCGTCCTCCCCAGCATCGAGGACTCGGCCTCGCCGACACCGACGGAAGCTCCGGCCGAGCCGGCCGAGGCCACTGACCTACCGTCGGCGGACACCAGCAGCCCGAAGGATTCAGACCATGGCAACTAAGCGCAGAGTCGCCGTCCTCGGCGCCAGGTATGCCGCGGGCCTGATCGGCATCGGAGTCGTCGTCGTCGCCGTCGGTGGTGCCGCGATCGTGCCCTGGCCCTCCCTCGTGAGCGACCCGCCGTCGACCCTGGTGACGCCGGTCGCGAGCGACCAGTTGCGGGTCTGCCCCGGCCCCCTCCTCACCCTCGCCGAAGACTCCACCCAGGCGGATGCCGCGACCTCCGTCGGCCCGTTCACGGCCGTGTACGCGGCGCGCGGCACAGGCTCCGGCGCCGAAGAGGTCCCCGTAGAGCGCACCGACCTCACCGCAACAGACAACTCGCAGGCACCACGCGACGGCGCCCCGAGCGTGCTGACCGTGCCGGTAGAGGCCGGCGCCACCGACGCCCCACTCGTCGCCGGTTCCCAATCACAGACCGCGACGGGCGAGTCCGTCGGCGGGCTGGCGGCGGCCGCCTGCACCGAAGCGTCCAGCGACTCCTGGCTGGTGAGCGGGTCGACCGACGTCGGCCGCACCAGCGTCGTGCTGCTGAGCAATCCCACCACCGTCGTGGCGTCCGTCGACCTCGCCGTCTACGGCGAAGCCGGCCCGGTGGATGCCCCCGGCTCCACCGGCATCCTCGTGCAGCCCGGTAGCCAGCGGATCGTGTCCCTCGCCGGGCTCGCGCCCAACCTGCGGTCCCCGGTCGTGCACGTCACGGCCACCGGTGGGCAGGTCGCCGCGGCCCTGCAGCAGAGCCTGGTCAGGGGCATCCAGCCCGGCGGGGTCGATCTCAGCGGGCCGACGACCACACCGTCCACGACCCAGACCATCCCTGGCGTCGCCGTCACCGCCTTGGGCGCAGAAGCCTCTGCCGATGTCGGTGCCGTGTCCGACGACACCCCGTCGGTGCGCGTGCTGGTTCCCGGCGACACTGACGCAACCGTCAGCGTCGGTGTGCAAAGCGAGGACGGCGCGTCGACAGGGACCTCCCTCGAGATCGAAATTCAGGCCGGCATCGCCACCGAGATCCCGTTGAGCGGAGTCGTCGCCGGCAATTACACGGTCAAGCTGAACGCCGACCAGCCGCTGGTCGCCGCGGCCGTCACCACGACGGCCGGAAGCGCCGCCGCCGACTTCGCCTGGTCCGCCGCGGCCGCGCCCCAGGACGGCGACTTCCTGGTCAGTGTCGCCGACGGTCCGTCGCCGGCCCTGCACCTGGCCAACACCTCAGGTGCGGACACCGACCTGACCATCACCTCCGAAACCGGGTCGGTCATCGACGTGAGCGTGGCCGCCGGCCAATCCGTCGTGGTGGCACTGGCCGGATCCCAAAGCCACGTGGTTACCGGCGGAACGGGCATCGCGGCGTCGGTCCGGTACACCGGTGACGGCCAGTCCGCGTCGTTCACTCTCAGCCCGATCGGGCCGCTGGCCGCCGCCATCCCGGTTTACTCGCACTGACCCCCGTCCTCCAAGGAGCCCGCCGTGACCCAGACCAGCAACGCACCGGGCGCTAGACGCCAGAGCGGCCGCCACCTCCTCGTCACCGGCGGCGCCGGCTTCATCGGCGGGGCAATCGTCGATGAAGCCCTCACGCGTGGCTGGCGGGTGCGGGTACTCGACTCCCTCCGCCGTGACGTGCACGGCGGACTGCCCGCGGTCGATCCCCGAGTGGAGTTCGTGGTCGGTGACGTCACAGACACTGCGGTCGTCGCGCACGCGTTGCGCGGCATCGACGTGGTCTGCCATCAGGCTGCCAAGGTGGGTCTCGGCGTCGACTTCTCCGATGCGCCCGACTACGTGCACAGCAACGAACTCGGTACCGCGGTGCTGCTGGCGGGGATGGCCGCGGCGGGGATCGACAGGCTGGTCCTGGCCTCCTCGATGGTCGTCTACGGCGAGGGCAGCTACCGCAGCGCCAACGGGGTGGCCCGGCCGGGCCCGCGCCGCGCCGCGGACCTCGACGCCGGCCTCTTCGATCCGACCGACGCCGCCACCGGGGAACCGCTGGAACCCGCGCTGGTGGCTGAAGACGACCCCCTGGACCCCCGCAACGTCTACGCGAGCAGCAAGCTCGGCCAGGAATACCTCGCAACGGCCTGGAGTCGCAGCACCACCGGCCGCGCAGCAGCGCTTCGGTACCACAACGTCTACGGCCCGGGGATGCCGCAGAACACGCCGTACGCCGGGGTTGCGTCCCTGTTCAGGTCCGCCCTGCAACGCGGCGAGGCCCCCACGGTTTTCGAGGACGGCCGCCAACGCCGCGACTTCGTGCACGTGCGCGACATCGCCTCGGCCAACCTCGCCGCGATCGACTGGAGCGGCACCGCCCCGGCCGGAACCTTCCGCCCGTTCAACGTCGGCAGCGGCACCGTGCACACCATCGGTGACATGGCCGAGGCCCTGAGCACGGCCGCCGACGGGCCGGCCCCCGTCGTCACCGGTGAATACCGTCTCGGCGACGTGCGGCACATCACGGCGTCGTCAGAGCGGATGCGCACCGAACTCGGCTGGACGCCGTCGGTGAGCTTCGACGAGGGGATGCGCGAATTCGCCACGGCCCCGCTGCGGGCGGCCGTGGTCTGACTCCTGCGGCCGGGCGCCCGCGTCCGGGATCACACCCCGGCAGGCCCGGGGTGCGGGGGAAGCAGCACGTCGAACCGGCATCCGCCCGGCGTGTTCTGCACGGTGACCTCGCCGTGGTGTGCCGCCACGATACCGTCCACGATGGCCAGGCCGAGTCCCGCGCGGCCCTGGCTCGCCGACTCGGCCTCAGGTGTGCGCGGTTCGGTGCCCCGCCAACCGGGCTCGAACACCCGCTCGAGGTCCGCAGGGTCGATGCCGCCGGCCGAATCCTGCACCGAGATGACGGCGCGCCCGTCGGTGTGTTCGGTGACCGACACCACGATGGTGCCGCCGGGCGCCGACTGTTGCACCGCGTTCATCACCAGGTTGCCGACGGCCCTGGCCAGCTCGCGCGGGTCGGCCAGGATCGTCAGGCCCATGGCGCCCTCGAAGCGCAGGTCAAGCGATTTTGCCCGCGCGACGGGACTGAGGTCGGCCACGGTGTCGCTGATCAGGTCGTAGAGCGCAACCCGCGCCAGGTTCAGCCGGAGGGTGCCCGACGTGATCCTGGACAGCTCGAAGAGGTCATCGACCATGCCGTTCAACCGGTCCACCTGGCCGCGGATCTGAACGTAGTATCGGATGGGATCCTCGACCATGTCATCCTCCAGGGCCTCGGCCATCGCCCGGATGCCGGCCAACGGCGTGCGCAGGTCGTGGGATATCCACGCGACCAGCTCCCGACGGGCCGACTCGATCTTGCCCTCACGGTCCCTGGATTCCCGCAACCGTTCCCCGGTCGCGGTCAACTGCTCGGCCAGAGCCGCGAATTCGGTATTGCTGTGCCGCTCCGCGGACGTGACGGGCTCGCCCCGGCCCAGGCTCGCCGCCGCCAGAGTGAGGTGCCGGCTGTCCCGCGCGATCCACCGTCCCAACAGACCCGCCATCAGCAACGAGACGCTCCCCGCCACCCCGGCGACGAAGTAGAACACCGTCAGGTCGTGATCTGACACGTACATCAGCGACGCGGCCGCGGCCATCCCGCTGACCACCGACACGATCGTGGCCAGGGCCACCACCACCAGCTGCAACACGAGCGAGTATCTGGCGAGCAGGCGCAGGCTGATCAGGCCAAGGGTGCCCACGATGAGAGCGCAGGCCAGTGCGATGACGAGCACACTCACCAGCCCGGGAACCGTCATCGGAGGACTCCCGGGTCCAGATCGCCGGCCCGGCCGGCGGCCAGGGGCTCGGGGTCGAACCTGTAGCCGACCCCCCACACTGTTTTCAAAAGCTGGGGACGGGTCGGGTCGGCCTCGATCTTCTCCCGCAACCGGCGCACGTGCACCGTCACGGTGGACAGGTCGCCGAAGTCCCAGCCCCAAACCGACTTGAGCAGCTCCTCCCGGCTCAGCGCCCGGTGCGGACGACCGATCAGATGCGCGAGCAAATCGAACTCCCTGGCCGTGAGCACCAGCGCGGCACCGTGCATCCGCACCTCGTGCGCCGCCAGGTCCAACGTGAACGGTCCCGCCTCGACGGTCCCGCCGCGGGCCGGTTCGGCGACAGTGCGGCGCAACACAGACTGCACGCGCAGCACGAGTTCGCGGGGTGAGAAAGGCTTGGCGAGGTAGTCGTCGGCGCCGGCCTCCAGCCCTTCGATCCGGTCCTCCTCTTGGTTGAGCGCGGTCAGCATGATCACGGGAATCGCCCAAGTGGTCTTGATGCGGCGGCAGACCTCGATGCCGTCCAGCAGGGGCAGCATTCGGTCCAGCACCACGAGGTCGGGGCGCTGGGCCTCGGCCTGGCGGAGGCCGAGGCGCCCGTCCGGTGCCCGATCCGCAACGAATCCTGCCGCCACCAGGTAGCGGCAGACGATTTCGGAGACCGTCGGGTCGTCATCGATGACCAGAATGCGGCGTTGAGTGTCGGGGGGCCCGGTCGTCGGCGAGGGGTTCACCCTTGAAGGATAGGCGCTCCGGCTCCGCGGCGGCTCTGCCACAGATATTTCCCCAGTCCGTAACGTTTGCTGCGGAGTGTCGGCACGCCCCCCGACCTAGGGTCGAGGGGTGAGCGAAAACCTGGTCGATGTCGTGATGCCGTGCCTGAACGAGGCGGGGGCGCTGCCCTGGCTGCTGGCCCGGCTGCCGGAGGGGTACCGGGCGATCGTTGTCGACAACGGCTCGACGGATGACTCGGCGCGCATCGCCGAGGCGGCCGGGGCCCTGGTCGTGACCGAGGCCCGTCGGGGGTTCGGTGCGGCCGCGCACGCCGGGCTGTTGAGGGCGACCGCTCCCATCGTGGCGTTCTGCGACGCCGACGCGTCGATGGATCCACGCGACCTGCCACTCGTGGTTGACCCGGTGCGAGCCGGCGAAGCCGATCTGGTGCTCGGCCGGCGCCGTCCGACGACAGCCGGATCGTGGCCCGTGCACGCCCGGATAGCCAATTCCACTCTTTCTTGGCGACTGCGCCGAACAACAGGTGTGAACATTTACGACTTGGGCCCGATGCGGGCCGCCCGGAGAGACGACCTGCTGTCCCTCGACCTTCAGGACCGGCGCAGCGGCTACCCGCTGGAGGTCTTCCTCAAGGCCGCCGCACGAGGTTGGCGCATCCGCGAGGTCGATACCCCGTACGCTCCCAGGGTCGGCCGCAGCAAGGTCACCGGCACAGTGCGCGGCACCCTCACGGCGATCACCGATATGTCGCGGCTCCTGAAGGAGGCCAGACGATGACCACCCTGATCGTCATAGCCAAGGAATGCCTGCCCGGCAAGGTGAAGACCCGGCTGCACCCGCCGCTCAGCCTCGAGCAGGCCGCGGAGCTGGCCTCCGCCAGTCTCAACGACACCCTCGCCGCTGTCGCCGCGCTGCCCGCCACACGTCGGGTGCTTGCGTTCGACGGTGCGGTGGCGCCCGCCGCCGCCGCCGGCTACGACATCCTGCCCCAGGTGGCCGGTGGCCTCGACGAACGCCTCGGCGCGATATTCGACGGCTGCACCGGACCTGCCGTGCTGATCGGCATGGACACCCCCCAGGTGACCGCCGACGTGCTCGCCCCGCTGTTCGAGGACTGGCCCGACGACGTCGACGCCTGGTTCGGCCCCGCCGCCGACGGTGGATTCTGGGCCCTCGGCCTGCGTCACCCCGACGGCGACCTGATCCGCGGCGTGCCGATGTCCCAGAGTGACACCGGCATGCACCAGCTCGCCCGGCTCCGAGCCGCGGGGCTTCGGGTGCGCCTGTTGCCGACCCTCACCGACGTGGATCACATCGAGGACGCCTACGTGGTGGCCGCTCTCGCCCCGCACAGCCGGTTCGCGCTTGCACTGGCCGGCTTCGGCGCACTCCAGCTGAGCGAGGTGACCCGATGACGCTCCTCGCCGGCCGCGCCGGTCTCGAGGCGGACCCCACGTTCGGCTCCGGCGGCACCGAACCATACGCTGCCGCACTGCGCGACGAATCCGCGGTGCTGTACCTGCGCAACACCGCGGCGCAGGCCCCGGCGGCGGCTCCGATGGATGCCGGCCGCTGGAGCGCGGGCGCCGACGCCACCGACCTCGACGTGCTGACCGGCGCCGCCGGGCCGGTGCTCGATATCGGCTGCGGCCCGGGCCGGATGGTTCGGGCGGCCATGGACCTGGGCTTGTCGGCCCTCGGTGTTGACGTATCCCCGACCGCGGTGCGCATTGCCACGGAGGCGGGCCTCACGGTGCTCAACAGTTCGGTCTTCGCCCCGATGCCGCTCGAGGGCGGCTGGGGCACGGCCTTGCTCCTGGACGGGAACATCGGCATCGGCGGCGACGCCGGGGCGCTGCTGGCCCGGTGCGCCGAACTTCTCGCCGCAGACGGCGCGCTCGTGGTCGAGGTCAGCCAGGATCCCGATCGCGACCATGCCTTCGAGGGCACCCTCGAAGACGCCCAGGGCCGCAGCAGTGGCGTGTTCCCGTGGGCCGAGATCGGTATCGTGCCGCTCCGGGCGCGCGCCGAAGAGGCGGGGTTCCGGGTGGATCAGGACTGGATCCGCGACGGCCGCTGGTTCGCCCGCCTGGTGCGCACGTAGAGCCATACGGAGATCAGGGCGCTGGCCACGGCGAGCGTGAGCCAGAACAGGCCCAGGTTCCGCGCGTAGTCCAACGGCAGGATGGTGGGGTTCTTGGGCCCCAGGCCTTGCGCGGCAATGGCCGGCAGCACGATGAGCGTCATCAGTGACCCGAGCACGATGGCGGCCTGAACGGTCACGATGATGGCGCCGGCCAGCCGGTGCCCGGCGCGCCGGGTGAGGACTCCGAGCCCGAAGACCAGAGGCGAGATCACGGCGTCGTGCAGCACGATGGCCGCGCCGATCCAGAGAGCGACTCCCGGCAGCCGCCGCAGAGCGACGGTGTCGACCATCAGGTACCCGCCGAAGGCGAGTCCGAGCGCACCGACGACGACGAGAACCACTCGCGCCGCCCGCATCCGGCTCGATGGCAGGGCCGGGGATGATGTTGTCATCATGCGTCGATCGCCTCGATCCGGCTGAGCCACTTGGTCTGAAGAACGCCGGGCCGGCCCGGCGCGATCATGCGCGCCGGATAGCCGTGCTCGAGGTCGAGGATCTCGCCGTTCAACTCGAGGGCGACCAGGGTGAGCGGGTCACGCACGTACTCGCTGCCCATTTCGGTCTGTTTGAAGCCGCCGCGCTGCTCCAGGCTGATCAGCCTGAGGTCGGACTCGGGGGAGCCGCCGGCAGCGTCGACGAGGTCACGCAGGCGCACACCCCGCCAGGCGGCCATCTGGCTCCACCCCTCCACGCAGGCGATGGGCAGGTCGACATCGGTCTGCGGGAGTGCGGCCAGGTCGGCCCGACTGAACGAACGTTCGGTGTCGCCGACCGCCAGGGTGAGTACCCAGTCGGCCGACAGGGCCGCCGTGGCCACCTTGGCCTGCGCCGAAGTGCGGTTGACGGGCACGCCCTGCTGGCCGACGCCCTTCTTGCGCGGTCCGAACACGTTTACGGCGTCCAGCGGCGCGAAGGTCTGGCCGGCCGTGAGCCCGACGACGGCCGCGACGGCCAGCGCCACGGTGGCCAGGAACCCGCGGCGGCTGGTGCGGGCGGGGAGCTCCGGGGTGCTGTCGATGTAGGCGAGCACCCGTCCGGTGAGGCCGCGAGTGCGAGACAACCCCTCGTCATCGGCTGACGTTGCCTCGACGGTGTCGACGGGGTGGCGTTCTTCGGGTCCGGGAGCCGGTTCGGCTCGCCAGTGCGCCGCGATCAGCGGCAGTTTCACGCCGATGTGCACCAGAAGCGAGCCGACGATCACGAAGGCCAGCGCGAAGTGCACCTGCTTGAACGGGAACGGGAACGGGTACCACTGGTACGTGTTGAGCAGGCCGATCGTGATCTCCACCAGTGAGGCGCCCACGAAGAGCGCGATCGATGCCCGCTCGAGGAAGTTGGCGAACGAGGTGACCGGCGGGTACTGGAACAGTTGCGGGAAAACCACATAGAGCTTGGCCAGCAGCAGCGGGAAGCAGGCGATCCCGGCGATGATGTGGGTGCCCTGGCTGACCTGATAGAGGCCGACAGGTCGGGTGGGGAAGGTCATCCACGGCAGTGGCTGCTGCAGGAAATGGCTGTACAGGCCGGTGCCGAAGCAGAGCAGGAAGGCCAGTCCGAGGAGGCGGCCGATGACGGTGGCCATCCGCGGGTTTCGCACCGGAGAGGCGAGCTGGGCCCTAGCCTCGTACATCAATCGGCGCATAGTCCATTCCACCACCTCATCGACGCCGGGAGCCTCGGTAATCCTTACGGTTCAATGACGCCGCCACCAGCCCGTCGGGGCGCCCGTCGACGGGTGCGGGAGGATGGCAGGGTGCGTATTGCCATTGTCTCGGTCCTCTTGGCCGCCAGCGCTGCCCTCACGGCGGGTATCGTGCTGGCTTTCGACCTGTTCAGGCCGCACCGGGACACCGTGCCTCTGTTGCTGGGCACCGTTGTGCTCTGGCTGTTTTTCGCCGCGGCCTTGGTGGTCCTGCGGAGGGTGCGGGGCCGGGCCGTCGTGGTGCTCGTGCTCGCCGGATCCGTGTTGATCGGTGGGGCCGCGATGGTCGGCCCGCCGAACACCAGCACCGACTCCGCGCGCTACGCGTGGGACGGCATCGTGCAAAACGCCGGCATCTCGCCGTACGCCTATGTGCCCGCCGACGACAGACTCGACGAGCTGCGGCCGGACTGGCTGTTCCCGGCGCCGGTGTCCGGCGCCGGCGGGCCGGACTGCGTGGGCGAACGAATAGAGACCGTGGACCGGGGTGCCGGCCTGCCGCTCTGCTCGGCGCTGAACCGGACGACGGTGCCCACCATCTATCCGCCGGCCGCCGAAATCTATTTCGCCGCCGTTCGGGCCGTCGTCGGGGCGGACGCGGGCTATTGGCCGCTGCAGCTGACCGGTCTGCTGCTGAGCGTCGGCATCACCGGGATGCTGCTGGTCGGCATGCGCCGCCGCGGCATCGACCAGCGCTATGCGGCGGTGTGGGCCTGGTGCCCCCTGGTCGCGACCGAGGGCGTCACCAATTCGCACGTGGATCTGCTGGGGGTGGCCTTCGTCGTCGCCGCCGCGTTCTGGGTCAGCAGCGCGAAGTATGTCCGCGGCGGCATTCTGCTCGGGATGGCCATCGGGGTCAAGCTGATCCCGGCCATCGCCGCGCCTGCCATGCTCAAACGACAGGGCTGGAAGGTCGTCGTCGCGGCGATCGTGACCTTCGCGCTTCTGTATCTGCCGTATGTGCTGGCCACCGGCATCGGCGTGCTCGGTTACCTGCCCGGCTACCTCACCGAGGAGGGCTACGAGGACGGGTCCAGATTCGCGTTGGTCTCCCTGATCGCGCCGGGCGGATCGGCCATCGTCGTCGCGGCGATCCTGCTGGCCGGTCTGGCCGCGTTGACCATCTGGAAGACCGACCCCGAGCGTCCCTGGCTCGGCCAGCTCGTGATGATCGGCGGCACCCTTCTGGTGCTCAGCCCCCGGTACCCCTGGTACGCGCTGCTGCTGTTGCCGTTCATCGCGCTCAGCGGTCGGTGGGAGTGGTTGGCGATTCCGCTCGCCCTGACCGTGCGTCTGCTGGTGCCCACGCTCACGGTCAGCAGGGTCTCGCTGGGCATCGCGCTGGTGCTGATCGTGGTCGTGTCGGTGCGACGCGCCGGTCCGGGCGCGCTCGACCGGTGGCGGGGCGCGCTGACCCGCATCCCCGCCGCGCTCAGGAACGGTCAGCGCACGTAGCGCAGAACGTTGACGCCGGTCAGGCCCCATTCCTCGTCGAGGGCATAGCCGAGCGTGCCGAGCTTGGCGGTGACGCTCGGGCGCCAGTCCTGCTTGTCGCTCGTCACCAACCAGACCGCGTCGACGCCGTCGAACCGGTCGGTCACGGCATCCAGCGGGTACCGGGTCTCCCACAGCCCGCCGGTCTGGGCGGCCGGGGTTTTCAGCTTCACGTCGATCAGCCCCTCGAACGCATCCGGATACGAATACGCGATCACCCGGGTTGTCGCCGCCGGATGCTGGCGCACCGGCCCGTAGATGATGGCGGCAGTGTCGTCGGGACGCGCGGCCCGCTCTGTGCTGATGAGGTCGGCGACCTCGCTCCAGGACGAATTCTGCTTGGCCTCCGGCTGTCGCTGTGCGACGAACTGCGGAGCGGCCAGACCGGCCAATGCGACGAGGGCGGTGACGATCAGCCAGCGGCGCCGCAGCAGGTCGAGCGCCACCCCGATCAGGATGGCCACCGCCGGCGCGCTGAACGTGAGGTAGCGAGGGGAGTACAGCGGCGTCGCCATCGCCGACGCGACGATGACCCCGAGTGTGGGCACGACCAGCCACGGTACCGCGATCGCCAGTAGCGACGGATTTCGGGACTGCTCCCGCGACAGCGCGAAACCGGTGGCCCTGGTCCGGCGGGCCGCGACGACCAGGGCGACGACGCCGACAACCATCAGGGCCCAACCCGCCACCGCGAACGGCCGGTTCAGGTAGAACCACTGGGTGACGAAGACGCCGTTCCAACTGCCCCAGCTGATCGGGGCGATCCAGCTCACCTGGCCGGACTGCCCTACCACGGCCAGGGCAAACGGCACCAAGAGCGCCCCGGCGGCGAGCGAGGCGACGATCCAGCCGAACAGCGATGCGCGGGCGGCCCGGTTCCGCCGCCGGCCGGCCCACACCGTCCACAGCGCGGTCAGCCCGTGGGCGCCGACCAGGAAGGCGAGGTAGATGAAGGTGACGGTGGAGACAACGGCGACCGCGCCGTAGAGCGTCCACCAGAGCACGCGGATGCGCCGCGGCGCCGGCCCGCGGCGCCACGCGGCGAGGAAGATCAGGGTCAGCGCCACCGCGAGTGCGGCGGTCAGCGCATACGACCGGCCCTCGGCGCCCATCCATGTCACCCTGGGCAGCAGGCAGAAGGCGACGCCGGCGAGTATCGCGGCGCGACGGCCGGCCCGAGAGCGAACCAGAATGACCGTCAGCGCTGCAGCGACCCCGACGCAGACGGCGCTCGGCAGGCGCAGCGCGAACGGCGAGTAGCCCACGAGGTCGAGCCAGAGGTGCATTCCGGCGTAGTACAGACCGTGCACGGCATCGATGCTCACCAGCATCCGGCCCAGCTCCGGCCAGCTACGCATGGTGGCGGAAACCGTCGCCGCCTCGTCGAACCAGAGAGAGGGCTGCCACGACCAGGCCAGCGTCAGCAGGGTGCCGAACAGCCCGACGAGCAGGGCGTCACGCCCCGACGAGCGGACCGGGATGCGCATGGTACGAATCGGTGCGCGGCGAAGTGTTGTGGTGGGGGCGGTCATGGTCGAGCGTTCTCCCATTCGTACCCAGTCATGTCGGTCGGCGGCCGATGCGACCCCCTGTCGAGGGTAGGCGACTTTTCCCGGGAATCTACCCGGAGGCACATATCGTCGTGTAGCCCCTCAGAGCCCCGTTCACGGGTACGGCCCGCTTTCGCGGTCTGGGCACGGGGTGCGGGGTGCTTGTGGCGCGAAAAAACGGCCGAGCTGGTGCTCGGCCGTTTTTCGTGTGGTGCGGGGGTGTTACTTGGTGTTGACGGTGATGGTGGCGATGCCG